>JADZFV010000085.1 GCA_020854255.1 Candidatus Melainabacteria bacterium | reverse complement strand
TTGTCACATTGCTCGTCAGTTGGATCGTGCCTGTCGGCCAACTTCTCGAAGGCGAAAGTGGAATTTTGAACTACGCAGTGATCACATTGGTGACCAGTTTGCCGATGTTCATGGCTGGTTTGATTTTCTCGACCAGTTTTAGCTCATCGCAAAGTCCCAGGCGCAGTCTTGCTTTCAACTTGCTGGGCGCGGTTTTCGGCGCCTTGCTTGAATACCTGTCGACATACATCGGCGTGAGCGCGCTCGTCACTGTTGCCGCGGCGCTCTACTTTGTCTCCTGGATCTTTTTCCGCAAGTCAGCGACAGCTGCTGCGACGGCTTCAGAATCGTAAAACAATACACACAGAAACGAGAAGGGAGACTCAGGAGCCCCCTGTTGTACGCGCCCCGTAAACGGTAGCCAGCAGAGAGTCTATTATCGGGCGTACATGTTGAGTGGGCTCAATCCGCCCACGGCAACCATAGCGTTGTTTGGCAGTGGGTGAGAACCGGAAGTCGATTGTACTTTTTTCATTTCCCTTGTCTGTAGTGCGTTGCGCAACTGCTCATTTTCAGGAACGCTGCAATCGAGCAAGAGTTCTTCAATGCTTTTCGGTCTTTCGTAGCCTTCGAATTGTTCGGCAGGTCTGTCGGCCAATCCGGAAAGACTGATGGACAGTTGCATTACTTCGTCGACGTTGTGGCAGGGCAGCATGCTCGCCATTACTTTTCCGCCGCGATTTTGCGTGAGGTATTTGAGACCGGATTCGTAGCTGGTTTCTACCCAGCCTTCAGTGAACGAATAGACGCCGACGATGTGTCCGCCGAAGATGTACACCATGCAAACCGCCATGTCCTGGTGGTTGTTGACTACGATGCAGCCAGGCATGTTGCTTCTCATGAGGTTTTCGCAAGATGCTTCGAAGACTTGCTCGGCGGTAAGGTCCGGCGCGAACATCAGTGAATTGCCGTGGAATAGAGCACCGGCAGCAAGCACCAGATCTTCAGGCAGCATATATGCATCAAGTAGACTATCGGGATGTCCCAGATCGGCTACTGCTCTTTCAAGAGCGTCGGCGCCGAAGAGTTGGTGTCCCAGTCTCTTGTTGCCGTAGAGGCATCCAATTACACGTCCACGGAAAACCATAATCGCTGCTCTGGATTTATGAAATGGCGAAATCACTCTGAGACAGCAGGTTTGATGGTTTCCTTCAATGGACACTAAAAGCTTTTGATGTTTCAGTCCGTTCGATTTGTTGACGTCATGAATTTCGCGTTCTTTGGGAACAGGCACCAGTCCAATCGCGCGGCGATTTGCACCTGCTGTTTCCTCATGTCCAGACAAGATCTTGGCGATCTTGGTGCCGGTGTCACGTTTTTCTTTCCAAGCGAACATGTCTCACTCCAGTGGGGCGGTGGGGCTGGATAAGTGGGTTTAGGTTTTGGTCTGGGAAGACACTGTCACATTAACAAAATGGAAGCCGCAATGTCATTCGTGTAATTACGCAAAGTGGAGGTGCATGTTTCGTATAAACACGTAGTCCAAGATTAGAATCCACCGATTGCTTGTTGGACGTGGGTTATTAATGGCTCAGGTAGCTCTTCCAGGTCCCTTTTTTCCGGTTGGCAAATGAAGGTGACGACCACAACATCAAAGCGGTACTGGGTTTTGAGCAAACCGCGCTGGGCCAGATAACATCGTGCTGATGTTACGATCTTTTGCTTCTTTCTTTCAGTAATCGAATCAAAACCAGCTGTTTGAAACCCCGCTTGAGTTCTGGAAAGGCAGCGAGTCTTTACTTCCAGGAAAACTTGAATACCGTGCGGATCGCGACCAATGATGTCGATTTCGCCCCTTTTTCCGTTTCTCCAATTGCTGGCTTCAATCTCCCAACCCTGTTGCCTGAGTCCGTTGGCGACCAGTTCCTCGCCGAACTTTCCCAGGCGTTTTTTCCAAAGATCTGCTTCGTTACAAGCTTTAGGCGATTTCATCGTCCGATCCTCTTATTTGGACAGGTACCTCTATAATGGAATTTCCGACCAGTTTTGCTGGTCGGTTGTCTGTTCACTGGGGTTCTTTCAAGTTTCCCCGGGGACGCCTGGAAGCATGGTGAACGGCTATTTTTAAACTCTTATGAAGTAATTAGATAGACGTATAAAGGGAGCAAAAAGTTCAGTCATGTTAGACCTTAGATTAATCAGAGAAGATGCGGAGAAAGTAGAGAAGGCACTCGCCCGTCGCAATGGCGGTCTCTCCACGCGATCTCTCATCGAGGTCGACGGACAATTCCGCAAAAAGCTTGCTGAATGGGAAGGTTTGCGTGCGCGCAGCAACCAGATTTCCGGTGAATTCAAGACCGGAAAAATTGCCAAAGAAGATATAGAGAAGCTCAAAGCTGAATCTAAAGAGCTGAAAGCGAACCTCGAAACGATCGACAAGGAAAAGCAAGAGCTTGAAGCCAGGCTCGATGAGCTTTTGATGGCAATTCCCAATATGCCTGATCCGAGTGTTCCTGATGGGCACGATGAAACCGGCAATGTGGAGGTAAAGCGCTGGGGAGAAATTCCCAAAATCGCCAGTCCGAAAGAACATTGGGAATTGGGCACCGCACTCAAAGTTTTTGATTTTGAGCGCGGCGTAAAGCTTGCGGAATCACGCTTTACGGTGCTTTTGGAGAACGGCGCCAAGATGGAGCGAGCATTGATGAATTTCATGCTCGACTTTCATTCTTCGCGCGGATACCGGGAAGTTTTTCCTCCCATTCTTGTCAATCGCACTTGCATGCAGGGCACCGGACAACTGCCGAAGTTTGAAGGTGACTTCTACAAATGCGCTGATGATGAGCTTTATCTCGTGCCGACATCGGAAGTATCGGTGACGAATCTTTATCGCGACGATGTGATTGAAGAAGCGGATCTGCCGATAAAGCACACTGCTTATTCGCCGAATTTCAGGCGTGAAGCGGGAAGCGCCGGTAAAGACACACGCGGTTACATCCGCCAGCATCAGTTCAACAAAGTTGAGCTGGTCAAATTCACTCTGCCGGAAAAGTCGGATGAAGAGCATGAAAAGCTGACCTTGGATGCAGAAGCGATATTGGAAGCCTTGCAGGTGCCCTATCGCCGCATGCTTCTGTGCGCAGGCGACATGGGCTTCTCTGCGAAGAAATGCTTCGATCTCGAGGTCTGGTTCCCCGGGCAAGATAAGTATCGGGAAATCAGTTCGTGCAGTAATTTTGGCGACTTCCAGGCCCGCCGTACGAATTTGCGTTATCGTCCGGCAGACGGTGGAAAGCCACGTTATATGCATACCTTGAATGGTTCTGGTCTGGCGATCGGACGCACTCTGGCTGCAATTCTGGAAAATTTCCAGCAGCCTGACGGTTCGGTCATCATTCCCAAGGTGCTCAGTCCTTACTTGCACGGGCTGGAAGTACTTGAGCCAAACCGCTAATACAGATATTCAGCTCGAGGAAGATTTCGGGCTGGTTCAGCCCGGCCGGGCGCATTTTCGCCTGGTCGGCTGGTTCTGTGTCGCATCGGCTGTAGTCAGCGTGTTTGCACTTCTTCTCTCCTTACAAGTGGTGCGCATTGGCGACTTGATCGCATTCTCGCCTGTAAAGCTGATGCGATTTGTCGCCGATAATCAGCTGATATGGCGATTGTCCTGTCTGCTGAATGCACTTTCGTCCGTATCAAAAGTGCTCCTTTTCCTGATGCTTAATATCATTGTCGACAGGAGGGCGCGCTTGTTGACACGGATTGGGCTCGTGCTTTCACTGATCGGTTGCGCGGTCGATTTGAATGCGCAGGTTTCACTGCTTGTTGTTTTGTCCGACCTGGCAGTTTCATTGAAGCTGAATTCGAGCTATTTGAAGCAAGACCTGCTTCAGCTTTCCTGGATGATTATCAATCAGGCGTTGGGCCAACTCATTCTTGTTTCCAATCTTATGTTCGCTGTTGGTGGGTTGACCGCGACGATCGGCATTTTCCAGACCAAGTCACTGCCCAAGTGGCTGTTCTGGGTGGGCATGCCGGTTTGGCTGCTGAGCTTCTCCGGTACTTTTGTCGCATTCCTGGGTGACTTGTCGCTGTCTGTCAAACTTCTCCTCGGTTTTTCGCTCGGATTCATTGTCTGGGCAGTGTCTCTGGCAATCGTCCTGGATTTGCGGGCGCGTCCGGACCCCGCTGAATCATCCAGCCAATTGGCTGAATTTAGTTGAATTGGCTGGATTGTCGCGCCAGCCAATCTGATATATCCTCTTAGTGGTTGGTTGCTGTAAGGCGCCAATATTAGGACGCTGTAATGAACGACTGGACATTCAAAGGTCTGAATTGGCTGGGTTGGTCCGCTGAAAACTGAGGTCTGTCTCATGAATTGGCTGGATATTGTATCGCTCGTATCTCATGATTCGCCGGCAGATGACACGCAAAAGCGTGGAGACCATCTTTACCTTCAAATTGTTCGCTCTATAAAGGATGCGATTCAGTCCGGCAAACTGCCTATCGACTCGCGTCTGCCTACCAATCGCGAACTGGCGTCATTGTTGAACATCGATCGCTCGACTGTGTCGCGCGCTTATTTGGAGCTCAGCGAAGCGGGTTTGATTGAAAGCCACGTGGGGCGCGGAACCTACGTCAAATCATTGGTGGAAGTGCCGAAGACTGGAGCATCGAGCCCAGGTGCTGCGAACACTCAAGTTGCTCAAAGCGCGTCAAATCCATTGAGTGCTAATCGGCCGATAGTGTGGACCGAGAAATTCTCGCGCGCCAG
>JADZFV010000084.1 GCA_020854255.1 Candidatus Melainabacteria bacterium | reverse complement strand
CTAGTGGCCACTGCGATAGCCGAATCAGCTTCAATCGTAACGGCTGACCGCAAGATAGTGGACTATGGCAAGCAAGGATTTGTTAGCGTAATTGCTTGCTAGTACTTTGACAAAGTGATTTCGATTGATTCGTTTCATTGTATGGGCTTGGGGTTAGAAGCCCGGTTTTCAGAACCCTCTGGCAGGTGAACACCGAAGTGTCTGCCTGTGTCTGCTTGAGCCTCCGATATGAAATCTTCATCGGTGCCACCCACCACTTCGCATGCTCCGCTCGTTTTACTGGCGGAACATCGCAAGCAGCAGAAAAGGAAATCCGAGATGGCTTATGGAAAAGTAAGAGTTGCGGCAAATCTCAGTGATTTCGATCGGCTGCGCGCCCTCGAGCTGGGTGCCCGGCTGGAACAGCAAGAGCAAGCTCGAAAACAGCAGAAAGCGGCTGCCCGTCGGCGCGAAGCAGAAGAGGCGCAGGCGAGAAGGTTGGCTCGATTTGACGCGAAAATGGAGCGCGCCGATAACATCATCGCTGAAGCGCTCACAGATCTCAGGTCCGACACTCGCGATCCGGTCGACTGGATGGACGTCATGTCATTGGCTAGCGATGAAATTAGGTTCGATGAATCGGACCAGATCTGTCTTGCTGACGATGCCGCGTTGCTAAATAAACTAGACTGGTCTATTATCATGCTCCAAAAGAAAAAAGTTTTGCGCGTTTGAATGTCGTGAAAAGACTGCTTGTAGCAAAATTTTCATAGCTGCCTACTGCCAGTCACTACCGACGATGAGGTTCCGAGATCTAAAGAAAAGACACCGTCCCTGGCGCCTTTACAATCAAACTAACCGATCACTTTTAGGAGTCTTGAGCGGCTTGGCAAAGAGCTAAATAGCGCGTGCGCAATTCGTCGATGCGTTGCGTCAAGTATGCGCGAGTCCCCTCGTCAAGCGGGTCGGCCGACCAACCGTAGGGGTCCTTTTTGACCTTATCCATGAGCGCGTCCAGTCTGCCGTTCGCCCACTCCGGGTGAGCTTCGATTTCCTTCATCGCCGCTGCAAACAAGGCCGCAAAGCGATCTTCGCGCATGATCTTGCCTTCCAGCAATTCCCAAAACATTGTCCAGACGCTTTCTGATCGGATAAAGAGATTCATTATCCACCAGGTTCTTGCGTAAAGGACTTTTGTTTTGAGGTTGCATTCAGCATCGATCAAGTCCTTTTGAGCGGCACCCATTTCTGTAGAGTTGGTCATGCCGCGCTGCCCCAGAGAGATTGGCCCCAGTTTTTCGGAACCATACCAGCGGCCGATTGCCCGGTAGATGTTTGCCGCTACAACCTCGAAGTCATTGTCGGGACCTGAATCTTTAGTGTTCAAGAAAACGAGCTGAGCAGCGCTTCCTCCAAATCCACAGACCGCATCCGCGTCGACGTCGTCGAGAGTCTTGGTAAAAGCATCCCGGCTTGGTGTTTTGAAAGTCAATCCACCGGAGCGCCCTCTTGGTTCAACTGCGATAAAGCGCACGATCTCGTCTGTTCTCCCCAGGAATCCCTCGTAGGCAATACCTAAAGCATGGCCGGCTTCATGCACCACAGTATTGAAGATTTCTTCGAAAGTCAAAGAAACTTCAGTCTTGACGCCCATGAGATGGCGCAACAGCCCCTCAAAGAAGTCTTCCTGACTGACGCTTGCTTTGACCGCAACTTTGATTTCATCCTCCGACAAGCCACCCTTAGATCGAAGCTTTTCTGCTTCCGCCTCGGCCAATTCATCGGCATAAAGCGCAGTCTCGTTGACTACGTTTTCCAGATCCGCTCCTGTCAGACCGCCAAGCACACTGGCAATGGAATAGAAATCGACATCCTTGGCCAGAGGCACTTCCCGCTTGCCGCTGTGCACTTTCAAAATGGCCACGCGTCCTTCCAAATGAGGCGGATCGACTTTGATTTTCCAGGTGAAACGGCCCGGACGCAAAAGAGCCTTGTCGAGAATGTCCACACGGTTGGTGGCACCGAATATCCAGAGACCGAAGTTCTGGTTGCCGGTGTTCAATCCTTGCAACTCAACAAGAATTTGGTTCAATGTCTGGTCGGCTTCCGGATGCGCAACCGGCCCGTTTGAACGAGCGCGACCAACCGCATCCAATTCGTCGATGAAGATGATGCAAGGTCTTTTGTCGCGCGCATCAGCAAACATTTCTCTGACACGATTAGCGCCCAGACCAACAAACATCTCGACAAAGTCAGAACCGGAGATAACGAAGACTGGAACATTACATTCCTTTGCCAGTGCGGTGATTAAAAGGGTCTTGCCGGTTCCCGGAGGACCTTCAAGCAAAACGCACTGGGGCAGCTTGCCGCCGAATTTTGACTTCTTGGTCATCGACTGCAGTCTGGTCATCAACTCGGCAGCCGTAACCACCACAGCACCTTTGTCTTTCGCTTCCGCTTTTTTCGCTTCTTCTTCAGCGCGGATCTTCTTAACTACTTCCGCCTGCTCGACAATTTTGAGCTTCAGTTTTTTCATCTGCCCAATTGCTTCAGGCACACCGGCTACGTCTGAAAATCCGTTTCCTTTTATGTCTTCCGGGTTGACCCATTGACCAAAGACCTTGTCGGCAATACCCTGTGCATCGCCGGCGCCGCCTCTGTTCGAAGCCAACAATCCCCTTCCGCCACCACCGCCCAACAGTCCACGCCACTGCCCGGTTATGATCAGAAACGCAAACCAGATGACAAAAAAGCCGAAAGCTAATTTGGCGATGTATGTGACAACAGCCAGGACGCCTTGAAAGAACGATCCCAAAGTGGTCGGATCATGACCAAGATTATTCTCAAGGTCGTCGCCATGATCTCGGCTATGTTCGTGCTTAATAACGATTTCCAGCGGTTTTCCAGTGGCAGGATCGGCAGCAGTGATTTTAGTATCGCCGCCGTCGGTTACCACAGGCAACTCATTGACCGGCTCAGGGGTCTTTGCTTTGACCGGAATATTATCGTATACGGTTTCGGATGTATTGTTGAAGCGCTTGGGAGTGCCAGGGTCACCCACCACGCTCTTGGAAGAATTGTTGAATTGCTTGGGAGGTCCCTCACTGATGATGCCGGAAGGCATCGATAGAATGCGCACAAAAGCCGCACCCACAACTACTGCGAGAACCGCAGATAACAAGTACTTTTTCATAATAGACTCCTGGTTTCCTCAGGCAATACCCTGGGAAACGCGAAAGTTGATTTGAGTGATACACGCAGAAAGACAGCTCCGCTTTCTGAATGCGATAAGCGAAAACCGCAATCGCTGCCGGTTGTCGCTGCCCTCCAGCAAATGTCGAATGAGCATTTGCCGGAGCCGATTGCCGCAAAAAATTTCTTGCCTTAAAGCACTCCGTGTTCGCTGAGCAGCTTTACTGTCTGCTCATTTACGGCACCTGGTTTTGCTTTTCTAAGGTCTGCAAGCAATAGGTGAAAAATCCCAGAAATTCGCTTGTTAATTCTTCGCTCAATGCCTGCCGCAAAGCGGCATTCTCAAATGCAATCGCAATACGCGATCAAGAAGAGCTAAAACTGCCGGGTAAAATTTTTGCAGGTGTGCTGGCAGGGCCTTTCGGGAAGAAAAACAACGAATGCTCGAACACTACAAAAATGAACGACAAGGGCACAACAAAGTATTTAGATTTGAGCAGCTATATTTTGCACGAAATACGTTTTCTCGCCTCTACAAAGCTATTCACATCGCAATGAGCTGATGCAAACGGGCCGGCTGCATCGACTTTCGAGAGACACTTGGCGGACAACCTGCACATTAGAGCGCTTGTTACATTGTTTCGAAATCCAATACACATCCAAAGTGTCCCACGACAAGCGGTAAAATCGGCCCGCCTCAGCCAGCCGCACTGAACTGCCGGTGGTGCATTTCAGGCATCTGGGCCAGCTGTCACCGACACTTTATATATCGAACATACCGGACTACACGCGGTTGCTCGATATCAAGATTGGCTTGCTATCAATGTATCGCAAAGTCGAACAGATACGAAAAGACAATCTCGCAACACTTCTTTTCTAAGCTTATGACTTGGAAAATGCTATTTCTAAATTGTATTCATTTCCACCCAGACAAGGCCTTGCTTCCTATCAAAAGTCCAAGACAGTAGCCGGATTTACCGTAACTGCATCATTTCTGAATTCAATTTTTGGATTCAGGACCAGGACTCGCTTTAGCAATTCGTCCAAGACTCAAATAATGTCTGGATTTCAAACCCGACAAGCCATGCCGCCCCGCGCACATGGCTTGTCCCTACTGCAAAAGAAGGAGAACATCCGTGCACCCAAACGATTCCAAAAACCACAGACCAAATTGTGCGTGCGAACGCGGGAGTGGAACAAAATCCTCGCAAACGCGCCATGCCAAAAACCAAACAATGCCTTACCTCGACATCGGCGGCAATGTCTATTTCATTACCGGAGCCTCACGGGGCATCGGCAAAGCAATTGCTCTTTACCTGGCTGAAAAAGGAGCCCGCATCGTTGTAGCAGCCAAAACCGTCGAAGAGACAGATGAAAAACTCCCGGGCACAATTCACGCAACTGTAAAAGAAATCGAAGCAGCCGGCGGGAAAGCTCTGGCTGTACAACTTGACGTGCGCAACGAGCAACAGGTCAAGGACGCAATCGCCAGGACAATCGAAACATTTGGACGGCTCGACGGCGTGATCAATAACGCCGGCGCCCTGTATCTGTCCGACCTCGAGTCGACTCGGATGAAAGATCATGATTTGATGCACGCCCTTAACACGCGCGCTCTCGACTTGATTGTGCAAGAAGCCCTGCCCTGGCTCAAATTGAGCGACAATCCGCGCATCCTCAATATCTCACCGCCAATCGATCTTGACCCGGGCTGGTTCGTTTTCGCCTACACAAGATCAAAATACGCAATGAGTATGGCGACCATGGGCTATGCCGAACAGTTAAGACCATATGGCATCGCAGTCAACTCACTTTGGCCGGAAACAGCCATCGACACCAGTGCCGTGCGAAACAAACTGGGCGGTGATGGAACAGTTGCCCTGTCACGAAAACCTGAATTTGTCGCCCAGGCTGCTTACCTGGTTTTGACGCAGGCAAAAGAAATTACCGGTCGATTTTTCATTGACAGCCACGTCGTAAAGGACAGCGGGCTAGAAGATATTTCGAGCTTCAGAGTAGATTCCAGCAAACCCCTTTTGCTTGATTTCTTCATCGGCAAACCACCAAAAACCAAAGAAGAGTCGCTATCTCGAGTAGTCTGGCCGGATGAAAACGGTATCCTGCCGTCTGAGTATCCGCTGGCGGACATGGAGAGAACGCCACCATCCGTGGTTCTGCTCTCGGAAAGGGGGCTATATGCTGTCGTCAAAGTCTTGAGAGAGATTGATGGCTATGACGGTCTCATCGAGTTGAGCAAGAGCATCGCCCGGCAACACGATATCCAGTCTCCGCTCACACAAATTGCCAAACTCGTAAATACAGAGACAGCCGAGAAAGTGCATGCATTCTTGATTACGGTCACCGCATGTCCATGCGTTCAAAACAACCTTAAACTCAAATAGGCCCAATTATGCCAAAAATCGAAACAAATCAATCGCCGCTTCGAGAATCAGGAAAGTCTCGAATTGTGGTGCGATCAATTCTCCTGCTGTTTCTTCTCACTCTGGCATTTTTCCAGCCAGGGCTCTGGGTTGTTTCAGCGATTACCGCTTTTGTCATTGCCTTCAAAAAAGCTTCCTCATTGCGTTTCACCTGGGCACTGGTTGCCGCCGGAGCTTACATGAGCGCTTACGCGATGGTAGCCGTCTTTGCTTTACCATTCATTCACGAGTACTTGGTTGTCGCCTGGCTCTGGGTGCCGGTATGGGGCTCTTGCTTGCTGGCGCTCTTTTTCAGTTTCGTCTTCATGTTTTGGGGACGTTCAAGAGACTGGCAGCGCAATCGCCAGGTCGCTTGCCACACGATCACGTGGTTGGTGGCGGCAGGCATGGCGCTATTTTCCTGGATGGCTGCAAACAACAAAGACATGGTGGAA
Organism: Candidatus Melainabacteria bacterium; assembly: GCA_020854255.1. GTDB lineage: Bacteria > Cyanobacteriota > Vampirovibrionia > Obscuribacterales > Obscuribacteraceae > QKMZ01. The sequence goes on along the minus strand of JADZFV010000084.1, from coordinate 9,570 downwards.
TGGTCGATGGCTGAAGCTGTGTCCATGCAAACCATAAACAAGCTACCAAACTCTGACTTAAGCAACTTTCGTCTATTACCCCGAGCCCGAGCCAGCGACTACTTCAGCACATCCAACGATGACAAAACTCTCTTTGTCTCCAGACCCAATATGACACCTTGCGACTCCAGCGGCAAACCTTGCTGGCAAGCAGCTTTTCATTTAAAAGGCAGAGAAAGCGGCATCTGGTACAACCTGCTCTTCGACACGGTCTTTCATGTCGCCACAGTCGATCCGACCAATATCAACAAGAATTCGGTGAAGACAGAAGGGCTCGACGGTTTTTTCCTGGCTGGACCGAACAGTTGGGTTGTGAAAGCTGCCTTTGCTGTACATAACCCCTTCAGCCAACAGGAAGAGGCACTTTACTGGAAGTCCGCTGACGGCACCATGCTTATGCTCATTCCATATGTTTCTTACCGGCCCACCGTATCCGGAGTGATGGTGCCCTACCTGGCTGGCGTAATGAGCGTCGATCGCTTCGGGCTTATCAACGACATGAGTCCGCAAACAGCCAAAAAGAAGTATCCCGGCATGCCGTTTTACCCGACTCATTTGGCTCGACTATATGCCGAAAAGGTAGCCGAGTGGAATGGCGGCATCTGGGGCAGAACTGTTTCCAAACGAGACGAGCTCAAGATCAGCGAGCCGGATGCCACGGACAATCAGCATTTCAATAAGGCTCCTTATGTGGAAGTTTTCGAAGATATCGGCTGGCAGGAGGTAATCGCGCTGGAGCCCAATTCCGAATCCAGCAAAGCCCTGGCCAGTTTGCTTTTCTTTGACGCGGCAACAGGACGGTGCCGCCAGTACATAGTGCCCTCGGAGCCCAGCTTGAGCGGTCCGGACCAGGCCAGCGGCAATTCCAAGCAAGGCAACTGGCAGGCCGATTGGAGCGGACATATGAAAGTAGAGCCTCGTCCTTTGATCCGCAACGGTCATATCTACTACGCCGTAGGCATTCTAGATACGGTGCGTAATGAGCATCCTTACCTGGGCTCGATCATTATCGACGCCTCGGATATGAAACCATATCCAGTGCTCAGTCACGGCGATCTGGTATCGCTAGTTGAGAAGCTGGAAAAAGGAATTGCAGTGCAGCCGCTGAAAATTCCGGCTATCGCTCCTGGCGTTCAATAAGAGTGGACTGTCGCGCACAAGGAAGTGCGCCTTTCTTTATCAGAACTGCGGCCTGCCAGCGCAGTCATGTCGGCGAAGCGCAAAGTCAATAAAGCGACAGCCACAAAAATGACGTTCTCAGACAGTGCTCCGGTGTCGACCGGGGCAAGCGCTGCCTGAGCCTCTTTACCTTAATTTGAGGATTAATGCCATGAACAATATCCTGACAGTAATGCCATGGCGAAGACTGATAAAAGTAGGTAAGCCGTTCTGGGTTTCAAATGAAAGCAAAACAGCCATCGCATACCTAGCTATTATCTTGCTTCTGCTTGCAGCAAAAACATACATAGCAGTGTTTATCGTCCAAACAGCCGGCTACTTTATGACTTCAATCGAGCAGAAAAGTCTAGCCGATGTTTATTTGTACCTGACACTGTCTATAATCGCCATTTTCTTCACCGTGCCCATCGAGGTGTACTACAACTTCATCAAGACTCGCCTGTCGTTGATCTGGCGCCAGTGGCTTTCACAAAGCTTGATTGAAAAATACTTCGTGGAAAGACTGGGTTTGGCAATTGAAAGCTCGCGCGAAATAGACAATCCCGAGCAACGAATCACCCAGGATGTCGACACTTTCTGCAATTCTTCAGTCAGGCTGTCGATAACTATTCTGGACGCTTCGGTCAACGTTTGCACTTTCATCGTAGTGCTCTGGAACTTATCGCCGGTCCTGGCTTTCACAGTGATTGCCTATTCGACGGTGGGCTTGTTGATTGTCTCCAACATCGGCAGAACGCTGATTGCCCTTAGCGATCGTCAAATTGCCATTGAGGCCGATTTGAGGTCCACGCTGAAAGAAGCTCGCGCCGAGTTGACAAAAACAAAATCCTTTGCAGGAAAGTGTTCTCTGCTGCCAACGGTAAAAGAAGCGCAGTCACGCCTTCTGTCGGTGGTTGCGACCTTGATGAATATCATGCTGGTGCACAAGAATATCCAGTTGTTTACAGGCACTTACAATCACTTGATGCCTTTGATTCCAGCCGTGATCATGACTCCCGCCTACATAGCAGGCGACATTCAGTTCGGCGTGATCACGCAGGCGGTACTGGCATTTACTGCAGTTTTTAACGGTGCCACTGTGCTCATTGGTCACTTCGGCGACATCAGTCATTTCGCAGCCATTGTCAACAGACTCGGCTCACTGTCCGAGAGAATGGCGGGCGGCGAAAGGCAATCTCAATCTGTCAACAAGGTGCTCGGTGAAAGTACCGACAATAGTGCCCAAGTAAGCAAAGTCAAGGTTCGTGCCTCTCTTTCTAGATGAGCTATCTTTGGAGACTGCTGAACGCGGTCTCCACTTTTCTCTGACCTCCCCAAAATTCCTTCGTATGTATTCACTGGCAGACACTGCCAGTTTCTAGAAGTGGGCAAAGGCAAGGTCATGCGCCGCAAAGACAGATACGTGGCAAGTCTTTGCTTTGCACAACCTTCCCGTTGCCATTGAAAAAGCGTCCACCACCGACCATTTACATTTCTTCGCACAACCTATGACATACTCTAGTAAATTATCTTGAACCAGTTAAGCCGCGACTACGCGGGCTGGCGAGACTGAAGTAAACTTAGGGCTGCCTGCTCAATAATCAAGCATCATTATCCCGACGGCGTGGTTTCATCCATTGAATTTTGTCATAAATATCGAGTACAACCCCCACATTCCGTTGTTCAAGCGACTTTCGCATGCTCTGAAAAATGCCATTATTGAAGGCCGGTTGGGACCGGGCGAAGCCATGCCCTCGACACGAGATCTGTCCATCACGCTTAAAATTTCACGCGCCACTGTACTCAGAGCAATCGATGACTTACAAAACCAGGGGCTTGTAATTGCTGTTGCCGGCTCAGGGCTTTTTGTCAGTGACAACCTGCCAATCGACGGGCGAAGCAATGAGCCTACACCCACATTGGCAGGTGCTTCACAACATAAATCGGTGAGGCTTTCCGAATATGCAAATAGAGTGCAGCAACAACAAAACGAGATGAAACTTCATTGGTTGGATAAGCTGGCTCAAATCGACCACGGAGGACCGCCTTGCGATCTGACCCCCTTCAAAGAGTGGGAGCGCCTGACAAAACGACACTGCCGTGCCACTGACATTTCCGAACTGGGCGATACTATTCAACCTTTTGGCTATCCGCCGCTGCAAGAAGCTCTGGCTGCCTATCTGCATCGCTCGCGTGCGGTTAAGTGTAATGCCAATCAGGTGGCAGTATTTTCCACCAAGCAACTTCGATTTGAACTGATCGCACGCCTCCTCATCGATCAAGGCGACCACGTAGCCGTCGAAGAACCAGGCTATCCTGAAGCTCGCTACATGCTGGCGTCGCACGGGGCCACACTGCATCATATGCCCACCGACAGCGAAGGAATGGTGGTGGACAGAGTGATCGAATCGGACCAGCGCTTCAAATTCGTATATATAACCCCATCGCATCAAGATCCAACCGGCGCAGTTTTGTCCATTCACAGGCGCCGCAAGTTGCTGGAGTGGGCGCAGCGCACCGGCACTTTTTTAATTGAAGACGATTATGATTGCGAGTATCGATATGGCCGAAAGACGTTGCCCTCGATGCAGGCAATCGATGGCGGAGACTGTGTCATTTACCTGGCTTCGTTCTGGAAAGTTCTCTACCGGCTGGTCAATTTCGGCGTTGCAGTATTTCCCATGCGCCTCTTGAGTGTTGCCGAAAAAGCAAAGATGGAGATAGAGCGATATCTGCCGGTGGTCGAGCAAGTGGCCCTTGCCGATCTCATAAACGAAGGACACCTGGAGCTCTGTGTTCGCAAAGCCCAGTCGAAATTGTCGGTAAAAAGACAAGCCCTTACTTATGCCCTGACAAAACACATGAAAGGACTGTTGCACATTGCCGAGGAGGGTGGCGGCACGCACCAGATCGTCAAATTCAAGAGTGCGGTCGATGATGCGAAAATCATTGCTTTCGGCAATCAATGCGGGCTGACTATCATGAGCACCGCTGCATACTATGTTTTGGAAGCTCACTCGGGTGAATTCATGCTTCCTTTTGCAGATATTGATCCAGAATCGATCGACAAGGTGGTTTCCCTCTGGGCATCAATGATTGAGGACTCGGTACTTGCCTGAAAGCAATGATCAAATTATCAGAAAAGGCAAAGGAATAATTCCTTCTGCCTTGCCCATTGAAGTTACCCTTGATTGCGCTTCAAAAGTACCTTTGAGCCGTCAATTGACAGACCTCTTGCGAAGAGCAATCATCGAAGCTGTGATACCTTGCAACTCAGTGATGCCGTCCGTCAGGGATCTGGCGCTCAAGCTCAATGTATCTCGCTCCACCGTAATGAGATGCTTCGATGAATTAGCCGGGCAGGGCTATATAGTAACGACTGTTGGCTCCGGAACACGAGTTTGCCCGCGATTGCCGGGCGATCTGGAGGAAGAAGTGAAGATCCCCAGGGTGTCAGCTCCGGCAAACGCTGCGGTCTTCGAGGCAAGACTTTCCCGGTACGCACAACGACTGAACGAAATGGGCTCATGCCTGGAGCCGCCGGCGGCAAAGCTGCTCAATCCCGGCGGGCCGCTCACCGATGCCGCGCCTATCGATCGCTGGCGTAAACTCTACGAACAGCATTGCCGCAATCACGAAACAGCAAACACCTCCAGCGAAGCGCACTGGCAGTTATTGCTCAGCACAGCCTACGCATCATATCTTGCCCGCACCAGAGCAATTCGCTGCAAGAGCGATCAAGTATTTGTTTTCACAGCCAGAGAGCTTCGCCTCGATCTTATATGCAGATTGCTGCTCGAGCCTGGCGACCTGGTCGCCGTTGAAAATCCAGGCTATCCCGGTGCAAGGCAGCGATTTGCAGCGCATGGCGCCAGGCTCTTGCCCATACCGGTTGACCATCAGGGCCTGGACGTGGATTTTCTTGTCCAGTCATCTCAACCGGTTCGCATAGTTTATGTGACTCCTTCCCATCATGAGCCAACCGGCGTCGTCATGCCGATTGCACGCCGCCGCAAACTTCTGCAGTGGGCGCAAGAAAATGGCGCCTTTGTCGTTGAAGACGATTATGACTCTGAATATCGCTATGACAGCAGACCAATACCTTCCTTGACCAGCCTGGACCAAACCGATTCGGTTATTCATCTTTCCTGCCTCTGGAAGGTGCTTTCGCCTGTTTCGAAGATAGGTTTTCTGGTGGTGCCGAATTGTCTTGTAGAAATATTCAGAGCGACCAAAAATCTGGTTGAACGAGAAGTGCCCTTAACGGAGCAGCTCGTACTTACCGACTTCATAAACGAAGGGCATTTGGAAAGACACATAAGGAAGAACCGAACCCTCTATGCAGGAAGGCGCCAGGCGCTTGTTGATGCTCTGAAAAATCACCTGGGCAATCAAATCACCATGTCCTCTGAAAGCGCCGGCATGGATCTTTTTGTCAAATTCAACTTTGGTTTGGCGGACGAGCGCTTGCTAAACTCGGCGCAATTGGCCGGACTGAGAATGATTGACGCCAAACCCTATTACATTGGAGAAAAACCACAAGGCGAGTTTATCATCCCTTTCTCCTTGCTGACCGAAGAACAGATTAGTGCCTCGGTAAAACGATTTGCTGAGCAAATCAAACAATCCTGACGGTGATGGAAAGATTGCCGTAGTTGTTTTGGCATTCAAGTGTTCCACTGAATGCGGTGGCAAGCGGCCTGATTGTTAAGTTGCGTGCTTACAAAAAACGCTGCAGCGACAAGAAAAAAGACAAAGTGACACCGCATTGTGATCGAAAGCGGCCTGAGAACGCTGTCGCGGCAGTACGTAAACAACAACCACAATACCTGTATTCATGACCTTCTTAAGAAACGTTGGGCCGGCGCTGTGAGGACTGGCGAGAAATTTCTCCTTGCATCGATGGACATTTCCATAACCAAAGTGTTACGGCATCAGTAGCGCCCCTTGCGAGGTCGAGATGCCATGCACATTACGGAATGTCTGGGAGTTGCATATCTAATCTTATCTGTCCTAGTGTATTTGCACTTCGTCCAATCGTCATATTCGGATTCCCGCGCCATGAGCACTTCCATAGAAAAAGGAAAAAGCCGATGGAGATAGTAGATATCATGGAATATATGGGTCTGGCCAATCTAATTGCAGGCTTCTACATCTGGCTCACGATCTTACGCAATCAGTGAACAATTTACCTGTAGAGCGGCTTTCCAAGACTGTCCATTAAACCTTCGACTCCATTGGCGGCCGCGCTATCGTTCATGATCTCGCCAAATGTGCCAACCCGTTTGTATCCTCTCGGTGGGCTAAATTCTGAGATTGGCTTGCGCGTCTTGGCAATTGACTCGGTAGTCAAAGACTCCCGCAGCACATCGTGCGGCTTGCGTCTGAACTGAAAAGCACAAGGAATGCCGGGATGTTCAGGCAAGCTGTACAAACGAGAGAGCAATAGCCCAATTTCCTTTTCGTGAGGAAAGCCCCGGTACGACTTCAATTGAGCAAAAGAGAATCCGGCCTTTCGGTATAGAAGCTCTGCCTCTTGTTGTTTAGATTTACCAGTACTGACAGCCGGTCCGTATTCATCAACGGCAAATCCATTTGCTTTCGACTGACCGGTCTTGTTCAATTTGAGCTCGTCAAATGCATAACCTGCCCAAACTCTGATCGCCGACTGAGCATGACAATGAAATGACTGCAAGGGCGTCTGGCAATAGCGCCTGGTCTTTGCGCCGAAGGCAACGACATTCCACTTGGGCGGCTGACAAAAAATGGTGACTCCGGTTTGCGGATTCGACCATTTAAAACCCAGATCGGTAATCAAGACCGTGATATCGTCGCCATGAACTTTGCTCGCCTGCCTGAGCTGCCAGCCGACGGCATGAACAGAGGCAGCATGAACAGTAAGATTGGCAATTACACCGACGACAGTCAGAGCAATTGCCAATAACCCACATTTCTTGCTGATGCGATTCACGGACTACCCAGTTTCTCTTTCGAAGGCTGCCTTTTGTTTATTGTTTCAAAAATCGTCCAGATTGCATTGAGATAGAACAACTTCCCTCTGCTGCCCCTATAGCAAACCTCGAAATTTCTGTCATTGGTCCCCTTCACTACTGTTCTTCCAAATTTTTTATCAGGGCATTCGTTTGATTCAGAAGTGATTACCGGCATAAGAACACCTCTCGAATTAAGTGTGGTGCCTCGATACTGCTCAAGCGAATACCCCCTAGTCAAGAGAAAGAGCTTATCAAACTTGTATTCACAATGGATGCGCATTCTCAAAGCTGGCGGTGTTTCTTGCCATCGAGCAAAACCGGCCTGAATGAGCCAGCGGAAAATGCAAAGAAAAAAAATCTCGACTGACCATAGGTGCGGTCAGTCGAGATAGTGCAATTGTCCTAAATTTGCTCAGGCAGCGTTATCCTTGCAGTCAGCAGCCGATAAGAGTTCGCCCAGAACGGCTGGCAATTGGTCGAATCGTCCAATTGCGCTCGATACCGGAACTGGTGCAAAATCCACAGACTGAGAACCGGAAAGCGACCGGATATGTTTAGACAGATTGACGTAGCGCGAATGATGCAAATCGTGATTACCATAATCGGCCCGAACAAAATCAATCTGATTCTTCGGCGTCCCCGAATGAAGCTGCATTTGCCTATACTGATGAGCCGCTTGTCCTTCTTTAGTATCCTTGTCCCCACAAATAATAATCTGCCCAGATGCTAATCCCAGTCTTTTTGCAACCAGCTCAACACCGGCGGAACTGGGCTTGGCGAATGAGGCAGGCATGGACAGATTGAGCAGCAGATGCCTCTTACTGGTCTTTTCTTGGATCGCATCGACTCTCTGTCTGGTCTCTTGCAAGCAGTCTGCGTAGCCCGCATGCCTTAACTTCGGCTCTTCGGTACGGATTGCCGCCACTCCATCGACAAGCGGCAAAATACCTGTTATCGAAAGACGCTCGAGAGCCACCCATTCAGGAGAGTCAGTAAGAATGATTATCTTCAGGTTTTTGAATTGAATGCGCATCTGACCAAGCGTTTCGCGAACACCATCGTACAGTTGTATTTTTTCGTGTTCGCTCCCGAATCTTCGCCAGAATTGCTGCGCGGCACCTCTTATCGTTTGATATGTCAATATTTTCTGCAAATTCAATCGAGAGCAAATCGCCTCGACGACGAAGGCATACTCATGCAGAGTTGTAGCCTGAGCCACTTCAGCAAACAAATTATTGATCGCGCTCTGCGGAGTATTCAGCATATGCGCTAATTCAAAAGTTGCATCAAGAATAAAGTCGGCGAACCAACGCCTGGTGTCCGTGAGGGTATTGTCCAGATCAAGCAACAGAACTTGTTCACCGTTAGGGTTTCGCTGCGGGTGTGTGTATATTTTTGGAGATACCCGGCTTCGATAAGAAATCGTTTGACGGTAAGAACTGCTTTCACAACCTTGAATCGAACAGGCTTTCGGGTGGGATGTGCGGTAATTGCTTTGCATTTGCCTTTCCTCCAGTGCCGGATTGTCGATATTGCTTCTCCATGAAGGACGCGCAAAAGGGAACGGCATTGTTGCCGCTGGCTTTCTTGCCTCCAGAATCTTTTTCAGGTGCGCTCAATGACGACAGACCGAGCCAGATCCAATCGGGTCCGACCATGATCAATCTTGCGCACCACTCATGCAGGACTGATAGGGAATATTTACACAAAGGAACGTTGAAGCCAGTGGATGGATTTGCGATCCTCTCGCCGCTGCTTAGAACAACATCATTATTGGTTGAGCAAACGCAGTTGTCAATCAACGAATCATTAGAACTGACTGCAATCACCGGTGATACCACTGAAAAACAGGACGGTTGCTTGATTGCCCGCATTTCCTGCGCTGTACGAGCGTATAGATATGTTTCCCGGCAGGCCACTTTCGAAAGAATCAGAGAGACGCCTGGCAATCGTGCATGCCACCATTTCCTGCTGTGTACAGGACAGAAAAATGGCAATTTGCCAGGCATCTTTCAGTGCACCGCCGAATTTGCTCCAGCGATTTGCGCTCAGTTCGTCATATACAAACTTGATAGTCATGGCCGTGCCCACTGCGGCTGCCACAATCCTTCCTGAGGCACCCAGCCGGCTGACGACGCCCAGAGCTGAACCAAAGGCCATTGACCCGGCCAATTCCGGCAGTTTGCTGAGCGGATTACGAGCGGTTTCGACAAGAACGCCGCCAACACCAGGGAGAACATTTTTGCCTCCCTGTAGAGGCTCTGAGCAGCCTCAGAAAGCGAATTATTCTGTCCATTGTCCTGGGACAACTTCAATTCTGTGCTCGGGTTATAAAACTCAGGCATTGCGTATTACGAACCAGCCTTTTCCTTTAATAAGG
>JADZFV010000083.1 GCA_020854255.1 Candidatus Melainabacteria bacterium | reverse complement strand
TTGCGTCCGGTGTTCCAGCTGACGACATTTTGCCATGCCTTGGTCGAACCAGGCGTGTATGCGTTGGCCAGCGAGGCCTGACCGGCTGTGCCCATTGGATTGGCCCTCAGACTGCTCTGGCTGTAAGCAATGTTATTGCTCATGTCTTTGATCTTGTTGATATCAAAGTTGGTCGTGGCCGGTTTTCTCTTGTTGCCGTCCTGGTCTACGTTGCTTACTGACGTAGAGCGAACTCGGGCAGGCGGCGTCACGATTGCTTGCTGAGCAACTTCCTGCACTGCCGCCGGTGTGCCCGGTCCGACGCTCGGTCCGTGCGGGTTGCCGTACTGGACTTGATTTTCATGTTCTTTGTTGACTCTGAGTTGACCGATCGAAAGAGCTTCCTTGTGGCGAGTCCATACGGCTTGCGCTTGAGGATTTTCGGCGGTGCGCTCGGCGATGATATTCTTGATTTGCTCTCTTAAAGCATCGATTTCGCTCTGGTCTTTGTTGCGGATGTAGTCGGCAACCATGGTCGCCAATTCGGCACGATATTTTGCGCGATCCGCGTCAGTCTTGGCGGAGATTTCTTTCTCCATCCACTCGGCAATCTTATAGGGAGCATTGAGCTCATCGTAAACTGCGTCTTGAGCCTTTTCATGAAGAGTGTAGGCACCGAGACCAAAGGCTGTATAGCCTGCAGCCGCCTTCAAAACGTCATTGCGCAATTTGCGAGTCATGGCCTCTTGAGCCAGATTCGGATTGGCCATAAGGGCAGCTCTATCTTGAGTCAATCCTCTTACGCCGAATTTGACCTGATTGGCTGTGATGTTGTTGTTGAAGCGCTCGGCTGCTTCGAGCAACTGCGACTTCGATGTTTCAAGACCGGCTACGGGTTTGACATTGAAGCTGCCGTTCTGGATTCTGGCGATTAGAGCTTGTCCGCCGTCAAGCCCGCCGAATACCTTTTGAGCAATAGTGTTAGGTCCGTAGAATCCCTGCTCTTGAATGAGTTTTGCTGCCCAGGCATTGATAGTCTGTTCGCGCAACTTCAACAATTTTTCTTGCACGGCAGGCGGCATCACATCGTACATGTTGGCGATATGGTTCAACGTGGTCTTGAATGAACTTACGCTGTTGAGCCTTGCTGCAGTATCGTAGGCTTTAAACTGACCTTCAAAAGCTGCCCATCTTGCTTCATCCATCGCATGGGCTGTCTTTTGCATTCTTTCGACCGATTCTTTAAGCGCCTCTGCGCCTTTGAAGTCTCTCAGCTTTTGCGCGGCAGCATTGACTTCATCAAGAGTGCCGTTGTTATGCGCGAGATTTTTGATTGCAAGGTCGTATTTTGCGGCGAGCTGTTGAACGTCAGTGCCCAGATTTGCAGCTTGATCAGCCAATTTCGGCAGCTGGCGCGCCGCTTCAATAGAGTCGCGAGCCACGCTCAGCTTTTGTGCGTTGGCAAGTTCTGCAACTCTGGCTTCAGCGAGCTTGCCTGTGCCTTTTCCGAATGCGTCATCAAGTTGTGCCGACGATCTCTTTGCGAATTCCGTGAAACCGCTTTCTTTGATAGCGCCTTTGGCAAAATCATCGGTGGCCGATTTGAATACGCTAAGGCGCTCGCTGACGGCGTTAAACCTGCCAGGATTGGCATTTAAATCGTCGGCCCATTTAGTGTATTTATTTCTGGTCAGGTCGTCGCTGGCTGCCGCAGCCATTTCGCGAATTTCTTTAGACAGCTGGCTGGTCTTAGCTTCCAGTCGCTCAGCTTCAGCAATTAGCCTGGTTCTGGTCAGGTCGTCGCCGGCTGATGCGGCCAACGTGCGCACATCTTTGCCCGTCTGGATGCCGGTAATTCTGGCTGCATCTTCGACCTTATTAATGACATTGGTTATTGAGCGAGAAGCGTTTTCGACGTTGTTGAGATGGCGGACCTTAGAAGCTTCGTCAGCCAACAGTTTGGCGTCGTCGTTCAGTCCTTTGACGAGATTAGTTGCCCTGGGTTCGACTCCGGCCACTCTCGCTTCCATGGCTGCAACTCTTTCTTGCATGGAGATGAGGGAAGCTTCGTGCTTCTTCAATGCTTTGGCCAGGTCGTCGCCGATACCGTCAACAGCAGTTTTTCCAGCTGCCGCTCTGATTTCGTCAATAGCCTGGAATCCTTTGAAGTCTGGATGCGGATGCCTGCGGGCTGCTGTGGCCAGACCATCGATGGCTTCATTCAAGCTGGCTAATTGCTTGTTTGTAGGCCTTCCACCCTCGGCAATCTCTCTTACGATTTTGCTGAAGCCAGGCTGAACTTCATCAAGAGTGCGCAAAGCACCTGCCGACTCGTCCAATGCTTGTTTGATTTTTGTGGGGTCGCCTGAGCGAGCAGCGTTGCGAAGTCTTTCTATGGCCTGGAATGAATCGCTCTGCTTGAGCGCCGCTTCCATCACGCTGGTGGCTTCGATAACGTTGTTTGATACTTGCCTGGTTTTGACCACACTGGCTTCTAGTGTTTGCAGTTTGCTGGTGCGCTCGACCGTATTGGCAAACTCATCCATGTGCTTGCTGAATGGAATTCCAGCCTCTCGGGCTTCCTTAATCGCTGTTTGCAATTTGGTTGTCAGGTCGTCGGTGTGCGTGGGCGCTGTCTTAAATGCGTTGACAGCCTTCTGGAAGTTCGTGAGCGCGGTTGTCTTAGTGGCGTCATCGACGAATTGTGTTTTCAGACCTTTGACTGCAGTGAGAATCTCTTCGGAGGCTTTACCCAGGTCCGTAAGACCATTTTTGATGGCGATGGCGCGCGACGAATCTACGGCCGCATCAGCGATTCTTGCGCCGTTGACTTTGAGAATTTCGCCTGAACCTTTGGCAACACGCTCGAACGTGCTGGAATTCTTGGAGATCACCTGCGCCAGTTCGTCGGCGGTAACGCTGCCTTTGAGAGCGCCGGCAAACGCAGTTTGCACTTCCTGGATGGCCTTGACTTGCTGCGGGTTGCCGGCCCATCTGCGCAGTGCTTCTTCCAAAACCGGAGTCGATTCGGCCATGGCCTTTTCCATGGTCAAAGCCGGGCGAGCCTTTTCGACAGCATGGACGAGGTCATCGCCGAGTTTTGTCACCCTGGCGATGTCACCACCGACGGACTTCTGGCTTTCGACCAGTTCTCTAAGGGCGGTCGTTACTCCTTCCGTGCTGCCGCTGCGACCGGCAGCGAATTCAGCAAAAGCCTGTCGCACTTTGGCGACCTGCTCGGGGCTCTCTTTGGACATTGAAAGAAGGACGTTGTCAAGTTCGGCCGTTGCTGCCTTTACCGGTTTGACCAGGTCGGACATGTGATCGAACATATTGGCGACGCTAACTCTTTCTGTCAGCTTTGCTGCTTCCTGAGTGACCGTCTCCAGCAATTTAGGATCGATATTGCCAGCTTTCTTAAGATCATCGATTTTGGTGGCAAATTGCTCAGGACTGATTTTGCCGTGCGCCAGATCGTCGGCTGCCCCTTTCAAATTTTCGAAAGCTTTGAATTGGTCCGAACCGGATATTACGCTTGTCTTACTTCTGGTTTGCTGCAAAACGCGCTCGAACGAACCTGCCGCTTCGTCTGCATGGGCGGCTGCACCTTCCAATGCAGTTAATAGTCTGCGATTGGTGGTCGCGGATTCTAGCTTGGTGATATCGGCAACCAACCCGTCCACTAATTTTGGATTAAGACCAGGTACGTCTCTCTTTAAGGCATTAACAGCTTGGACAAGATCATCTGTCTTGGTGCCGCCGCGAGCAGCATCGTCCATGAGCCGCTCCAGTGTTTGGAAGCTCTTGGCTCCATCGGAACCTATGGTTAAGCCGCTTTTGAGAGCTTGTAATTTTGTACCGGCGCTCTTTAAGGCGTCGTCCACAGCCAAACCGAAATGCTCAATCGATCCGGCCCGCTCGACGCTGCGCAGTATTTGATTGCCGTGCGCTGCCAATTCGGCGTTTCCGCTCTTTGCAATCGCTTCGCTAAATCTTATGTGCGCGCCCGGCTTCTTGGCAAGAAGCGCTTCGGTGGCTGACTTAACTTCCTGCAGCAGGGGTGATTCGCCTTTGCTCATCAAGCCGCTTACGGCATTGTCGAATTGATTGATCGCTTTTGTGGTGGTTGCCTTGCTGAAGTCGGTGATTGCCGTCGATGTGAAGCTGGCCGGGCGGGCATCTTTGTACATAACCTGCAAGGACTTGAAGAGATTGCCGTCAACCGCTTCGCCGACTCGCAATGTGGAGGCTTTGGTAGGACCGGTAAGACCAACTCTGTCTGTAAGAGAAATGGTGCGTTTGCCGATGCCTTCAGTAAGAGAAGCTGTTGCTACCTTGGCGTCCTGGAAGAGAGCCGCGCCTTTTTCAGTAAGTCTTCCCGTCACAGTGGTGGCGCGCGGGACAACGCCTTCGGCTACAGCAGTTGCTGCTTTCGCTTCAGTGAAGAGAGTATGACCTCTGGTGGCGGTTTTTTCGCCAACATGGGCGAATCGTCTTCCCACCATACCCACATCATCAGCCACGCCGGCCACGTTGTCGGCCAAACCGAGAGCACGGGTAGCCATCGTGCCGCCGCGCAGGTCGCGAGCTACGTTAGCGGTGCTTTTGGCTGCATTCCCTCCGCCGACACCCAGTGTCAAGATGAAGCTGAAGTTGGTGCCGGCAAAGCGAGCCTTATCGTCGGCTGTGCCCGTAGTCCATCCTTCAACATATTTATCTTTGAGAATACCCAGGTTCTTTCTGCCGTCTGCAGTAAGAGGATTGAGGGCCGGAACGGCATGGGCTACCTCGCCTGCAGTCCTTGTGAAGGAAGCGCTGATGCTGTGGCCTGACGATAAAGCAGAAATACCACCCTGGTCCGCTTCGCGGGCCAAGGTAGCCTTATCCTTCTTAAAGATGGTTGTGACTTGCTCCGCCAGTCCCGTGGCGGTTCCACTCATGAAGCTGCCGCCCATGCTAAGAAAGGACGAGTTGTCCGGTTTGGGCGCAGCTGCCTGGGTCTTTAGCACCTGGTCGGCATCCGTCAGCGCGCTGTTGAAGCTGCTACTTACTACAGAATTAAAGTTCAATCCAGTAAATGGCTTCTGGGTGGTTTCGGTTTCGGACGCGTCAGCAACTGTGGGATTGTTATCCCCAGTCGTACCGGCCGAATTGATACCGAATCTATTGCTCATTGCTGCCCTAAATGCCTCTACGTGCTACCTTTTCAGGGGTTTTATCTCGTAGTTTTCGGCGTCTTTAGCACCCCAAAAGATGGTGTCTGTGAACGCTTATATCCGAGGTGGCAAGGAAATTTGACAGTTCTAGGGGAACTTTTAACCCAGAATAAAGCCAACTGCGCCCAAATTTGATGGGGAAAATACGCATGTCAGGAGGTGGACCCCTGGGAGCGGATCAGATTTAATATAAATACTGATCTAAAACTATAGATTCCCTAAAAAGTACCCCTTTTAAACCCATGACAACCCCGAGAGGGCGACAGCGGGCAGAAAAAGGGCAATAGAATGGCACTAGAGAATTAGGAAAACCACATTGCGCCTCCTCGAAAACATAGATAACATCCTGGAAAAGGATCCCGCAGCTCGCAGCCGACTGGAGGTAATCCTCTGCTACCCAGGGTTTCACGTCATGGTCGCTCACAAAGTTGCCAACTTTCTCTGGCTTCGAGGACTGACGACACCGGCCCGCTGCGTCTCTCAGGTAGCTAGAGTTTTAACCGGCATTGAAATCCACCCGGGCGCCACTATAGGCCGCCGGGTCTTCATAGACCACGGCATGGGGGTCGTGGTTGGAGAAACAACCATAATCGGCGACGACGTCGTTATATATCAGGGCGTCACCCTGGGGGCCGGCGCTGCTGCTCGTATGGGCTCAGCCAGCCGGGGCAAAAAACGCCACCCGACACTCGGCAACGGAGTAGTGGTCGGGTCAGGCGCCGAGATTCAGGGTGACATTGTTGTAGGCGAGAACGTGCGCGTGGCATCAGGCTCGATCGTCCTCAAAGATGTTCCGCCCAATTCCGTGGTAGTGGGCGTGCCAGGGCGCGTCATTTACCGTGACGGCGTTAAGGTGACCAGCGAGTCCGTGCCCGATATTGAAGCCGAAGCGATTAAGAGCCTCAAGCACAGGCTGGAAAAACTGGAGCATATGCTGGCGGCGTCGAGCGATCTCAACAAAGAATCCTTCGCAGTGCCTGTCGACGATTTCTCCACCGGCGACCTCAAGGATATGGACGTTGTCGACGACGGCTCCGACCCGGTGGATGTATTTCTTCATGGCGCCGGCATATAAAGGCGCTGGCTCAGAGCAGTAAAAACGGTTTTTTAAGTGGGTAGAATAGGGGTGTCGACTTGTTGGTGCGTTTTTCGGCCTTTGAAACCAATATGAGGGGTGAGTGGAATTGGGCAGACGCGCGAAGAGCACAAAGTGGATGTGTAAATACACTAACCGGTTATTTAGCGGAAAGGAACGCACCTGGTGCGCTCCCATGAAAGGAATGATTACCGCATGGTAGAAAGCGAGCTTGAAAAAGCATTTTCGACACTGGCACAAGCCTTTACTCTGACTGAAACAGAATTGACGGAAGAAATTACCGTTATTGAACAGCAGATAACAAATTTAAAGGACAGAATCGCGCAGCTTAACGGTAAGCAGCAGACTCTGGCTCACGACAAATCTTCCATCGAAGAGATGTTCAGTCGCTACTGTGCCACTGAAGGCGGTGCAGGTCAGCCGAAGGTAGAGTTTTAAAACGGTCTACGGACAGCGCCAGCCAGCAGTTTGAAATCTAGAAGTCTCTTTTGATGAGCTGTCTTTCAATAGCGGCGGCAATTTCAAGGTTTGAATTTATGTCACTTGACCGTTAAGAGTCTCGATTAATGTCCGGCAACTGTCCTTTATGTGGTGCACCCTTAAACCTCGGACTCAACTTTTGTGTCGTTTGTGGCAGACGCTCCATTGGCAACGAATCAAGCAAAATAGTCGGACTCAGATCTGCGGCCAGGCAGTCGGATCTGACTCAGAAAATCGACCTGAACGAAGAGAAATTTAAACGCGCCGCCAAGCCGAAGGTAGAGCTGAGATTTCGTAAAGTGCGCGGTCTCTGGACTCAGGTGATCTATGTTTTTGTCGGCATATCGCTATTTTTCTGCGCGATTAGGTACGTCCTGGAGCCCAAAAGTCTTACCGTGCAAATTCAACGCACTGTACACTCTCTTCTGGAAAAGGATCCGATCAAACACGTGCAGGGCCTGCTCGGGCTAAAGCCTGCCGCCAAGGTTAAGAAACCTGTCAAACCGCCAGTGAAAAAGGTAAAAAAGAAAAATACGCGCACTGGCAAACACACTCGTGTGCAACGGCAACGTAAGCCGTCCGCCAACTAGGTTGAACTGTCACCTTCCGGGACAAGCGCGACAATACCCATTTCCAGAGAGATCTCCAGTTCTTCTCTCGTCCAGTTCTTTTTCACCCTCGGAGAGTGATGCAAATTTGCACGGATCATTTTGTCGCCGGCGCCGGTCACTTCATAAATATATTCCTTCTCAAAGTAAGGCGGAGCCTTCACTTTCAAAAGTTGACCCTTTTTGATGTCCGGAAGCATCTCTTTATCGAACCGAGTCGGCCAGGGTGTTGCGACCGATTTCAGCCAATTGTTTTTGACTGGTGCCGCCTGTCACTTGATAAGTTTTTGCGTCTCGCATCAATTTCTCGACTGGATATTCTCTTGAATATCCGTAGCCGCCGAATATCTGCACTGCATCTGTAGCGATGCGCATCGCTGCTTCCTGGGCAAAGACCTTCGCTTGAAGAGCCGATTCGAAATCGTTTTCGCTCTGGTCCACAAGCTGGCAGCCTTTGTAAGTCAGCAGTTTTGCCGCCTCTATATCCTTTGCCATGTCAGACATCATGAAAGCCACGGCCTGATGATCTCCGATCGGACGCCCGAAAGTTTTTCTTTCTTTTGCATAGGAAATTGAATGTGCAAGAGCCGCTCTGGATATGCCAATGGCGCTTGCCGCGAAGAATAGATAAGCGCGCGGCATGACAAACGACATGATTGCTGCTGCACCACCTACGGTGCCAATCAAATGATCGCCTGGCAATTTCAATCCGCTCAAGTCGAAATCTACAGTAGCCAGGCACTTTCTACCCAGCCTGTTTACGGTTTTTCCTGGCTTGACTGCGGCTGCTTGCTTGTCCACCACGAAAATGGATGTGCCGCCGGCCGCATCTCTGGCCTTTAATACGAACCAGTCTGCTTGATCGCCTGCGACCACGCGGACATGTCCTGTCAGTTCAAAATCCGCTCCCGCTTCCTTCACGACAGGCAGATGCGCTTCATTGGATGTAGTATCAAGCATGCTTTCGGCAAAACCGGCAAAGGCGAGTCTTTCCATAAGCGGTTGGACGAATTTCTTTATCTTCTCGCTATTGTTTTCAAAAATGAGGGGCAAGATGGCAATGGCGCTTGCCTCGACGTACCCTGCGATGGCGCTGCACCCGGCGGACAGCTCTTCTTGTATGAGGGCGGCTTCGAAAAACGGCAATGACAATCCGCCCGCTTGCTGCGGTGCCATAACATTGGTCAATCCGGCTTCGAAGGCTTTGACCAGGACATCCAGAGGGGCGGCGGCGCTTTCATCGAAGTGGGCGGCTTTTGGCGCCAGTTCACGAACTGAAAAGTCTCTAGCCAGCTTTTGGAATTCTTTTTGCTCTTCACTTAAATTGAATTCAGACATCTTTTCGCCTATGGAGTTTATGTGTCGGGTTTGAGCCAGACCTGACTCAACCGCCGATTAAGTCTTATATTCTAGTGGTTCTCAGCCTGCATCTCAATTGGAGGGGCGCCAATTCAGGCATTTCCTCGCTTAAGGCGGCCAGATTTCCGGACTGGATAAACTTGCGTTTAGACTGACAACTATACAATTGTGAAAAGGCTTCTCTTGACCAGCCATGCAAGGGTAGTCATGATTACGATGATGGCCAGCCTGCTTGTCAACAGGTGAAGATGTCCATTTCGAAAGATTTGAGTAAATGTCGGTTCTAGTTGCTCCATCAATCTTGTCCGCGGATTTCGCCAATCTGGGCGCTGACATCAAGCGCGCCGAAGAGGCGAAAGCCGACTGGATTCATGTCGACGTGATGGATGGACATTTCGTGCCTAATTTGACGATTGGAGCGCCGGTCGTGAAAAGTCTGCGCAAAACGACAAAGCTGCCGTTTGACGTGCACTTGATGATTACAGACCCCGATCAATTTTTGCAGGACTTTGCCGACGCCGGTGCTGACTATATCACCGTCCACTGCGAAGCCTGCGTTCACTTGCAGCGCACGCTTTCGCAAATTCGCAGTCTGGGCAAAAAAACGGGCGTCGCTCTCAATCCGGCCACGCCTGCGGATCATCTGAAATATGTTTTGGAAGACATCGACCTGGTGCTTGTGATGTCTGTAAATCCTGGATTCGGTGGACAAAAATTCTTGCCCGCAGTGCTTCCTAAGATAGCTAGAGTCAGGGAAATGTTTAACGAAATCGGCCGCACGGGTGTAAGAATCTCGGTCGATGGTGGTATCAATTCTGATACCGCAAAGGAATGCATCAATCATGGTGCGGACGTATTGGTAGCAGGAAAAAGCGTTTATGGAGCAGCCGACATGAAGGCTGCGATATCTCAAATCAGACAAGATAGAGTCTCAGTAAAGTGAAGGAGCGAAAAATGGCTGGCGAAAACCGTTTTGGAAAGGTGAGAAGGGCAACCCTGGTATGGGCGGCGGCACTTGCCTGCATTGCTCCGGCTCAAGCAAGAGAAGATGAATTCATTATGGATACCGACGGTATCGGCAAGAGCAACAACGGCGTCGTTACCTCCGACCAGTTTCTGGAACTGGGCGTGCCAACACCGAATGCACTGCGCATGGAAGGCGAGCAATCGATGCGTATAGGCAACCTCGATCGCGCTTTGACCGTGTTGCAGCGCTCGGTCGAAATGTCGCCCCTGGATATCGACGGTCGTATTATGTATGCCGAAGCTCTCGAAAAGAAGCTTTTGAAACAGAGAAAGCGCGATCCCAAACTCTACAATTTCGTCGTCAAGCAGTGGCTCTACGTGGCTAAGAAATCCGAGTTCGCCGACCAGTCCATGCAGGGTGTCAACCATCTTCAAGGATTGACCGGTACCCGTCCCGGACGCTGGGAGAAAGAGAAGAAGTTTCTCTCCCGCGTTCTTGTTCCGGAAGATGCCCACGTGAAAATCGGTGCACCAAAACGAAAAAGCCAAGACATGTAATCGCTTAGGAAATTCGCTTAAAATACGCTCAAATGTACAGTTTTGAAAGACCGACTGATTTCAGACGGTCTTTCTCTTTGCTGCCGCCCACTTGATTGTGTTTTTGATCATGCGAACGATTCCGTAAATGATGGAGACAATTCCGACAAGCATCCAGGTCCAGGGAGAATGTTGCTTGGCTAAATGCGTGTGCACATGGGCCATTTGCTCGCATGCCGTTTCTGAAAATACAGAGGCATAAGGCGATTTGGCTTCGGTCAATTGCTGGCGGGCTTTTGCCATTTCGCTCACCAGCGTCTCCACCGGCAAAAATGTTGCCACAAGCAGGATGAATCCGATCACCACGTTCAAAAATCCAAAGACCAGCCAGGGCCAGCTCGGCTTCCAAAAAATCAGCAGCGGAAAAAATCCGGTAAGAAGTAGCGCGTCCGGCACCCACATGAAGGGGCTGTCGGATGGAACCAGAAAAGCAAGCGCAAATCCCAAAATCCAGAGGACAGCTGAAACGATTCCAGCCAACTTGCTGGCAGATATGGCTTTGTTTTTTTCGGCTGCCTCACTCAAGGATTATCTCCCCACTTTTGCTTCATTTTCTCGATCATAAAACCAAGATCTTTCGGAATTTCGACTTCTGATTTGATCGTTTGGGCGACAAAGTCGGCAAACTCCACTTTATCAAAATTTCCCAGAGATTTTTCACGCCAGATTTTGTTCAAAACCAGCGTTCTTTTTTGAGAAATTGTGAACAGCTCTTTTTTGAGGGGTTGAAACTCAACCAGTGAAGGCGCATTGACACCTGTCATCGATTGTAAATATCCATTCAGTAATTGAACAAACCTGGAAATTTCGAAGGTGTCTTCAAATTCACCGGAAGGAAGACTGAACAATAAATCGAACTCTTGCATGTGCTGGCAGATGATCTCGTACTGGCTTTCGGCGTCGCCGTCGAGCAAGCTGGCAATCGGCAGTCTCGTCGCCTCTCTATAGGAGAGAAACCTTTTGGCCACCTGATTGGCGCCGCCGCCCGAGAGCATCAAAATGCCTTGTTCGGAAAAGTCGAAACCGGAAAGGCGTGCAAAGAAAGGCATCAAGATTGCTTCCGTCTGCCCTTCAACAATCAGAAGCTTTTCCGGCAAGAAGTCCGGTGACAGATGCGATCGCATCTCTTCGAGATGCTCATCGAAGGTTTCTTGAGCCAAACATACCAGTGCACCACATTCGGTGTGAGCGGAAATTTCCAGGTTGGATTCAATTCTGTTTTTTACATTGGAAAGAAACGAAATCGAATCGGACTGGCAAGCCTGTGTTTGTAAGTCACCGTTTTGTGTCGAATCCAGACTCTGAGCGAGTAAGTCTGCGCAAAGCTGAGCCCAGACAACTTCCTCCGCCGACCAGCCCAGATTGGTCTTGAGAAATTCCGGCAAATGAGCATGAATCTTGCTCAGCGAACCTGATGAAGTGATTCGATCGAAATGTTTGCCTGCCGCAATTGACTGACAAGCCCGCTTGAAGGCGAGTGGTTTGAAGCGTGAAATATCGGCGGCGGCGAATGCCAGCGCGGACAGATAAGCTGCCGGGCTTGTCGTACCGGTCGATTCTGCCAAAAAAAAATCGCCTTTTATCGCTTTTATCAAGCGCGACTGAGGCTCGTCAAAAGAAAGCCACTGCACAATTGTTCGTTCTTTGTGAAGAGTTCTGTTAAGCAATCGTCGAGTCTTTAAAGCCGGGAGAAATTCCGCCAATTGCCGGGCGGAGCCTGTTTACAGTAATCAAAATCGGGTTTACGGCAGCATCGTACCATGTTCCACGGCTGCGTTCGTGTTTACCCCCTTCTTAAGGCCTTTCCAATCATCTAGTCTATTAGTTCCTGAATTTAAGGCTTCGTGATCATGGTGGTCGCTGTCGACGACAAGAAAGCAGAGCGTGCTGATGATGTAATCATTCGCGGCTCTACCTGGGCGGCTATCTGGCACATGTCCTGGCCTTTGCTCTTGAACATGTGCACTATTTCCATCGCCAGCTTCGCCGATGTCTGGGTGGCCGGTAAGCTTGGCTCCGATACTCAAGCGGCGATTGGTATCTGCGGCCAGATTGGCTTTTTCATGATCATGCTGGCGGTCGCCCTGTCTGCTGGAACCACTGCCCTGGTCAGCCGTTTCTGGGGAGCCGGGGACTTCAAGGGGGCAGTGGAGGCGGCCCGGTACTCGCTGATTTTTGCCTTTATTTTCGGAATAATCTCCAGCGTTATTGGCTTGCTTGTGGCTCGACCGCTGGTGAGAATGTTGGGTGCCGCTCCTGACGTGGAAGCTCAGGGCTGGCAGTATTTGAAGCTTGATCTGCTCAGCCATATCCCTTTTACGGTCTTGTGGGTAGCCAATTCTATTTTTAGAGCCAAAGGCGACGCGCGCGTGCCTATGGTGACCTGGATATTGATGACCACCTTGATTTGCTCGCTCGATATCGGACTCTGTCTCGGTCCAATCAAGTTGGGAATTGCCGGGATCGGTCTTGCCTGGCTGATTGCCGGCACCGTTGGCATGCTATTTTCCATATTCGTGCTTTCCAGGTCGGAGCTGAAAGAATGCTTGTCTTTGAAGGGCACACTCGCCAAAGAAAAGTCGAAAGAATGGCTTATGAGGCTGTTGCGCATCGGTATTCCCGCATGCATACAGGATCTTTCCTGGGTGGGCGGCAATTTTCTCTTGCTGATCATTCTTGCGCACACGCACGATCCGACATCTGCTCAAGCAGCATGGGGAGTGGGTCTGCGTGTTGAAGAAATGATCGGTGGTATGCCAATCTATGCGCTTTCTATGGCGGTTTCAACGATTGTCGGTCAGAATCTCGGAGCAAAGCAACCCGAGCGCGCTGTCAGAGCAGGCTGGCAAGTGGCCGGGTTGGGCGCCGGGTTCAATCTTGTGGTGGCGATCGCTCTGTTTGTTTTTGCTCGAGAAATTGCCTGCGTAATGAGCTCGGATCCGAAGGTGATTGGATATACCAGCGATTATTTTCGCTGGGTAGGTTTGTGCCAGCCTTTCGTGGCGCTCTGGTTGATTCTCTTTGGCGCGATGCAGGGCGCCGGCTATACTCGCTGGCCGATGATTGCCAGCACGATTATCCTCACTTTTTTCAGACTGCCTCTGGCCTGGTTCTTGAGCGTCACCTTAAACTGGGGTCCTTCCGGCACCTGGGCAGGCGTCTCAATTTCAGTTTTCATCGTCGGACTGCTTGCTATCTGGCGCTTTAAATCCGGCGTTTGGAAAGATCAAAAAGTTTAGACCCGGATTGAACTTTTTGTCCGCCGAATACGTATTCAAATTCAGGCACGAAAATATGGCAGGCGACTAACCGGCGCCTGACGGGATAATCACTTGCCATCCTTGTGATTGTCATTCTCGTGCTCAGGTGTCGGACAAAAAATTCTTGGGGGTGTTTATGCAACACATTCAAAAGGTGCAGGAAAACGTCTTAAAAGAGGCGCATGATCCGGAAGATTTCAAAACTGGTGCTGCAACGAATATGAGTTACAAGAATAGAGTGAAATATACTCTGCCGCAGCTCAAACTTTGTCTGGTCGGTGAGCCTTCCAGAGCCAGAAAATTGATTCCTATTCAAGCTCCTGAAGATGCGGCTCGATTTCTCAATCCGCTTCGCTATGCTTCAGAAGAACATTTTGTCAGCCTGCATCTAAATGCCAGACACGAAGTACTCGCACTGCATGAAGTCTCGCATGGCTCTTTGTCGGCTTCTCTTGTCCATCCGCGCGAGGTTTTTAAAGCTGCTCTTCTGGCTAACAGTTATGCAATTATCGTCTGCCATAATCATCCATCCGGTTCGAAAGTCTCTGCCAGCAGGGAGGATTTAGAGACTACCGAACAGCTTTTCAACGCCGGAAAGCTCTTAGGAGTGACTTTGATTGACCATTTGATTGTTGGTCCGGCTCAGAGAAAAAACACCGTATATAGCGTCAGAGAGCAGCATCCGGAACTTTGGAAATCCCTTTAGTCCCGCCCTGCCTTGCAGAAAGTAAAGCCAAGCAAAATACTGTAAACCCTGATTTTGAGTGGGTTTTTATATTGGAGTTTAGAGGGTCTCAGGTGCAAAAATCGAGGTTGTGATATCGTGAATCTGCGTCTTTCACAGACACGGACTCATGAATCGCAAAGAAAAGAGAAAAACCGTAAAGGTCAAAGTGGGAAACCAGTTCATAGGCGGTGACGCCGAAGTTCTGGTGCAGTCGATGACCAATACACCGACGGAAGATGCGCAGGCGACTGCCAATCAAGTCCGCGATCTTTATGAAGCGGGCTCCGAGATAGTACGCATCACCGTCAACACACGTGAGGCGGCCAGACAAGTTCCTGTGATTGTTTCCAAGCTTGAAAGAATGGGCGCGCAAGTTCCTCTGGTCGGCGACTTCCATTACAACGGACATATTTTGCTTTCTGAGTTTCAGGATTGCGCGCGCTTGCTTGCTAAGTATCGCGTTAATCCGGGCAATGTCGGACGGGGCGAAAGGCACGACGAAAATTTCAAATCGATGATCGATTGCGCGATCAAATGGGACAAGCCTGTGCGCATCGGCGTCAACTGGGGTTCGCTCGATCAAGATTTGCTCAAGCGTATGATGGATGACAACGCGGCGCTTAAAGAACCGCAAGAAGCGCATGAAGTTCTCATCGAAGCCATTGTCGAAAGTGCCGTTCAATCGGCGAGAAAAGCAGTCGAGTACGGACTTAATAAAGACCACATTATCCTCAGTGCCAAAGTTTCTGAAGTACCCGATCTAATTGAGGTTTATCGTCGATTGGCGTCGCGCTGCGATCATGCTCTGCATCTTGGATTGACTGAAGCGGGTATGGGAATCAAAGGCATCGTCGCGTCGAGTGCCGCATTGTCTGTTTTACTTTTCGAAGGCATTGGCGATACGATTAGAGTTAGTCTTACTCCTGAGCCTGGCGCAGACCGGACGAAAGAAGTGCATGTCTGCCAGCAGATATTGCAGTCTTTGAAGATTCGCTCTTTCAAGCCGCAGGTGACTGCATGCCCTGGTTGCGGCAGAACGACAAGCACTGTTTTCCAGGAATTGGCAAGGCAGATTGAAGAACATTTGACGGACAGGCGCAAGCACTGGCAGGAATTGTATCCGGCCTCTAAGGATCTAAAAGTGGCAGTGATGGGATGCATCGTCAACGGTCCGGGTGAGTCGCGCCACGCCGATATCGGTATTTCATTGCCTGGCACAGGCGAGGAGCCGCGCGCGCCAGTTTATGTCGAAGGTGAGCACAAGACCACTCTTTCAGGACCGAATCTGGCTGAGGATTTCATCAGTCTTGTTGATGATTACGTCAAAAGCAGCTATTCGATAAGGCTGCAAGCTTAATATTGCATTGCTGCCTGTATTCGTCATCGGACCCTCAATGGACGCAAGACTCTAAGTCCTCAGCGGGTGACTTTACGCATGGATGAAAGCCTCTGTTCTTCCAGAAATAAGCCAGCACCAGGTTATTGCTCATCCACGGATTGAAGCAACCCATGCTTTTGTTCCGTAAAACTGGACCTCCTGCGCACTTGCAGGTTTTAAGTCGATACCTGTCACTTAAAAGTAAAAGATGACAAGCGATCGCGGCCGAATTTATAAGATAGAATTAGACAACTTTCACTATTGCTGCCGGAAATCCCATGGTCCCGGGCCCAGTCGCCCTCGGCGGGTTTGACGTGCTGATTTATTTCAATCCCCTGACTTAGGTGATGATTATGGTAGACACAGGTCTAATTCTTTTTACGCCAGCATCCGACAGAGACGGAAGCCCTACGCTCGTGTTCAAGAGCGATGCACGTGAGATTCTTCCGCCTCAGACGCATGAAGAGCGCATGGAGTGGGTGCGTTCGTCATTCTCTCGCTTTTATTCTCGTGTCAAAGACAGCGAATTTGCTTATCAATCCGCGGCCTCTGCAGCTTTGAGCCAAATTTGAACCTGATTGCGATTGATTGCGTCATGTTGCAGCCGAAAGGCTAGCAGCAAGCTATAAAATGGTGTATTTAGGCTGCCTGCCATATAATGTTCGATCCGCATGCAACTTGGGTTTGCATGGATATGGACAAGGCTTTCATGGCTGACAGCTCCACTATGGATGAAAAATCCGCGCGGCGTGTATTTGTCGAGACTTTCGGTTGCCAGATGAATAAAGCCGATTCTGAAAATATGCTCGGTCTTTTGAGTGAAATCGGCTACGAACAGACGCTCGATTGCAAGCAGGCCGATCTTTTGATTTTGAACACCTGCGCAATCAGAGAAGGGGCAGAAGACAAAGTCTTCAGTTATCTGGGCGCCTGGGGAAAGCAGAAAAGAAAGCGCCCTGAATTGATGATCGCCGTTGGCGGTTGCGTGGCGCAGGAAAAGGGTGCTTCCATCATTACGCGCATGCCTTACATAGACTTGGTATTCGGCACACACAACTTGCATCGTCTGCCCGATCTGGTTTTGAAAGCACGAGAAGAGAAAACCAAGGTTGTTGAAATCGTTCAAGAATTGCCGGAAGACCTGCCGGAATTGCCGGTGATCAGGCAAAGCGATTTTTCTGCCTGGGTGTCGGTAATCTATGGTTGTGATTACAACTGCACATATTGCATCGTGCCTTATGTGCGTGGACGGGAAAAGAGCCGCACCGCAGAAGTAATTGAAAAGGAGATTGAAGAACTGACTGAGTCCGGCTATTTGGAAGTGACTTTGCTCGGACAGAATGTCACCGCCTACGGACACGATCTCGATCCTAAAATCCATTTGGGCGATCTGATCAGGCGACTGGAAAAGTTTGAGCATCTGAAGAGAATCCGCTTTCTGACCGGGCATCCACGCGATCTTCAAGACGGCATCATTGACGCAGTGCATGAAGTGGAAAGTGCCTGCGAGTATTTTCATATTCCCATTCAGGCTGGAAACGATCGCACCTTGCGCCGCATGGCCCGCGGTTATCAGGTCGAGTTTTATCAGCGTTTGATTGAAAAAATCCGCAATAAAATGCCGCATGCTTCAATCACCAGCGATTTGATTGTTGGTTTTCCGGGCGAGACAGAACAAGAATTTATGGATACGGTTAACCTTGTCGAAGAGATTCAGTTCGACTCTTGCAATACCGCTGCCTATTCTCCCAGACCGCACACCCACTCGGCTGCCTGGGCGGATCAATTGCCGGAGCATGAAAAATACGAGCGCCTGCGTTTTCTCAATTCTGTGATCGGTGAGGTGTCTCACCGCATCAACAGGGGTTATATCGGAAGGAGAGAAGAAGTTCTCGTGGAGGGAGAAAGCCAGCGCGATCACACGCGCTTGAGCGGAAGAACCCGCACTAACAAAATTGTCAATTTTGAAGGAGACAAGTCCCTCAAAGGAAAGTTTGTCGATGTCGATATTCAGTCCGCTAATCCATGGGCTTTGCGCGGCTCTCTCTCGCCATCGGTGGTGCCTGCGAAGTGATGTTTTTCGTATTTGCTGTTTGCAACTTTTAGTAGATCAAGGAGAGTTAGTTTTAAAGCCATGTCAAAATCAACGACACTTACACATACCATTCGCCAATTTGTTGCAGATGATCTGCCGGCCTTGAAAAATTGTTTTGTCGAATTGCAGGAGTTCGAAAGAGAATTGGTCAGCCACCGCCTGCCCGGAGAAGAAATAGCCGATCGCTATATTCAAGCTTTGCTGCAACGCAAGAAAGAAAACACTGCTGAGATTTTCGTCGCCGAAGTGGAAGGGAAAGCAGTCGGATTTTTGAGCGTTTTATTGAGCGAACAGCTCGATGCCGACTTGAATGAGCCGATTGAGCTGGCATACCTTTCCGATATCGTCATTCTCAAGGAATATCGCAAATACGGCATTGGTGAAGCTCTTGTAAAACGCGCCGAAGAATACGCTATTGCGCATAATGCCATGTATTTGTCAGCCAATGTTCTGGCAGCCAACAAAGGCGGGCGGGCGCTATATGGCAAGACCGGCTTCAACGAGTACGAATTGTTGATGTTGAAAAAACTGCCGACGACCTGAGTTGGATCAGATTCGCAAAAGCCGGAAATATTCCTGCAAATCCATTCGTGAAATGCCGGCACTCTCAGGCGCCCATTCTTCGTCGAAAGCATTGGATATTGGCTCGAGATTGCGCATCAAGAAAATCAGGAATGATTTCTCACGCCATCCGGTCAATTCATCCGTCGCCGCATTATGCAGTTCCTCGCGGCTGAGAAATCCATCTCCATCTTGATCGAGAGAGTCAAAGGTTTTGAGCGCGTAATCATGAATGTCTTGAAAAGTCTGGGTGAGATTGATTCCTCCTGACGGGACAGGCACCTTTTGCCAGGCCTCAGGGCGTGGACGGGCTTCGCAGGTGCCGTCGTCGCGCACTTCAATCTGATCGAAATATTCCTGTAAATCTACCCTGGAAATGCCGCACTTTTCGTTCGCCCATTCTTCATCGTAAGCGGCGGCAATATCTTCTATTCTGCGAATCAAAAAGAGCAGAAAAGATTTCTCCCGCCATCCCACGGACGGATCTGTGAAGCTATTTGAAAGTTCCGCTTTTGTGACGAACCCGTCGCCGTCCTGGTCGAGTTTGTCATAAGCCCCATAGGCAAAGACTTTTATGTCGCTCAAGGAGGACTTTATACTGATGCCGTCCTGGTGACTCAGCCAGGCTGTCTGAGTCGGCTGCTCTTTCTGCTGAAATGTTCCTGCCACGTGTAATTCCTTTGTTTTCGATAGTTCGGAACGCTTTTGGACCAGGTCCGTGAAACCAGAAACTTTACTCTATTATCGGTACTTTCCCGATAGTTACAGCTGATAAACGGCTTGAAAACTGCTCTTGGAGCAGATAGAGATACCTGTCTCTATCTGCTGCGCCTATAAAGGTATAATAGCTGTCTTATGCAAGACCTGTCCCCTGTTAGCGTCTCCATCGACGCCGAGGAAATTAAGTCCGCCTCCACTCTGTTGAAGGCGGGTCAGTTGGTCGCTTTTCCTACCGAAACAGTGTACGGGCTGGGCTGTGACGCCGGCAATCCGGATGCTCTTGCTCGCCTGTACCGGGTCAAGGGGCGCCCCTGCGACCATCCTGTAATTGTTCATCTGGCATCGATTGACCAGCTTCAGGATTGGGCCCTGACCGTGCCCGATCAAGCCTTGGCGCTGGCTCAGAAATTCTGGCCAGGACCGATGACTTTGATTTTGAAAAAGTCGAACAGAGTACTGCCCGCTGTCAGTGGCGGGCAAGATACCGTAGGACTGAGAATTCCTTCTCATCCTGTCGCTCTTTCACTTCTCAAAGAATTCAATTCCGCAGTTGCCGCACCGTCGGCAAATCGGCACGGCAAAATCAGCCCGACCACAGCCGAGCACGTGAAGAGCGAACTCGGCGATCTGGTCGCTAAAGTTTTGGACGGCGGACAATGTTCTGTCGGCATCGAGTCCACCATCGT
>JADZFV010000082.1 GCA_020854255.1 Candidatus Melainabacteria bacterium | reverse complement strand
TTAAAATACATTTCGCTGGCACTTTGTGCGTCAGTTCTTGTTTTCAACACGGCAGCGCCAACTGTGGGCGCCAAAGAGGAAACCAAGGTGAAGGACACAAAATCTCACAACATAAAAGTGGGAGACAAAGCACCGGACTTTACACTCAAGTCCGGCAGCGGTGAAACAGTTTCGCTTGCCGATTTCAAAGGCAAGAAATCCGTTGTACTCTTTTTCTATCCGAAAGATGAAACTTCCGTGTGCACCAGAGAAGCATGCGCTTTTCGGGATCAATTCCAGGTGTTCAAAGAACTCGGTGCAGAAGTGATCGGCGTAAGCTCGGACACGGAGCAATCGCACAAGGGCTTTGCAGAACGCCACAAACTTCCCTACACTCTTTTGTCCGATCAAGGCGGTCAGTTGAGAAAATCCTACGGCGTCCCGTCAACAATGGGCATCATTCCAGGCAGAGTCACATACGTCATCGACAGGGATGGCATCGTCAAGCACGTGTTCAATTCTCAAATGGAAGGAGAAAAGCACGTTACTGAGGCGATTGCCACCCTGAAAAAGATTTCGACGACCAATTAGTCTTTCATGGGAGCCGACTCAATCCCGTAGGACGTAAATTGATCTGTCTGCAGTGGATCAGTCATATTGTAGTCGAATGAAAATTCCACATCAACTTTGTCCGGAGCACCATCAGGAAGCTTGGGAAAAGGAGTTGCATTTCTCAGTGCTTTGAGCGCGGCTTCGTCTGCTTTTGCAGTAGATGCGTGCTCGATAAACCTGATGTCGGAAGTGTATCCGTCTTTGTTGACTTTGAAAAACACTTTGACATGATGTGCTTCGCTGCTGCGGGGTGGCAACCATGCTCGCTTGATTTGCACTTGCATTTCATTCATGAAAGGCTGAAAATCGACATTGTTGCGTACATTGACATCAAAGGCAGGAAGTACAGAGACTGGCTGCTCGACTTGCACCTCAGGCTTGATCAGGTAATTCCAAATGACGGATTTGCCAAAGACTGCGTTCTCAAAAGCGCTGAACTCGACGGTGCGATTGTAGGATGCTTCATCGTTGGCGTTGTATGTATACAAACAAAGCCCAAAACTGGTCATATAAAGAAGGATGGGAATGGGCAAAATCAAACCGAATCTGTGAATCCATTTTTGAGCGCCCAGGCTGAGCACATCAACTGAACTGCCGACAAGGAACCGGTCCTTTTTGACGACATTTACCAGCGAGATCAGATGTAGAGCCAGATAGCCAAAGGCCGGAAGCAAGATCATGGTCGAAATGAAATTCACCCCTCCGTATTGCACGAGCATCCAGACCAGACTGCAAGCGGACAGCGTGAAATAAACAAACCGTAGAATATGGGCGAATGGATTTCGCGAACGACCACTGGGCATGGCTGCTCTCCTGAAGGGCGGTTTCGTAGTAACTGACTGATCACTCTTTCTTGATCCTATTTTTGATTTTTGACCACGCAAAAACCATAGGAAAAACCCCTGGATCTTTTTGAGAGTTCTTTGAAAACCGCTTTTTAGGCTTAAGCCAGGCGACGCAACTGAACCCCGGGCGACGCCGTGCGTCGCCCCGATTTAGTTGTTGCTTTCATCCGGTGGAAAGAACATATTCATAGCCGTTTTGTCTCCCTTGAGGGCTGCTAAGAATTTCAAGTTTTGCTCCGTGGCAGCGAGGTCTTCATTGCCAGCCGGCAAAGCCATCTTTTTAATAGCAAGGCTGCGTGTGAAATAGTATGCCGATTGAGTAAAGTCCTTTTGCTTGAGGCTGTTCGTGCCCAGAAAATCCAGAATATGAGCAGCCCGCATGCTGTTTTTCCCGAATTCGGCTTCGGCAATTTCCAGAGCCTGGAGCAGATAGCCGTGCGCCTTCTCATATTGATTGTCGACTTGCAGGCTGTGCGCGTGAAGAAGCAGGTTTTGAGTGCCGGAATTGCCTTCTTTACTGAGTTTTTTCAATATCAAAGCCTGGGCGCGTTCTTCCAAAACCATTGCTTCTTTGATGCGGCGTTGAACCTTATACACTGTAGAGAGATTGTATACATGAATAATCAGAGCCGGATTAGAGGCGCCAAGGGCGTTTTCCAGTATCGCCAGAGCGCGTTCGAACAGCGGAGCCGCCTGGTCGAATTTTTCCAGCTCCAGGTAATATCCGCCCAGATTGTTGATAGCCACCGCCAAATGGTGGTGTTCCTCACCCAGGGTTTTTGTCCAGATTTGAATTGCCCGCGTAAGAAGCTGTTGAACTACTTCCGGTCGGTTCTTTCGACGATTGACCTCAGCCAGGTTGACCAGGCTGTAGCCGACCTCGGGATGATCCGCTCCCAGGGTCGCCTCGCGAATCGAAAGCGCATCGGCATGCGCTCTCTCGGCATCGTCCGGGCGATCTGTGCGTTGATAGAGGGCGCCCAGATTATCCAGGGTCTCCGCGTAGGATGCATCTTTCTCGCCTACTGCTTTGCTGCGCATGCTAAGCGCCTTCAGGTAAAACTCAAGCGCTTTGGCATCCTCCCCGCGGCTCCAGGCAAGCAGGCCAAGGTCATTGAAAGATTCGGCGACATCTTCATGGTTCTCGTCCAGGTGGGCATTTCTGATCGAAAGTGACTCCTGGAGAGCTTCTTCCGCTTCAGAAAAACGAGCCTGCTCGATGTACACCAGCCCTAATTCCTCCAGGGCCTTTGCCTTCGAGATATCGGAGTCCTGATCGGCTTCCGGTAGCGAATCCAAAGCCGTCTTCAGCGCGGCTTCGGCATTTTCATATCGGCCCAGACGCCTGAGCGTTCGCCCTTGATCGGCTGCACATGCCAGTTTTTCAAGAAATGACGCGCCGCTTTCTTCCATCTCCTCGACGGCAATCGCGTATTCATCGTTAGCTTCCAGATAGCGCCCGGCAGCGTACGCAGCCTTGCCTCTCTCATGAGCGCTCCCATTGGGCATATCGTTTCACGCAGCGTGGTTAAAATCAACTATATCAGGACATCTTTATACTGTGTGGCTGGAATGGCACAAAGCTAATGCCGAACACAGTTTCCGGCAAAGATAACAATTGTGTTTCAGGGCCGTGGTGGATATACGCAGTGATTCGTAGATTCCCCACTGACGGCTGCCGGGCAGCTGAGATATTGTTAAGCAATCCCTTGCAGCACAAATTGAGGTCCCGCCATGAGCGTATCTGATAACGCGGCTATCAGCCTCTTCGAAAAGGCCAAGAGTGATGACATCGTCACCCATGTGGAAGCTAAAGACCTGGCGAAAGACATCAAACTCGAAGATTGGCAGGCAATCGCCAAGCAATATACCGTCGACGATAGTCTCTACGGCGTTAGACGTGGAGTGTTTGTCGAAGAAAAGGGCGATGAATTTGTCATCCATAATAATGATCAAGACCTTCGCGCCAAAAGCATCTTCAATGGTTTGAAAAGCCTCGGCATCGTTCCAGTCATGGCGGCAGTCGGCTGGGGCGGCTATTCTCTGGCAGGAAAGTACCTTTTGTCCGGCGGCAGCCCTTACGCAAAGCTAGTTGGTCTGGGCATCGGCGTCGCTTCCGGCTTCATCCACAATAAGATGACCGGACCGGAAATCGAGGAAACAAAGGCAAAACCAGACATTCACATCCCAAAAGTCTCATTGAGCGCGCGCATTGATACCAGAAGTCTGTAGATGCCCGATGTCCTTAACTCGCGCAAAACTGGCACCGCTTAACATTCAAGAATGTTTGAACGATCGCTCAACGAAAGTCCGACCAAATCGTTCTTTTACCGGCTAAAGACATATTATTGCGGCTCTTGCAAGCTGGTCTCATTTCTCTTTTTAGTTTTAAGTCCGGCTGAAACGCCGATTTCCGAGCTCGTTCGGATAACTCTTGGCGGCTGCGTGTGAAGCCATCGTCGCAAAGTGATTCACGGTCAGCAGAGATCACCTAAAATAGATGTCCCAGTTGCTTAGCGGGCACTCACTGTGCCGCGCCGGGCAACCCTTTCAAAGAGTCCGAACGAGCCTTCAGAGGTAACAGATGGCCCCTGCTTTAAAGAGTCCATACGCTGCAAAAATTGTTTCTATAGGTACGGCTGTGCCGCCGGGCTTGC
>JADZFV010000081.1 GCA_020854255.1 Candidatus Melainabacteria bacterium | reverse complement strand
GATAAGCCACGGCGTCATCTCGGCCGCGCTCTTCTTTCTTGTCGGCACTGTCTACGAACGCACCCATACTCGTGACATACACGAAATCGGCGGCGGGCTGGCAAAAGAAATGCCATACATCTATTACCTGTGGATGTTTGCCGTCATGGCCAACCTCGGTCTGCCCGGATTGTCCGGCTTCGTTGCTGAAGTGGCGGTCTTCTACGGTTCGTACACTTCGCCTCTGGCATCGATTGCAGCGCCGCATCATGCGCTTGTGCAGACAGCGATTGTGGTTGCCGCAACCGGCGTTATTCTCACCGCCGGCTATATGCTCTGGCTTTTCAAGCGCCTTTTCTACGGCGACCTCATGGCCAAATGGAAAGGTCACCTCTCCGATGCCAGAGCCAACGAGAAGCTCGTCGGCTGGGCTCTCAGCCTCTCAATCCTGGCTCTGGGAGTCTATCCGGCATTCCTTATCAATCAATACGGCAACGTCGCCGATTCAGTCACTCGCGGCATCCTGACTAGAATGTCAGTGACGCAAGTTCCAGAATCACATCTTTAAATGATCGATCTGCGCAGTGACACCGTCACAAAACCGACGCCCGCCATGCTCAAAGCAATGGCAAAAGCAGAGGTGGGTGATGACGTGTACGGAGAAGACCCGACCATCAATCGACTGCAGGAAAAGTGCGCTGATTTGTTTGAAAAGGAAGCGGCACTTTTTGTTGTCAGCGGATCGATGGGCAATCTGGTCTCGCTTCTGGCACATTGTCAGCGTGGCGACGAAATCATAGTTGGCAAGTGCAATCACATTTTTCTCTGGGAACAAGGCGGTGCTGCTTCCCTGGGCGGCATCCATACAAGCACGATCGACAACAGAAAAGACGGCACTTTGCCGCTTGCCGAAATTGAATCGGCGATTCGCTTCGACGACCCTCATTGCCCGATTTCAAGATTGGTCTGCATAGAAAACACCCAGGACGGGCGCGTTCTATCCAAAGAATATACAGACTCTGTCGGCGACTTTTGTCGCTCTAACAATCTTCTGCTTCACCTTGATGGCGCCCGCATCTACAACGCTGCCACGGCGCTGAAGCTGCCTGTGAAATCGCTCGTTTCGTCGGTCGATTCCATACAAATGTGTTTTTCCAAAGGGCTTGCAGCGCCGGTCGGATCAATTGTGGCAGGCTCGAAGGATTTCATCAGAAAGGCGCATCGAGCCAGAAAGCTGGTGGGCGGCAGCATGCGCCAGGCGGGTGTCTTAGCGGCAGCCTGCATAGTCGCGCTGGACACTATGGTGGATAGGCTTCAGGAAGATCATGATAATGCCAGACTCCTGGCCGAAGGTTTGAAAAACATTCCGGAATTGAACGTCGAGCCGGTACATACCAACATGGTGTTCTTCAGCAAGAAAGACGGCGACGTGACCAAACTCATGCAATCGCTCAAAGAAAACGGGCTTTTCGCCAACAATGTCGACAAATACAGAGTTCGCTTAGTCACTCATTACGGCCTTGAAAAAGCAGATATCAAAAAGGCTGTGGACATAATCAGCAAGGCTTCTCGCCAGGCTGCAAAAGTATAAATATATAAAATCGATCTTTAGGGGCGATGCATGGCGTCAATTGCGTTCACCAAGTAACGGCAAAAGCCACTGGCGGAGCGCCACCATCCTGGCCGCATCCTCAGGGTAAATCAGGCTCAGATTGCGCACCGCCTGCAGTGGCGGTAGTAGTGACACCCAGACTATCCTGCAACTGGTTATTTCCGCCTGCACTCGCAGACACCGATAATTTTACTTTCACAGCAGCCGGTGCCTGAGCTATCTTTTACGCTATCATTTTTTCTGCTTCCGAAAAAATGATGCTTCCGCCTGCAAGAGCGATCATGAGCAGCATATTGCCGCGCCTTCGTGCAGCAATTTCTCTCCTTTAAGTGGTCTGATGTGGGCTTCAAACCGGGCTAGGGTTTCCTATCCGGGGAGACTTTTGCATCGGGCAAAGTCTGCGCTTCCGGTGCCTTCATTGGCTGCAACTGTATTTCTTGCAACTCGACGGGCGTATCGATATTCGTCGCGGGAACGCCCGGCTTCATAATCACGCGTCCGGAAATCGCTTTATTGACGCTTGCAGAAATGCTTTCGATCAGTTGCGCAGCGGTGTTGGCGTCGTAGTATTTGCCGCCGGAAGTTTCCGTGATGCAATTAAGCTGATGGCGCGCCATGACGTCATCCGGTCTGTGCTTCAAGCTGAGCCCGACTATGTCTACCTTGAGCTTGATACCCATGCGCGGCAATTGTTTGATGAATTCGCAGGGATTGCCGCCACAGGTGTCGGCGCCATCGGATATTAGGATCAATGTCTTTGGTCCATTCAAACCAGCCAGATCGTTTTCGGCCGCCTGTCTTAGCGCAAATTCCAGAGGCGTCAGACCGTAAGGATGCACCTGTCGCACGCGCTCGATGATTGAGCGGCGATTGCCTTGACCGAGTGGAACAAGAAGCGCGCTTTGTTTGCAGTCCATAAAAGGATCGCCTGTATATCCCTGGCCAAAGACGCGCAATCCCAAATTCACGTCGGAAGGAACGCGCGCCAGCGCTTGCTGCAAAACCATCTTCGCAGCATCCATTTTTTGCATGTTGCCTTCCAATTTTTCTTTCATACTGAAAGAAGCATCAAGCAAGATCAAAATATTTACTGGTCCGGCTTCTTTATCGACACCGCCGCGAATCAAACTCGATGCTGTGCCGCTCTGAATCAGAGCACCGGCAGTGCCGGTTTGCAGCATCGTATTCTGCGTTCCGGTTTGCAGCATCGTGTTCTGCGTTCCGGTTTGCAATTGCGCCGAATTCGCCCCGCCCTGATACATTTGCTGGCTGCGCTTGGGCGGTGGCTGGTACGAGGGCGCAGGCATTGGCCAGCCGGCAGGCTCAGGCATTGGCGATACAGGAGGCAAGGGCGCTTGATTATCCCCGGCGAAAGCCTGTAAATCGAGAACGACACCAGTGGCGGTACCAAGAGCAAGGCTAAACAAAAAAAACTCAGCTGGATGGCGGCGCCTTCTTGTTTTTCTTGATTTTCGTTGCGTCCCTGGCACTGTTTTCGTCCTTCCTAGACGTTTGCTGGCTATTTACTTCACCGGTATCGAAATCTACTTTCTTCTGCGCCGGATCTTCCTTGCCGCCCGTGACATAAATTACTCTTCTCGAGATCGGCACAGGTTTGCCACCCGGCCCTTCGGCGCCCCACACCGTTAGGTAGTATAGCCCGTCTTTGCCATCATTGCTGAGCGGCACTCTGGTCTCAAAAACAGCCCCTTCCAACTTCACACCGCCCTTGACCGGAATTTCGGATGCCGGCTTGTGTTCGGCCTGACTGCCGGAAACTGCAATCAGAGGCGCGGCTAATGCAACAGGTGGCATAAAAACCCCGCCTGCTATGGCGGCAGCGATTCCGACACCTTTTAGGATCATGATTGCTTTGTCGTGTCCGCCGCTTTCAGCGCGTTTTTGATATGCCACGTAGTCCAGTGGCGGGAAATAAGGCAGCGCTTCTTCTGATTCGTCAGCAACGCTGGCGAGGTTGCTGCCGCCGCCTTCCCAGGCGAGAGTAACGCGCACGAACTGGTAGGGCGGATTCATGACGCCTTTGACGTCGATTTTCTCATCGACATGTGCGTCATTGGGCACCGGATGAATGATGGCGTGTTTGGAAACCAATTCCGCACAAGCAATCAGCCGAGAACGATCGGCTGTCCATTCAGCCGCAAAGCCGACATGGGTAGAGTCACGCGAAGTCAGCGCATCTCGGTCGTCCTGGTGAGTCATCAGAACTCTGAGCAGCTTCGCCGCCGCGCCGCGGTAGAGCCGCTTACTGCCAAGCTCGGTGCTTCTGAGCGAAACCAGACTTTCAGTAAGGGCATCGGTTCCACCCAGCAAAGTATAGCGCCTGTCAGGGTTTTCACCCTTAACATTGGAATGCGAAATTTGCGCTCGTTCAGCCAATTGCGCGGCATGCTCAGTGGCCAGCTTTTCGGCAATCGGATCTATTTCAAGCGGCGGCGCGCCCACTTTCCTGCGCTCGTTGTTGACCATCTCAAGGAAATAGTCTTGCAGCTGCTGACCATTGACGACGACTCGATTCTCGGGCAAAACTGCGATTTCGTCGAAGTAAGAATATTGACCTTCTCCCGGATTACCTGTCGACACGGGGCGGCGGGCTTCTTGCGACCATTCTTGTTGTGTTTGTGACTGTGGTTGCGCCGGTGGTGTCACACGAGCATAGGACGGCAAGTCGTAAGGACGGTATTGCGGTTTTTCATATGCAGGCGCTGCTTCGCTGCCGAAAAGGACTCTCTGCAATCGCTCAGTGCGTGCAAACAAAGAATCAGTAGGGTGGGTTTCCTTAAATACGGTGGTTTCCAAATTGGCCAGCCGGTCGCTGATTGAAAGCGCGGGATGCGTTTCACCGAAAGTCAAAACCTCGAGATTGGCTACCGCCGGATATTTCTCGACTGCATTTGCGCTTTCTGAAGCAGGGTTGGCTGTATTTGGAGAAGCGCCGGCGGCACCTTTGCTTAGGTCAGGGGCGGGCACGGGTTGTGCAATTTTCGGCACTTGCGGTCTGAGAAGAGTTTGATTTGCGGCCGGACTCTCCGGGGACGCTAAGACGCCTGAACCTTTTGAAGATCCGGGTTTGGGAGAAACAGGCGGCAAAGAAGTATTGCTGACAGGTGGAGCATTGCCTTTGGTTGCCGCATTGGCGGTCGGAGTCGAGCGGATTGCGGCAGGGACCGAACGAACTGCAGTGGGAGTCAGGCGGGCGGAACCGGCAGGCACGGCTACTTGACCTGTGGTTGCAGGAAATTTAGTGGACTGTGTCATGCTTGGCGTTTTAGACGCTTGCGCAGACTCTGCTGAGCCGGGTACGGACGCTTTTCCCTGACTGTTATTGCGGGTGGGCGCGCGGCCCTTAGGCGGTGTCCAGCGCAGAAATCGCTGGTCGATTTCGCCTGACGGCGTGACAGGATTGAGAGGGTCATAATTGGCGGGAAGTGTGTTGCCCGCATCAGCTGCGTTGCCGGCTGATGCTGTAGTTCCTGCCCCAGTCCCACTGGCGCCAGGAGCGGACGAACCAGCGGTTCGAATGGCCGGACGTGTTGCCGGTGGTGGCCAAACCGGTGCCACTGCATCCGGTGACAATGATGCAGGTGGCGAAGTCCTGGTCGTTGAATTGGAGCTGTCAGTGGTGCCAGCCGCTGTCTGGGCTCTACACACCGGTGCAGCCGCATTGAAAGTCAAAGCAGTGACGCAAATAACCGCCGACAACGCCCTCAAACCCTCACGACAAGATACGCGAGCGCACAACTTTTCAGTTGTTGGGGCAACTCTTTCTCTTTTACTTCGTCGCAATTCTGAGTCTCTGCTTACACACTCATATTTTGAGCATAAACCATTTGCAGATACAAAACATATCCGGATTGTAAAGCGCCTAAATCAGGCAGGCAATCGCGCCCTGCCTGCCTGTCCGCCCGCCCGATTGCCGGTGCGAGTAGAAGAGGTCCGGATTGCAGGCGGTGCAAAGGTCCGAGACATCGACGACACTGAGCCCCCGCTCCAGAAGTTGCATGGCGTTTATGGCACGCAAATCCGGACAGGGCTGCCCATTTCGCAATGTGATAAACAGTTCACCATCGGTAACGGTCGACGCCAAACTTTTGGCCGTTTCAGCCGAGGTCGGGTAGCAGCAACTGCCAATGGCCGGTCCGACTGCCGCAATCAAATCCCAGGCCTCGCTGCCGGCGCGGGTTACAAGCGCCGTGACCGCTTCTGAGGCAATCATCGCTGCCGTTCCTTTCCAGCCGGCATGCACAACGGCAAGCGCACTGCGCCTGGGGTCGAAGATGATAATCGGCACGCAGTCGGCATAGTGAAGAAGAATCGGCACATTGCTGGAAACCGTGCAGACAGCATCAACTTCCTTCAATTGCTGGGCATCCTCTGCAAAAACCACCCGTTTGGAGTGCACTTGCCCGGGCACGCGCAAGAAGGCAAAAGGCATGTCCAGCGCAGAACACAACTTCTTTCTATTGGTGAGCGCATCTGTCCAGTGATCGACGGCCGCATCGTGTCGACCTAAATTAAAGGAGTCAAAGGGCTGAGGGGTGATGCCGCCTTTGCGCGTTGTGAATGCATGTTTCAAACGCTGACCTGTCAGGCAGGGCGCCTGCAAGAGCAACATTCCGTCAACCTCAATCGTCTGCCAGGCTGTCTTTTCGTAAGCTTTTTCGACCAGCTTCGCCGTCTCGGATCTCAATTCAGGGAAAGACCTCCACATATATTTATGGATTGACCGGTAATGCCGCGCGCACTCTCGCTACATAGAAATGATACTAGGTGCGCCACCTCTTCTGGCTGAATCAGCCGCTTTTGCGGCACTGAAAGGCGGGCAATTTCTTCCGACTGATTGACTTCCAACTGATTGAGCGCGCACCATTTTTCATCGTTGAGTTGAGCGCGCGCCATCTCGGTGGCTACCCAGCCAGGGCAGACTGCATTTACGGTGATGCCGTGTTCGGCAACCTCGAGCGCTAATGACTGAGTGAGCCCGATCAAGCCAAACTTGGAAGCTGAATAGGCTGCACCATAGGCTTCAGCTACCTTTCCTGATATAGAAGAGATATTGACGATTCTCCCCCAGCCGGCGGTCTTCATGTCGGAAACTACGAATTGGCAGGCGTTAAGAGCGCTTACCAGGTTGGTCTCCAGCACTTGCTTAAATAGTTCGACCGAATGACCTTCAACACTCTGCGTGTAGTAAACACCGGCATTATTGACCAAAATCGCAGGCGCCCCGAGCTTTTCGCGAGCTTGCTCCAGGGAGGAAACAAACTTGGCCGGTTTAGAAACATCCACAGGATATGCCTGAGCGTCGACTTTCAGCGCTCTCAAATCGCTTTCGAGCTGAAAGAGCAGGTCTTCGCTGCGGGCAAACAGGGCGATGTCAAATCCATCTTGCGCCAGTCTTTCAGCCACGGCCCGCCCGATGCCACGGCTGGCGCCCGTAACAAAGGCTGATTTGCCTCCTGGTTTGCATCTACTGGCTTTTTTTTCGACCTGGACCATATCTATATATACGTTCGGCTGAGATCGAACTGGCGCCTACCCAGGCACTGAAAAACGGTTTTTTCATCCTGATCATGCCAGTCTAGCGCGACCGGAGGCTAAACATGTATCGCAACAACACTTAGAGCGAGTTAAACAGATGCCGATAATCCCCCAGAAAAACGCACAGAAAGGGCGCCGCACCCGTACACGAGGAAACAGTGAGAATCCGCTGCATATGGGCATTTTCCATGTTTCCAACAGGTGTTAGCCGACTCTCAGACAGACTCCCGGGAACATTGCTAAACTTTTTGCTGTCTTCAAACCCACTGGATGGCACAGGAAAGCTTCATAGCACCTGTTGGCCCTCAAAAAGGTCAGGTATGACAGTTTCCCTGAAGACGACCTGCAAATGGACTCGAACTAACTCTGGCAAGGTGAAAAAAACAGATGACATCGTTCAACTCTTCTAAAAGTAGACTTATCGCCGGTGCTCTAGTCCTGAGCCAAACATTCTTTGTAGCACCATTTGCGGTGCTGGCAGCGAATGCAGACGTTCAGATCGCTGGTGTTCCCGTCATAACAAGCAGGGTATCTGTCGGTGGCATGACGCCGACTGCCCGCGCTGAAGTCATACAAAAAAATCTGGATAACGCGCTGGTCGCAACCAAAGATCGTGGACCCTCATCGGTCAATATCACTTATGTGAAAGGCAGCCCGGTCATCACCTTGGGCGGCTACAAAATCGTTGAAGTAGACTCTGCCAATGCCAAAGCATATGGCACCACTCCAGCGCTTCTCGCAAAAAAATGGGCAGATGCGCTGCGCAACACCCTGGTTGACCAGGCCAGCGTAGAAAGCTATGTCGCTCAATTGACAGGTGAATACGCATCGAGCGCTCCGGCCGTAGCTCAAGCTGCACCACCCAGACAACAATCCTATACGCAAACTGCACCGGCGCCGAGCGACTATTACAATACCGGCGCACCACAACAAGCGACCTACGGCGGACCTCCTCAAGGATATGGCGCTCCACAATACGGCGCTGCGCAATACGGCGCGCCGCAAGGCTATCGCACCGGCCGCGTTACATACGCACCGGCTGGTTTAACCATTCCAATCAACCTGCAAACCGCAATCTCGACGCAAGTTGCTAAACCAGGCGACCTGATTCAGGCGACCATCAACCAGAGCGTTATGCTCGGCGACTCGCAAATTCCAGCCGGCTCGCTCGTGATTGGAACGGTTACAGATTCATCAGCCGGCAAATATCTCGGACGCGCCTCGAGCTTGACTATCAAATTCAACCGCCTGCGCACGCCGGACGGAATTGAAACACCCATCACTGCTCACCTTGTCGGTGGCATCGGCAAATACACCGATGGCGGCAGCGATCAGGATGACACACTCAGAGGCGAAACCTGGAAGACGAAAGTCGGTCAGGCAGGCATTCGCGGCGCTATCGGCGCCGGCACGGGAGCCGCACTCGGCACCGCAGTTGGTGCTATCGCCGGCGGCAGAGGTGGTGTAGGCAGAGGCGCCTGGTCTGGTACCGCGATTGGTGCCGGCGCCGGTGTCGCTCAATCATTGCTCATGAGAAAGGGCAAGGAAGTGACCATTCCATCCGGTACCGCAATGCAACTGCAACTCGATGCTCCAGTATCGATCGCTGGCGGCGGACAGGCGATTACCGGCAACTTCTAAGCGCCGGCAGCAAAAAAGAATTCGGTTTTTTCACTAACCGGAAATCTAACAGGAAGCCAAAAGGAGCCGCGTCATGCGGCTCCTTTTCCTATTGAGTACCGGGCGAACCCAGCGCTTTTTGGTGGTTTTCCGATTGCGGCCCCAAGGGCTGTATCGTCTTCACCTATTTCTTCTTTTTCGCTGCCGGTTCTTTGATGACCTGACCACGCACCTTGGCTGACGCTCCAGCCATGATGGAAGCATCGGTTTCCGGCTCGCCGTTGAATTCTTGCTTGAAGGCAGCGTAGAACTCGTCGCCCGGTCTGATTATGGCTTCTTGTCCCTTAACCGTTGTATCTTCGATAAGCCAGCTGCCTGGAACACCACTGAGGGCGCCCCAGAGAAATCCCTTTATACGGCGGTGACGAACATTGAGTCCAACCGGTCTGCCAAATGCAAAGTTGGGGTTAGCCGCTCCAATCACGCCGAGTGCAACCGGCATAGCGCCAAAACTGAAGACTCCAGCCGGTGCCATGGCGAAGTTGAGCCCGACTCT
This sequence comes from Candidatus Melainabacteria bacterium, assembly GCA_020854255.1. GTDB lineage: Bacteria > Cyanobacteriota > Vampirovibrionia > Obscuribacterales > Obscuribacteraceae > QKMZ01. The sequence continues at coordinate 16,712 of JADZFV010000081.1, read as the reverse complement.
GACTGCTTTGTAGCGCAATTGTTGCGCCCAGGGGCCAACCACTTGTCCGTTGTGATTGACGCCCAGTTCGCGTCCTTCACCCTTGTTTTTGATTACGCGTCCGGCTTGAGCAGGAGCCGCTGCACAAGGAATGTGTTCGCCTTTCTCATTGATGATTTCATCGAAGTCGATGCCGATGCAGCCGGAATTGCGATACCAGCGCTCGGGACTCCACAGTGAATGCAAAATAGTGCGGGCTTTCAAACAGTAGTTGATGTGCCCTCTCACGACCGAACCTTTTTTGGCGATCAGTTTGTCGCCTATCTTCAGATCGTATTTCAAGCGTGCTTCAAGGCGATCGCCTTTTTTGTTGGTCTTGCTGTTGAGGGCCGAAGAGATGACGACAGGAAACCGAGCACCGATTTTGACCTTCGTTTTGCCCTCATCTAGCGGCATTTCTTCGTATTGCAGGTGATCGTTTTGCTCAACGGCTTCGTCGTTGTCCACAACGATGATGCCGTCGGCAGAAAGTTTGGAGGCGTTCTCGAGATCGCTCAGAGTACCAGGTAATCCGAAAGCAATTGCCGCACCATCTTTGTCTTTGCTTTCTTCAATCACTTCGGTCGCATCTGCGACCGGTGCGGACGTGGAAGCATCAGAATTTGCTGAAGCGTAGTTGTCAGCAATTTCAGGAGAGGCAGTGCCGGCTTCAGCCTGTGCGGCAGCCGGAACCGCTTCGCTCTCGGTCGCCTGGGACTTTGATTGCGTGGGGTCACTCAAGCTTTGACTTACTGGCGAGGCGGTTTGCGAAGTAGATTTGCTTCCTTCCTCAGGCTTCAATTCAGTTGTCTCAGCTGCTGGCGTTTTTGCATCAGCAGTCTTTGCAGTTTCGTCAGAGTCCGCTTTCTTTGATTCGGCCAAAGCGCCTAGGTCGGCTGTGGCAATTGCTTTCTTTTCGCGGCTGTAACGGACTCGCGAAGCCATCTTGCGCAGTCTTGCCATCCTGCCGCCGGACTTCGGCGCATCTTTGACAGTCTTATCTTTCGTGGTTTCAGCAGTGCTCTGAGCGTCTTGCGCTGCGCCTTCGGGTTTTCCGGAAATGTCAGTATAAACGGCTGTCGGCGGGGCAATTTGCTCAGGATCGAGCGAAGTCGGCTGAGATGGAACCAGAATATTCAGCACTTCCCTTTCGCTCACAGTAGACACAGGAGCCATCTTCTGGTCGGCTTGAGACCCATCAATAGAGGCAGTTTCTGCGTATGCCGCCAGAGGCGACATCAACACCGAGGAGGCAATGGCCAAACAAGCAATTTGTTTTGCAGTGGATCCAAGAAATCCCTTGGCAACGTTGCGCCTTTTCATAACAAACCCCAACTACAACTGACCCAGATAAGCATTTATACAACGCGCATGTAATATGCGAATCACTTGACTTCGATACTTAATGTAGTAGCTAAAAAACCTTTCTAAGCCTTTACAAAACCACGTTGTCAGTCCCTCTCAAAAACCAGGTCCGAGCAACTGAAATGCTGCCCAGGATTTCGCGGAGGGATCCTTCGAGAGCGCCAACATTTGTGCGCGTCTGAGTGATTGCGCCTGGTTCAAACCGGCTTGCTTGCTCTTATAGAATTCGACCAATTCCGCCTGTCTGTCACCTGACGGCTCGGACCAGAGGGTCATGAGCACGTTTCGAACACCGGCGTAATTCAAGCCGCAGCTGAACACTTTGACAGCGTTGCCCTGAATATCTTTTCCATATATAGAGCTGCCACTCCACACCATCAAATCGCTGGGCAAACTGAGACCGAACAATTTGTCGGCGGTCACCTTCTTTCCGCCATCGTCCTTGCTGGGCGCAAGCGGCAAAATCGAATCCATCGGGTTCTTCTCATGCAATGGAAGTTTGCTCGAGAAATGAACCACCGATTTGCCACGCACGGAGTCTTGTATAGAAGCGATCGGCGTTTCTTTTCCGACCAGACGGGTTACCAATTCCGGCTGGAAGAGCTGAACAAATATGTCATCGCCGGTCTGCGCTCCAGAGGCAACGACGAGCGATTGATCGTCTGTATATCTGGGAGGGCTGTCCATGAAAACACCCAGAGAAGGCGCCATGGTCAGGGTGTGACGCTCGATCATGTACTTGCCCTTTTCGTCTATCAAAGCAGCGAATGGCAAGTTATACAAAACACCATCGGGTACGATCACTACCATTTGTTCAGGGTTAGCCGGCAAGCAGGCACTCACCGCCGGCGGTATCAACTCCCTGTAGAGGGTTGCTAAAAGCATACGCTCGTGCGCTTGCGGATCGCCGCCCTGAGTGACATCGGTTCTGGTCATTCCATTGACCAGAGCGTTTACCTGTTCTTTCAAGCGTGACTGGCCGACTGGAATCACACTGGCTGAAAAACGGCCTGTTCCATCCATTGTGAAGACTACCGACGACGTTGCGCCTACCAGGTAGTCGATCATGGTGGCTTTGTTATTTCTCATCGAGACCAAAATCTGCTCTGCACTGTTAGGTAGAGGAGCAATCAGCCTGGCCAGGCTTCGGTTGTCCTCAACCAGCTTGCGAAAACGCTCGATCCATTTTTGCCATTCTTTGGTCAAGGAAGAGGGCGGGCTGCCATCTTCGCAGGCGTGCAAGTGCGCACGCATCGTCATCAAATCATCATACAGATCTGCGTCTTCCGGCTTGACCCTGCCGCCGCGGCGATTCCATTCGACGATAAATAATTCGTCTTTCAGTTGCTCTGCAGCAAGAAGTGCTTCCTGGGACATTTTGTTCTTTGCAAGCAGGGCAACCAACTGCTCGCCGAGATCCTGGCGGGTAGTTGGATAGTTCAAGCGTTCCGGAGAAGGAAAAACACCGGCTTGCGGCGAACGGAAGTGTGAAAGAGCGCTTTTCAAGAGCTCAGTCACAGGCACTTCAGGCTGGGGCTCGTTCTGGGCGATTTTGGCCAGCAGCGTATAGGCACGCCACAGGGTGGCATCGTCCTGAATTCTTGTGGCCAAAGTCACAGCATCCTTGAGACGAGCTTGAGCGACCTGCGTATCAGCAAGTTTCAGCAAAACCTCACCAAGAGAAAACATGGTTCTGCATTCCAGAACTGCATCCTCGAATGGTTTTTTCGATCTTGTGAAAAGCCCCATGCACTGAGCAAGCAATAATTTTGCTTCGCTGTTTTTTCCGGCTCTGGAAAGAGCGGTCGCAAGGTTTTGCGTGATTGTCAGTTGCAGTCTTTCGTTGCGCGGATTCATGACGCCCTGCAAGTCCATGGCCTGGTGGAAGCTGCTGACAGCTTTTTCATGCTGCCCTTGCGATTCTTCGATGACGCCCAGTGCGTTTGCAGCCTGGGCTTGTCCGGCAACACTCGAACCCTTTTTAAACAAGGGGACGGATACTTCAATGTGAGTCTTTGCCTGGTCAAGATATCCACAGGCAATCAGCGCGTGCGCATAACCGAGTTCGAGATTGGCACGGGAAAGGTCCGGCATTTGGACATTAGGCGGCAATTGCGCCGCCACACGAATGGTTTCTTCGAAAGTCTTTAAGGACTTTGAATAGTCACCCAGCGCGTACTGGCAATTAGCCATACAGGCAAGCGCTATCGGCATACTGACAGGATTCTTGCTGCTCTTTGCAGTGACAAGCGCACGATCAGCTTCTTCAAGGGCTGCTGTATACAAACCCAGGCTCAACATTATATTGGCTGAAGCAATGCGCTTGGCCAGAGACGCATGCAGTTCGCCGCATTGTTCGAGATATGTTGCCGACGCCTGATTGAACATCAAGGCTTCTTTAAATTTGCCAACCTTCAAAAGTACGCCCGCGCAAATTGAGGTCAATTGCGCGGAGTCTCTGGCATTGGTGGTTCCAACTTCTTGATAGTTCTTGAGAGCAAGCTCCAGCTGTTGACCGGCAAGAATCGGATTGTCCAAACCAAAAAATGCCTGGGCGAGCGCTACACGAGCCTTGCCGAGATCAGCTTTGTTTTGAGTCTCGAATAATACTTCAACGGCGTTGTCCGCCAAATATTTTGCCTTGACATAGTGGGCATTGGCGAGATAAACACGCGCCATATTGATCAGCGCTCGCCCCTGTCCTTCCTGGTACTTCATCTCCAGGCACAATCCGTAGGCTTCCTGCCACTTTATCAGAGCCTTGTCGACGAGGTTGCCGCCGAAGAGTTTTTCTCCTTCAGCCTCGAGCTTGTGCACCTTCTCCATCATTTCGGGAGTTTGAGCCACTTCCGGCACGGTGGGAATTTGATTGACGGTGCCCGGCGAATTCAAATGATCGATACCGGCAGGCGTTGGTCCCTGGTTGGCTTCCTTGACACGAATACTTCCAACTTCCTTGGCAAGATCTTTAGAAATCGCGCCAGGCAGCACTGGCTGTGTCGGATTTTCCGCTGCCAGGGCACCGCAGGTAGTGCCAGCCAGTAATATACACAGTCCACTAGTGATCAGATTTTTCATCGTTATAAGTACCAATTTCTTTTGCGCAGCGGTCTTAATGCATGCGACCTGACTGGGCTTTAAACATTTCTTGCCACCCGCCGGCGGATACACACGCATCACAGCCAGCATTGGCGGTTCTAAAGAATAAAGTATTGGGATTGAATTTACCTTGCAGATCTCACAGCTTACGGCAAGATGGGCAAAAAATAAGGTACGCACAAAACATCGAATCCTCAAAACCAGCCTCCCGCAAGCGTTTACACTGTGAGATTGAAATGGCGGGCCGGACACACTTCTGCCGAAACCACTTGCTTCACTCGCTTCACCATATGCCGGCATGTCACAATAGAACGTCAAAACGAAATATTTCCCAAAACGCTCCAGAGAAAACCCGGACAGATAATGCAGCCCCGTAGTCAAGCAGTACAAACAGCCCAGATAAAGGAATTCGACGTAGCCGTGATCGGCGGCGGCGTCGTCGGCGCCGGAATCGCTCAGGATGCCGCTTCGCGCGGCTTGTCTGTAATTCTTCTGGAAAAGCGCGACTTTGCCTCGGGTACCTCCAGTAAAACGACAAAGCTCATACATGGTGGATTGCGTTATTTGGAGCAATTGCATTTCGGACTGACCCGGCAGCTCCTTCATGAGAGAGCACTACTGGAAAAGCTTGCGCCTCATATGGTTCGCGACTTTTCATTCGTGCTGCCCATCCTCAAAAAAAAGCGCTTTTTTGGCTTCAAAGCTGAGCTGGGGCTAAGTTTGTATGACTTTTTGGGTATGGACGTGATTAAGGATCATCGCCACACCAGGCTTTCACAAAGAGAGGTTCTGGAGACCGCGCCCGGATTGAGCAGAGAGCAAATTGTCGGCGGACTGCGTTTTCACGATTGCATCACAGACGACGCCCGACTGGTGATGGAAGTGGTTAAAGCCGCCTGCAGGCAGGGTGCTACGGCCGTTAATTACGTAGAGGTAACCGGCTTTAGAGTCGAAGAAGGTAAGCTCGTCGCAATTAAGTGTCACGATTGTTACGCAGGCGGCGATATGGAAGTACGCGCCAGAGCATATATAAATGCGGCCGGCATCTGGTCGGATAAATTGATGCAAATGCTTGACCCGGCATGGCAGCCGCGCTGCTCGCCCGCCAAAGGCATTCATATTATGGTCCCGCAGTCGGCTTTCGAAACCAACTCGGCCCTGTTTTTACCCACAAATGACGGACGATACGTTTTTGTAGTGCCCTGGCAGCGGGCCGTCATGATTGGCACTACAGACACTAGCTATTCAGGTGACAACGACAACCCGCTTGCAAATGTCGACGAAGTCGACTATTTGATCTCAGTGGTCAATGCATACGCCGGCGCAAGCAGGATTACTCGCGACGATGTGATTGCCAGCTGGGCCGGTCTGCGTCCCCTGGTCGGCTCGCCTCCTTCGGAATCAGGCAAAGCGACAGGCAGTGTTTCGCGCGAACATTTGATTTACGTCGGACCCTACAAAGTAGTCGGGCTCCTGGGCGGCAAACTGACAAATTACCGAATCATGGCTGACGAGGTGTTGAGCAAAGTTTTTGCCAACCACCCAGAATTGGCGACCATTGCGAAGAGTTCAAGAACACCGCAAATCATGCTGGGCGGATTTTTCGACAGGCAAGACTTTCTTTCAAGCACCGCTCATATTTCAGCGCGTGCACGCGGACTTTCACTGGAACCGGCCACCATCGATCACTTGATTGCCAGTTATGGCAAAGATGCCGATCAAATTCTCACCATTGTGGAAAATGAGCCTGAATTGGCAGCCAGAGTCTGTCCGGACTTCCCACCGATTATGGCAGAAATACCATTTTGCATCGTCAATGAATCGGCGATGCTGCTTGAAGATCTGCTCTTCCGCCGCATGCGTATGGGATTGGTGCACCAGGTACAGTGCCTGGAAGCGATTCCGCGCGTGGCTCGCCTGGTGAGAAGCTGCCTCGGGTGGGACGATGAGCGAACCCAGATAGAGATTGAAACCACCGAAAGTATTATCAACGAACACATCGCGTCGTCTCACACATTCCAAAAAAGAGAATTACAAAGGCTTTGAAAGTTTTCGTCACTGGCAAACTCTCACAAAGAGCTTCCGACGCGCTCATGAATTTCGCGCAAGTTGATGCTTACGAATCAGACGAACCGATGGAGCGAAAGGATGTGGAAGCGAGATTGGAAGGCAAAGACGCTCTTGTTTGCATCCTTGGCGACAAGGTGGACGGCGAGCTTTTCCAACTTCGACCGCAATTGAAATTGGTGGCGAATGTGGCTGTAGGGTACGACAACATCAATGTCTCAGAGGCAACCGATGCCGGTGTGCTCATTACCAATACCCCCGGCGTACTCGACAATGCAACAGCCGACCTGGTTTTTGGCATGCTTCTTGCGTCAGCAAGACGGATAGTAGAAGCCGACGGTTTTGTAAGACGCGGCGAATGGACCGGTTGGAAGCGCGAGCTGATGCTGGGCGCCGATTTGAATGGAAAGACTCTAGGCATCATCGGCATGGGCCGCATCGGTAAAGCCGTTGCCAAAAGAGCGCGCGCCTTTGGATTAAACATCATATATACACGAAAAGGCGACGACAAAAAGACCGATGACGAATTGAAGAAAAAATTTGATGCAACGCGCGTTTCATTGAATGAATTGTGCCGACGAGGCGACTTCATCAGCGTCAACTGTCCGCTCAGAAAGGAAACGCGTCATTTGATAGGCCGTGAAGAAATTGCCTTGATGCAGCCCCATTGCGTGCTGGTAAATACATCTCGCGGCGCGGTGATTGACGAGGAAGCTTTGATTGACGCATTAGAACAAAGAAAAATCGGCAGCTGCGGTCTGGATGTTTTTGAACACGAGCCGTCGGTGCCGAAAAGATTACTTGCCCTCGACAATGTCGTTCTGGCGCCGCATATCGGAAGCGCCACCAGAGAAACTCGCGCTGCCATGGACGAGCTTGCGGTAAAAGGGCTAATTGAAGCATTCTCCGGCAAACTACCTGAGAATACAGTCAATCCAGAAGCATGGCAGAAGTTTTCCGCCAATTTAAAAAATCAAACGATCAACGCGTAGTAACGCATTGCCTGCGTCTTAGTCTACCATGGTTGTTCTTCTCTGTCGCGGAACAGCTTGCCGGATGGCGAACCATCTTGAGCCTGGCACAACCAGACGATCGTGTCCGCCCCCTCTTCTACGCTGCGCGCGGCATGCTTGCCGCCCATGTCTGTGCGCACCCAACCTGGGCAGCAGGCATTAACAATGATGTTTTCGCTGGTCAGTTCATCGGCGACCATGCAAGTAAGCGCATTCAATGCCGCTTTCGACAAACGATAGCCGGCGTATCCGGCACCCATTTCAGACATTTGCCCCAGTCCTGACGATACGTTGACGATTCGCCCGTAGTGGTTTTCCTTCATCAAAGGAAGAAGCTCCTTAATGACCGAGATAGCGCCATATACGTTTGTCTCCATCGTCTTGCGAACCTCGGTCAGGTCGCAATCGATAATGCTCATCACAGGCTGCCCATCTTCAAAGTGGTCGAGCATGATTCCGGCATTGTTGACGAGAACATCAAGACGCCCGTACTTTTTTCGAAGGTAAAGATCGAGATCTCTGATGCTACCGGATTCGGTGACATCGACAGCGCGAACATCAACGTTCAACCCTTCTGAAAGCAGCTGAGACTGCACTTTTTTGCCCTTGCTTTCGTCGCGGCAAGTGAGAACGACCTTGAAACCGGCGCGGGCTAGTTCGCGCGCGACCTCGAGACCAATTCCCCGGTTGGCGCCTGTTACGACTGCTACTTTATCGGCGGTGCTCGCCATTGCCCCTCCACTCAAGACATCTGCAGAAAGAGACCGCAAGCGCGTTTACGCGCCTATAGGAGATCCAGCTCTCCTCTTCTCGATACACGGCTGTACCAATGTCCACTGTCCTTTACGATCCGCTTCTGGGTTTTGTAGTCGACATGCACAAGCCCAAACCGTTTCGAATAACCCTGCGCCCACTCAAAATTGTCCAGCAAAGACCACGCGAAATAGCCCTTAACAGGCACTTTCTGCTGCCATGCACGAAAAACGGCATGAAGGTGTTCACGAAAATACTCGATACGCTCCTGATCGTGAACTCGCCCGTCTTTGGTGACCTTATCGTTGAATGCGGCCCCATTTTCGGTAATATAAATCGGCGGCAGATCATAGTCCTGATTCATCCGCACCAGAAGCCTCTCCAGTGCGCCTGGACAGACTTCCCAGCCCATCTCAGTGTACTTCGAACCGGTTACACTGCTGACGTCACCACGCCGGCCTGTGACCACCCGGAAATAATACTGCACGCCGAGAAAATCCATGCGCCGCGATATCAAAGCCATGTCGCCTGGATGAATTACCGCAATCGCCTCACCGAACTCCGGATAGCACTCGGACGGGTAGGCACCTGTCAACAATGGGTTCAGAAAGAGCCCGGCCGAAACCTGGTAGCGATGCTCGGCAATCAGCCTGTCATCGGCCGAATCGGTCTCCGGTTCAACCGGCGAAAGACTGAGGGTAATTCCTACCTTCGCATCCGGACGGCTGTGTTTTATGGTTTCGAGGGCTCTCCCGTGCCCGACCAGCAAGTGGTGCCCCACTTTGATTGCCGTCATTTTATCCTTGTGTCCGGGCGCATGCTCGCCGGTCAGGTTGCCGAGCACCGCCACTACCCACGGTTCATTTATGGTCATCCAATGCTTGACTCTATCGCCCAGGCGCTTCGCCATAACTGCCGCATAATCAGCAAAATAACCGGTCACGTCTCGATTTGTCCAACCACCGATTGCCTGCAAAGGCTGCGGCAAATCCCAGTGATAGAGAGTGGCGTAAGGTTCAATTCCAACCGATAAAAGAGCGTCTACCAGGCGATCGTAAAAATCCAGACCAAGCCAATTTATAGAACCCCGACCGTTTGGCATTACTCGCGGCCAGGCAATCGAGAAGCGATAAGCTCTCAAGCCCATATCCTTCATTAAGGCTACGTCTTCGGCAAAGCGGTGATAGTGGTCGCAAGCGACATCGCCCGTGTCGCCGTTGAAGGTCTTGCCCTCCGTATGGGAAAAGCGATCCCAAATCGATTCGCCTCGCCCGTCTGCTTTCGCCGCACCTTCGATTTGATATGCAGCAGTAGCTGCCCCCCAGACAAAACCACGCGGAAAAACTAATGGTGACTTCTCAGTCATGCTGCCTATGTTTCCTCTGATTGATGTTTGGAAGAACCTGATGAACTGTCAAAATTCGATGTTTCGTCAAAATCAATCTCATCTTCGTCCTCGACCAAATTTGCCGAACGCTTCAATTGCTGGCGCTCGGTATTTTTCGCTTTACTTCGATAGCGGCCAGACAAAAGCGGCACATGCACCGCTTTGCCCTCTCTGCCCCCTACTGATTTGACCGCCGACTCCACCTTTTTTGACGTGTCCCTGAGAATGGATTTCTCACTTTGAGACTCTTTGACCATAATAGAGTAATTGACGAAGCGAATCGGATCTATTTGCTCTAAATTGGCGAGCACATTGCACCCCTGCTCGACGAGATGCGTGCAGTCGGAGTATTTGCATTCAACGGCGAACTTGGCCAGATCGGGAAATTGCCATACTACATCAAGCGGCTCCGGATGCTTAAACTCCGAGAGTCCGAAGCCCGGCGTGTCGGCCACCCAGGCGACGCTTTCTTCACTGACACCGAGCAACCGTAATTGCCTTTTCGATATGCGATAGAGCTCACTGTATGTGGTGGTGTGCCGCCCGACCCCGAAATCGTTGTCCATGACGCCTATCTTTAGACGCAATTCAGGTTCGAGCCGATTGAGCAAACTGGACTTTCCGACCCCGGACGGTCCGGCAAAGACAGTCGTCTTGGCAATGAGCAATTTTGCCAGCCCGTTTAGCCCTTCGTCAGTTTCGGCAGAGACAATTGTAACCAAGTAGCCAAGCGGTTCATAAATACTTCGTAAAGTCTTCTTGTCCTCTTCAGACGCCAGATCGCTCTTATTAAAGCAGAGCACAGGCACCGAAGACCGCACCTCAAGCTGGAAATGCACCAGATAGCGGTCGCAGACAAGGGCGTTCCAATCGGGCTGATGTATGGCCTGTACAATGATCACCTGGTCTACGTTGGCGAGAAGTGGCCGACTGAGAGTATTTTCTCTTTCCAGACAACTCGTGATGACGCCTTTCCCTTTCTCCGGATCGACTTCATCGAGAGTAACCCGGTCTCCAGTCACGATGGAGACGCCCTCCTTCTTCAGCCGCCCGCGGGCCTGACAAAGAAGGTTGATGTCCAATTCCGGCTGATACACAAGATAGCCGCCGGCATGGCTTCTGATCACAGTGCCGACAGTCCCGAGAGTCTTATCGGACAAGACCGTTTCAACACTTTCAGATAACGAATCGGAAAAACCGGACAAAGCCCGTCAAAGCCTGCGACTAAATCAACCAAGTACACAAACAGAATACACCGAGTACCACAGATATTTCCGGGATTCCCGGCTAAAACAAACCGAGAAAAACAAAGCCCGATCGCCCAAGGACGACTAAAGGAAACATGAATTCAGCAACCATGGACAAACCCGAAACCCAATCAGTCGATAACATGCAAGGTGCCCCGGAAAAGGCTGCGGTCGTCTCTGAAGCCGAAATGTGTGAGGCGATGGCTCACATCCGCAATATCGCCATCATCGCCCACGTCGACCACGGCAAAACCACTTTAGTCGATGGCTTCCTTCGCCAGACAGGCGTTTTCCGCGACAATCAAGAAGTCGTCGATTGCGTCATGGATTCAAACGATCTCGAGCGCGAGCGCGGCATCACAATTCTGGCAAAAACCACTGCCGTAAAGTACAAAGACTATCTGATCAACATCGTCGATACGCCCGGACACGCCGACTTCGGAGGTGAAGTGGAGCGCATCCTGGGTATGGTGGACAGCTGCCTTCTGGTTGTCGACGCCGGCGAAGGTCCGATGCCGCAAACCCGCTTCGTGCTCAGAAAGGCTCTCGAGCGCGGGCTGCGCCCAATTGTCGTTATCAACAAAATCGACCGCCCCAATATCGACCCGCATATCGCGGTCGACAAAGTATTTGATTTGTTCGTCGAACTCGGCGCCTCAGGCGAGCAGCTCGATTTTCCTTATATCTTTGCCTCCGGCGTCAAAGGCATCGCCACTAAAGATCCCGAAATCGAAGGTCAAAATTTGACCCCGCTTCTGGACCTCATGGTCGAGCATTGCCCGCCGCCAATCGGCAATCCGGAAGCTCCCCTGCAAATGCAAGTAACCATCCTCGATTACAACGACTATCTCGGTCGTATAGTAATCGGACGCGTCTACAACGGTCGCGTGAAAGATAACGAGCAAGTTGCCTTGATGAAGGAAGACGGCTCGGTAGTGAAAGGAAAAATCTCGAAGCTTTTCACTTTTCACGGTCTCAAACGCATCGAGGCCAGTCAGGCTCAAGCCGGACAGATGGTGGCAATTGCCGGTTTTGCAACAGCAAACGTCGGCGACACTATCGGCAACGTTGATGTTTCACTGCCGATGTCGCGCATCAAAATCGATGAACCGACCATGAAAATGGCATTCATCGTCAACGACAGCCCCTTTGCCGGACAAGAAGGCAAATTCGTCACTTCGCGCCAAATCAAAGCACGTTTGCTGCACGAATTGGAAACCAACGTCAGCCTGCGCGTGGATGAAACCGACAGCACGGATACATTTATCGTCAGTGGACGCGGCGAACTTCACCTGGGCATCTTGATTGAAACGATGCGCAGAGAAGGGTATGAGTTCCAAGTCTCCAGACCGGAAGTAATCATCAAGTCCATCAACGGACAGGATAACGAACCCTTTGAAAGACTCTTCATCGACGTGCCGGAAGACTTCACCGGCGCCGTCATGCAAGAACTCGGACCGCGCAAAGCGGAATTGCTCAATATGAAAGTAGAAGGCAATCAGTCTTTATTGGAATTCGTCATCCCCACAAGAGGGTTGATCGGATTCAGAAGCGAATTCCTGCGCCTCACCAAAGGCAATGGCGTCATGAACCATGCATTCAGTGAATACCGCCCATGGTGCGGCGAAATCGCCCGTCAGCGCAATGGTGTTCTGGTCGCCTGGGAAGAAGGTGTCGTCACTGCATATGCTCTTGCACAAGCAGAAGATCGAGGCGTTTTCTTCATCACACCCGGCGTCAAAGTATATGGCGGCATGATCGTGGGTGAAAATTCCCGCTCGCAAGATCTCGATATCAATGTTTGCAAGACAAAAAAACTCACCAACATGCGCAGCTCGAACAGCGACGTGATGGTGACATTGCAAGCACCGATTGAAATGAACCTGGAAAAATGCCTGGAGTACATCGAGCCCGATGAGCTCATGGAAGTGACACCACAATCAGTGCGCATGCGCAAACGCATTTTAGGCTCCGATAAACGTCGCAGAAGCTCAGCCGACTAGTACTGCCTCACAGGGAATTTGATCGGTTGGGCGATTTCGCACCAATACGAGTACCTGCCCATTGGCGCCCGCACGCAACTCCCAATCTAACGCGAGGGCCCCGGGCTACCTCGCGCATAGGGGAGCTTCGCAACGGCGCCCTATCTAGGCAGTGCGAGAAGCAATATTCCTATATCTCCATTATGCATACATTTGTATGCGTGTCAACTTAAAATCGACCATTTTTTTGTGGAATCATACTAGGATCAGCTAATACATTTCCTAGTCTTCGATTCTTTGTGGCAGGCGGCGGCTCAACTTGTCGAGTTGACCGGCCAATGCCATTTTCTCGAAATAGCTCAGCGATCCGTCATTGGCTTTGAAGATCGTTTCGGCCTGATGGATTTTGGCAAATTCGGTCTTCAATTTTGCCGCTTCAACCGGCGTGATCATGTGGCGCATTAATGCTCTGTTGATACGCCTGTCCAGATCGGCCTGACGCCCATCGATGTCATCCCAGGCGAGATTGACGCTGATGTTGCCGGTGCGATTATCGATGCGGCGCTTGAGCAGATCGAGATCGTTTACCAGTGAAACAGTCTCAGCCAGATCGATTGCTCCACCTGATGCCTGAAATGCACTTTCAGCTTGAGCGATGCGATTCAATTCAGTCTTGAATCTGAAAATTTCCTCAGGCTTCAGCTTCCTGCTTTGTTGGAGCGAAGTGATGAGAGTGTTGATCTCTCTGCGGCGTCCATCGACGCCGGTCCAGACCGGTTTGCTATCTTTGAGACGAGCGTCAACTGTCGCTTGCAATCTATCCAGTTCGGTCAAAAGCATTTGCGTTTCACTCATGCTTATGCCTCCTCCGGATTGGCGGTAGGATACTTCAAGGGCATTGATGCGATCGAGTTCGGTGCGGAAATTTTGCGCATCTCTCAACGCCAGACGTCCTGATGCGACGGCAGTGGCGAGTTCTACATCAATGTCTCTCTGTTTTGTATCTACGTCCGGCAAATTGATGCGGCCGTTGGCAATTGCATTTTCCACCTGGCGCGTCAGTTGTTCCAGGCTGATTCCCAGAGTCAGGCTTTCACCATAACTCAAGCCGCCGTCAGCGCGAAATTGAGCTTCTTGCGCGACAATGTTGTCGAATATCTTGCCCAGCTTATCCGCTTCTCGAGCTGTTATGCGCCCGGTCGCTATGCCCTCTGCAATGCGCCTGGAGATTTGAGCTTGACGGACATCGATGTCAGAAAGATCTCGCTCTTTGTCTTGAGTTTGTCTCTTCACATCACGGCGCAGCTTGTCCCATTCAGAGACAATCAATATGCTTTCGCCTGCAGTCAGCCTTCCGTCCGACGAGCGGCATTGTAGCTCGAGCGCATTCAACCTGTCCTTTTCTGCTTTAATCGACCGCGCCTCTTCACTGGTAAGACGCCCGTTGATGCTTGCAGCAACAACTTGCTTATCTATAATTGATTTCTGGGTGGAAAGATTGATCGGCTCTTTCTCGCTGTCACGGATCTGTTCGTCCACTCTGGTTGCCAGTTGTTCGAGATCGTAGGTCAGAGCCAGTTTTTCTCGATAACTCAAACCGTTTTGCGAAGCACGGAACTCGGCTTCCTTACGGGCAATACGATCGCCTTCCGAATCCAACTCGCGCGCTTCGGTCAAGGTCAAAGTTCCGTCAAAAACACCATCTGCGATCTGTTTGTCGAGAGCCTGTCGTCTTTGATCGAGGTCGACCGCAATCTCAGTGCGATCGTGCAAACTTTGCGTGACACGACCACTCAATCTCTCCAGCTCGCTTGCGATTGCCAGCGAGCTGTCGAGCGTAAATGTACCGTCTGTTCTTCTTGTGCTCACGGCAGTTTCTTTAATGCGCTGCAAGTCTGCGCGCAATGCTGTCGCCTCAGCATCGGTCAATCTTCGGCTTGCCGCGGAATCATTGATCCGCTGCTCGATATCCGCAAGGCGTCCGGTGATACCGGGCCACACATTGGTACGTCCAATCATCATGCGATTTATACGGGTATTGAGCATTGAATACTCAACGGAGATTGTTTGCTGTTCAAACGGAATCAGTTGTCCATCAGCTTGCATATCACGAATCAATACTTGAATTCGCTCGAGATTGGTTTTGAATTGCTGTGCTTCCAGTGGAGTCAATCGACCCTGTGCAAGTGAATCGGAGATGAGCGTTTCAATCTGCTGGCGCCAGGCAAGGACCTGTGTAGAACTGCCCGTTGCCATTTCGGTGTTGTTCAATTTCAATTCAATCTGAGTATTGAGCCTTTCCAAATCAATTAGAAGTGACAGGCGATCGTCTGCTGAAATAGAACGACCCGATGCTTTCAAGGCTGCTTCACGGTCGGCGATGCGATTAAACTCCAGGCGCAACTGTTGCGCTTCCTGAGAGGTCAATTTCCCGGAGTTGAGACCGTCGGCGATCTTCTTATCCAGCTCGGCCTGGCGCGCATCGGCATTACCGATGGGAAAATCTCTTTCGTGAAGTGTGCGTTCCAACCTGGTGCTCAAGCGATCGAGGTCTAGTGCCACTTTCAACGTTTCATCGTAATCCAATTTATTGTCTGATTGGCGGTAAAGCGCTTCCAATGCAGCAGACCGATCAAAATCGTATTTGAGATCGTCATACTCCTGCTGCGTCAATCTTTTTGAAGACAAGCCGTCGGTCAAGCGCTTCAGCACATCGGATTGCATGGCATCAATGTCGACCGCGCCCGAGCTGCGGTCGCGCATATGTGTTTCAAGATCGCGGCTGAGCTTGTCGAGATCCATGGAAAGACGCATGCTTTCCCATGTCGACAATTTGTTGTCGGAAACTTTGAAGTCTGCTTCAGCTTTTTCGATTTGAGCAAGTTGCTTTAAATAAGCGTCGCCCTCAGCCCAAGTCAGACGTCCAGACGTAATTGCATCTCTGATGCGTCTTTCGATTTGCACTTGCCGGCTGTCGACATCGGTAAATCCAGTTAAGCCACCGAGCCAATTAGCGATGTCGTTGGCCGCTGCCGGCGGAACCATCAACCCGGGTTGCAGAGCCAGAAAAAGGGCCGCCATAGCAAAGACTTGTGCACGACGCATTCGAAATCCTCCAGAACTAAAACCGCGTTTCACCATAGAGGGAAATGACGCCGGTAGTGCAGAACATGTTTCCCAGGGAATGCTAAGAAGATGTAAAGTCGCCCGCGGTTCTCAAGCGATACAATGCACCCCACTTTTGCAGATGAGATTGTACACATTTTCATCTTTTACTTCAGTGAGCGCGTCCAAATGTATACAAGTGGCACACAACTCTCAACATCGCGCGTTTTTGTGGACAGGCAAGCGCCGGACTATTTTTTGTAGCTAATTCGATAGACAGTATTGCCGAAATCGTCGGAGACGAGCAAAGAGCCATCGGACATCTGGCAAATATCTGCCGGTCTTCCAAATGGAATGCCCGTCTCGTTGAGAAACCCTTCGGCAAATACTTCGTAGACAGGATCTTTGCCGGGCGGAAATTTCACGCATGTAACGCGATAACCCAGTGGTCTGGTACGATTCCATGATCCGTGCTCGGCGATGAAAATTTGATTTTTATATTCCGGAGGAAACATGTCGCCTGTGTAAAAGCGCATTCCGAGCGCTGCAACGTGAGGTCCAAGCTCAACGCGGCAGGGCGTGAAGTCGGCATCGTCGGGCCTTTTCAAACCAAACTCAGGATCTTTGACATTCAGACCATAACGATATGGAAAGCCAAAATTCATGCCGGGACGTG
>JADZFV010000080.1 GCA_020854255.1 Candidatus Melainabacteria bacterium | reverse complement strand
TAGCTCAGTCCATTTTGACGGGTGCCGGCATTGATGCGCGTGATCCAGAGGCGTCTGAAATCACGTTTGCGTTTTCTTCTGTCGGCAAATGCATTGCGCCAGGCGCGCATGATTGCTTGATTGGCGGCTATGAAAAGTTTCGATTTCGAGCCGCGAAAACCTTTTGCGTACTTGAGGATCTTCTTGTGCCGTTTTTGCAGCACATTTCCACGTTTTACTCTGGCCATTTCTATCTCCTTCTTGGCCCACTGATGGGCTCAGGGTTTGTGTAGTGTGTCCTGAAGGAAGGTGCTTCTTGGCATGAAGCCGGAAGCGCGAAACCCGCCATCGGAGAGGAGACTTCCTTATGCAAGGCGCTCGCTCGTTCCTTCAGGAGATGCGATCGGTAACTTGTTACTTAAGGTACTTGAGGTACGGAAAACACTCACGGATGTTGTCATCTTGAGTCTTATCCAGAGGCGTCCAACCTCTCAGTCTGCGCTTGACATTTGCCGACATCCATTCGTTGATGTGGCGCTTGCCGGATTGGCGGCGCAGGATTTTGCCTGTACCGGTTACTTTGAACCGGCGGGCAGCCGCCTTATTGGTCTTCATCTTAGGCATTGCCAGTGACCCTTTTCTTTCTAATTGGTGGATACGAGTTACGTTTTGCCGGTTCCGGCTAACGTTTCACTGGCGCTCGATTGCGGAGATTATCGAGAAATTTTCGGAAATCTAAGCGGACAGTGAATTACACCCCTGATTTGGGGTCCGGCTTTTCCACAGGCTGAGGTTTGCCTCGCTGTGGAATTGCAGAGAGAATCATGATAACACTCTTGCCCTCCAAACGTGGCTCCCTGTCAATGATTGCTAAATCTTTTACTTCATTTGAGAAACGATTCATCAAGTCTATAGCCATTCTGGAGTGCTGCATTTCGCGACCGCGCAGCATGATGATGACTTTGATCTTATCTCCGTCATTGAGGAATTTCTGAGCGTTTCGAAGCTTGACCTGATAGTCGTGGTCTTCGATTTTGTAGCGCATCTTTATCTCTTTTACATCGACGATATGATGCTTTTTCTTTGTTTCACGCTCTTTCTTTTGCAGATCGAACTTATGGCGGCCGTAGTCCATAATCCGGGCAACAGGAGGATTGGCGTCTGGTTGCACGAGAAAAAGATCGAGGCCCTTGTCGCGGGCCGTGTTCAAGGCTTCTCTAGTCGGAACGATTCCCAGCTGGTTTCCTTCTTCATCGATCAGCCGCACCTCTCTGTCCCGAATGCGCTCGTTGAGGAGCGGTAGTTCTCGTCTGGGATCATTGGGCCGACGAACGTCACCTTTATCTATGCTCAAGCGTTCTCCTTGTTGTTAGGACCGATTTTGTTGGACTCTGACCGTATATTTGGCATACAAAAATTTGCCGAAGGTGGGACTTGAACCCACAAGCCCTTGCGAGCACTACGCCCTGAACGTAGCGTGTTTGCCATTTCACCACTTCGGCGCGTGCCAACGATTCTACACTACATTACAACGTGCTCATTCGTTGGCATTTTGAACTGTTCGGGACTTAACCGTCAGCGGTGTAAGCCATAAGGGCAATGTCTCTGGCGCGTTTGATGGCGACAGTAAGATTTCTCTGGTGCGAGGCGCAATTGCCCGAAATTCGTCTGGGCAAGATTTTGCCTCTTTCAGTGACGAATTTCTTCAGACGATTGGGGTCTTTGTAATCAATATGATCGACCTTGTCGGCACAAAAACCGCAGGTCTTGCGGCGGCGGGGCGGTCCGTCTTGATTCATTCTCATTTCTCAGTTCCTTTATCAATAATTTCGTGTGGAGACTTGTAAAGTCCGACTTTCGGGCAGTACTTAAAACGGGATTTCGTCGTCGGATGCAAAGATTGCGTCCAGATCGTCTGTATCGCCTGCGGGCTTGGCTTTTTGACTGCCTTTAACGCCGGCTTTGGCAAGCGTCGCTTCACTCTTGTCTTCCGAGAATGTGCCTTGCGAGCCGGTCAGGTTGGAGAGATTCTCGACATTGACTGCATCGACTTCCACCTCACGACGTTTTTGACCGTCTTGAGACTGGTAGTTGTTGATTTGCAGGCGTCCGTCAACGGCGACCAGGTCGCCTTTGCGGACTTCTGTCGAGCAGCGCTCTGCCAGATCACGCCAGGTTATTACTTTGACCGGCGTGGTTTCGGTTTGCCCGTCTCTGGGAGGAGACTCAACGGCAATCGAAAATTCCGTGACTGCAATATTTGTCGATGGTGTGAAACGCTTCTCGGGAGCACGGATGACGCGTCCGGAGACAACTATTTTGCTTAGGCTCATCAGCTAGTCCTCAGGTCAGACTGGGAAAAAGACGCTTCTATGGACAGCGGTAATTAAGTCATTACCGGCGTTTGGGATTCTTCAAAGACAACGATCAAGAAACGGATGATGTCTTCAGAAAGGGTCATCATGCGCTTAATGGTGGTGATTTGATCGGTCTTGATGGTGAAGACTGTGTAGACGTAATAGCCGTCTCTCATCTTTTTCACTTCGTACGCCAGGCGACGGCGACCCTTTTTCTCGGTCAGCTCGATGTTTCCACCCAGGTTCTTGATGTATTCGTCTACTTGAGCAGCCACTTTATCGACAGCTTCTTCGTCGATATTGGGCCTTACGATGTAAGTAACTTCGTACTTTTCTTCTTTTTCTTTGCGTGCCAAGTTGAATCCCCCTTATGGTCATTCGCGTCCTGCTTTGCAGGCAAGGTGAGGCAGTAATATGAACCGGCTGAAGAGCCGGACCGAGAATTTTAGCATGTGCAACCGTCGGCGCCCCTGCACTGTGCAAATAGCCCGCTTTTGCTGCCCGTCACTATTGCGAAATCGTCACACAGGCAGCATTTCTTGCAATCAACTAAACTTTTGATCATGGCATTCTTTGCTAACTGAAAGTAAAACGAATACAATTTAGCTGGGGCATACGAGGCAATCGGCAGTGGCAGCCAGTTTTCGCAATATTCTTCTTGCAGCACTCTTACTTTCCTTAGCGCCTGTCCTGGCTCAAGGGCTGCAAAACATGCCAGGACAAATCCCGGACAGCAGTAAGAGCAGCTATCCGCTTTCTCCCAGGGGTATGACGGCAGGCAGTGTCGGAGCCAATATCTGGAAGACGGCAGGCAATACGCGTGTGCCGATCGGAACACTCTTTTCGGGCGTTCTGGAGGACAGTCTTTCCTCCGGAAAAAACAAAAGAGGCGACATTTTTTCCATTCGCCTGGAAGACGGCTATTTCAGAAACGGCGTCGAAGTTGTTCCCCGTCACTCAAGAATCGTTGGGGCGGTAATCAATGTTGTCCCGTCGAGAAACACAGGCATGGGGCATCCAGGCAATCTGCAAGTGAATTTGCAAACGATAGTTTTTCCGGACGGAAGCAATACGCCTATAAGTGGATTTCTGGTGCACAATCCCAATATGGATGAAACGCAAAACCCTCGCAAGTCAAATGCCGCACAGGCAGCCAGTTATTACCCTAAGGCGGCGATGAGCTCTTTAGGTATGGTCGGTCGCACTTTGAGCGGTCGATTGATAGGCATGAAACCTGCGCCCCGAATAAAAGGCTCGGAGTTCAAATTGGAGAAAGGAGAGATACTGGCAGTGCGCCTCAATCGCTCGCTCGATCTCACTCACATGTCGCCGCCGCCTACCGGTTTTGCTCCCAGCAATTTACCGCCTGGACTGACATCGCCGACGGTGCCCGCCCTTAATTCAGGACAGCCGCTTTTGCCAGGTCCTGCACCAGCTGCCGGTCCCAATCAGATATTTGAAAGTCCGGTCGGTCCAAAACCAGGATTGAATATGCCCGATCCGTTTTAGTTTTTATGCACAGGAAATTCGTGAAACGATTTTGTTCCAACACGAGTAACTGCCCATTCGAGCTTACACGCACCTGCCTTCCCGACGCGAGGGCCCCGGGAGGACACTCGCGCATAGGCAGCTTCGCGATACCTTGAGCAGTACATGAAGCGGTATTCCTATACCAACATTATACATACTTTTGTATGTGCGTCAAGTCCGAATCGGTCAATTCTCTTGAGAAACGATATTAGTCGTCGATTGCCAGTGGTGACGGGCTGGAACTGCCCGGACCCTTACCTTGTTGCTGGGTAGCAGCTTTGTACTCGGCGAGGTGGCGCCATCCCTGGTGCAAGATCAACTGATAAGCATAAATCTGCTCCAGCCATCGTCTTTCACCTTCCGGAAGGTCCGGGCGCTCGAGGCGGCGCTTAAGAGAGCCAGTGATATTGCGGGTTTCTTCAATTGCCTTTCGGTAATTTCTGACAGTGCGTTGAAGACCCTGTGCCACCACTTGCGATTGAGCGGCAGGCGCTGCGATGTAGGCCTGCGAAACAGCGGCTGCCGGTTCTCTTTCAGTTCTATCGCTTCTGTCTCTGTCTCCTCTGTCTCTGTCGCGTTCTCTGTCTCTTTGTGGAGCGCGCTTAGGAGCTTCTTCCGTGAATCTTTCCTGCTCTGTTGCACCATTTGCGGAAGTCTGCTGGGCCTGGCGGCTGGCAGCTTGCTGGGCCAACGGGTGTTGAATGACGTTTTTATGACGTTCTGCGCCGCCCCGTCTTCTTTCTTTGCGCTTGGCTCTATAGCAGTCCAGGCAATCACGCAGGCGCGGATTCATGTGTTCGAACACTTTTCCGCAGGTCTGGCACGTAAGTGAATGTTTGGGCTTGCCTTCTCCGCTTTCGCTTTCGCCTTGACTGCCGTCGGCATCTCCTTCAGTATCGGCTTTTTCTTCTTCGGAGACCTCATCCTCTTCGTCTTTGTCTTCAGGCGGTGCTTCTTTGACTTTAGTTACGCGCTTGACGGGACGCTTGGTCTCTTTTTCTTTTTCCTTGACGCGCGCGGCAGGCTTTTCTTCTTCCTCTGCTTCGATTTCCGGTTCCGGTTTGGCTTTGGTTGCAGCCTTGGCTTTGGCTTTCGCCTTTGCCGGTTTGCGGTCCGACGAGCGCATCTCTTCCAGCTTTTCCAGGACCTGAGGATTGGTCAGTCCTTCTTCTTTTAGTTCGCGGATTTTCTGCAGTTCTTCCATCGCCATATCCGGCAAAACCTTGATGCCGTTTTCGTCCGATGTGGTTTCAATGTTGAATTCAGTGATGTACCGCCTGATGGTTACTGACGTAACGTTGAGATCCTTGGCGGCCTGGGCAATCTTGGTGCCCTCTACCTTGGCATTTCGACTCATTAAGATGTGACCTTGATATAAGTATCGACTTGTATTTGAGGCGGTTTTTCAGGATGCCTCTATGGGCATCGGTACCGGATAAGCTCTCGGAGACCTTCTGCTCTTAAGCAATTAGACTCTGGGATTGGCTCACAAAGACTCGGTCTGATTCTGCTCTTACTGTTGCTGCTCGCACCCGTAGGTCGCCCCGGAGCAACTGAATCTAAGTTTATCTCTATATATGCCTGAGGTAATCGCCCCGGAATTAAATTTCCTCCATCTTTGCATTTGTCTCGCCGATGAAATCGGCTGGTCCCTCACTGACAAATGCGCCTTGAGCCTGATTGTAGGCTTTGCGAAGGTGCCCCCGGCTGACATGCGTATAGAGCTGAGTGGTGACGATATTGGCGTGTCCAAGCAGTTCTTGCACAGATCTGAGGTCGGCACCGTTTTCAATCAAATGCGTGGCAAAGCTGTGCCTGAGCGTGTGCGGCGAGAGCGCTTTTTCGACGCCGGCCTTTTTGGCAAGACGCTTAACAACCTGCCACACTACCAGGCGCGACAGGCGATTGCCGGTTCGATCGCGGAAAAGCGGGCAGGCAACCTGCTTATATTGCTGCATAGATTTTGCTTTTGCCGCTTTTTTGTCGGAAGCCTGAGCTGTTTTGTCCGGGCAGGATGCGTCATCATTCAATTCATTCAAGTATGAATGAATTGATACGAGGGCCTGGCGTCCGATCGGAACGATTCTTTCTTTTGAGCCTTTGCCCAGGCAACGAACATAACTCTGCGATAAATTGACGTCCTTCACATCCAGTCCCACCAGTTCTGAAACTCTCAGACCGGCTCCGTAGAGCAGTTCTACCATCAGCCTGTCGCGCCATGTTTGAGACGATTCGATCATCTTAATCACTTCGTCCTTGCTCAGGACAGCCGGCAACTTTTTCGAGCGCACCGGATTCAACATGGCCTCTAATGGGTCTTCTTTGATCAGACCTGAGGTCTTTTGCCAGGCAAACCAGCCTCTCAGGCTTGCTATAGCCCTGATGATCGAACTGGTCTTTTGACCGCTTTGTCTCAAGTAACCAACGTAGCGCTGCACATCCTGACGGCTGGTCGGAGGCGATAAAGAACTCGAACCTTCGTTCGATCGGCGTTGCCTTTGCCAGTTGACGAACGACAGCAAATCGCGCTGATAAGCCATTTGCGTATTGACCGACAAGGATTTTTCAGAGCGCACGAAATCAATGTATGAATTCAGACAGGCGTTGATACGCCTATCTTCGGACGTGCCAGATGGCACCAAATGTGGTGGCGCCGCATGCATCGTGCCTCATCACCTTTTGACGTGGATGGAAAGGGCAATTCGAATATTCGAATTGCCGGATATGTGTCAGTGGAGATCGTATGTCTGAGGTATATCATACTCCGGCTTGGTCAAGAGTCAAGCAAATGCTTTGAATTTGCCACCATATCAGGTGGCATGGATATTATCGGACTGTGCCGCCAAATCAGGTGGCGCCACCAGATCAGGTGCAAATCAATTGGCTTTCGCTTCCAGCAACTTGGTGTCGATGCCTGGCACCGGGTGTGCGGATTGCAAAGGTTTGCTGGGCAGCCATTTGAAGGATTTCTCAATTGACTGGGCAAGCACATTTGGCTCGTCAAGAGGGGCCGACATCTTGAAGGTGAAAGTGCGTGGTTTGTCGCCGGCCAGATCGCCTAATACAGGCAACGAGGGCAGTTTTTCAAGCTTATTGAAGGTTACTGCGTTGAGCAATTTTTGGATCGTGATGCCGCGCGAAACATGGCCCAGTGGACCTCGCAACACACTGGATGTGACGCGAGGCAATGTGCCGGCAATTTCCATATTCACTTTGCCGTCCGCAAGGTTGGCCGTGCCCCCACCCCAGAGCCGCATGTCTTCGCCGTTGTATTTCAGCTCCGTAAAGGCCAGCATGCCTCTGGCAATAGCATAGCTACCAATCAATTCTTTAAATTCGCCGGTTCTTACAGGCACCACGCTCTGCAAAAGATTGTTGAGATTAAAGCCCAATACTCCCGATTTCAGAACATTGGCTTGCGTCAGCCTGGTTTGCAGGCGTCCAAAACGGGCAAGGACGCCGTTTTTGATGTGGAACTTTCCGGTGCCGTTCAGATTGCGAATCATCTCGTCTTTGTCCGAGCCTTGAGATTTTAAAAGCAGGTCACCATCTGCGGTGCCGGTCAATTCCCCCGGGTGTCCGAACAATCCTGTAGCGATCACACTCAGATCTACGCCTTTGAAATCGGATTTGGCGCCGAATTTCTCCGTCTCCGGATCCAGCCAGGCATTGAGATTGATGTTGCCACCGCCGGCTTTTACCTTCATGTTGGCGAGACGGATCTTGGGCAGTTTGTCTTCACCGGAGGACGGCTTAAAACTCATCTCGCCGGAAACATCCGTTACTTTGATGCCTTTCACCTCTAACTCGCTCATCTCGACGTGCGCATTTATAGGAGCAGCCTGGGAGCGAGGATCATACGGATCGCGGCTGAGCATGCGCCCTGTGGCGTGGGAAAGATGGACTTTCGGGATGGTAACATCGACAAGATCGAAATTTCCGTTGATTTTCGGATTGGACATCGGCCCGGCAATTGCTCCGTCCACCTTAATTGTTCCAGACACCTGTTCTTCCGCCAACTGAGGCGCCAGCCCGGCCAGAAGCCGCCTGGCCGGCAGCGGATTGGGAGTGATGATGGCCAGGTTGATTACTTGTTCTTTTAGCAAATTGGCGTTGTTGTCATCTTTGACTTTGATCTCGCCTTTGAAATTGAGCACCGACTCGCTGCAAAATAGGTGGGCATCGTTGACAGTCACACCCTTCGGGTGGATGGTGACGGCGCCGTCCAGCGACATCACTTCGCCTGTGGGCTGGTGCAATACGCCG
Organism: Candidatus Melainabacteria bacterium; assembly: GCA_020854255.1. Taxonomy (GTDB): domain Bacteria; phylum Cyanobacteriota; class Vampirovibrionia; order Obscuribacterales; family Obscuribacteraceae; genus QKMZ01. The sequence continues at coordinate 11,236 of JADZFV010000080.1, read as the reverse complement.
AACGGACCGTAGAGTTTCACGCTGCTCTTTTGACTGGCGCGTCCTGAAAAACTGACGTTCATCTCTTCTCTGGTGCCGTTTGCTTTGAGGCGAACGTCCAGAGGTCCCTGGCAGGTAAATTTCAACTGGCTGGCCTTTTTAGCCGGAGAGAAAGTGGAAATCAATTGATTGATTTCGGCTGAATTCAGCGATCCTCTTATGTCGCAACTCAACTCCGGAGCCGGCGATCGGAACTTTCTGATATAACCGTCTGACTGAAATTGACTGCCATTAATCCAGCCGGCTATGTCTTGTAATAGCAAGTCGTCTCCGGATGTGGCCAAAACTCCGCTCAGCCGGTTTACCCCGATTTTCTCGTCTTCAACACGGAATCCAACATCCATAAGACCGATGACGCCGTCGAAGCGCGGCAAAGCACTGTGCGGATTGTCTTTGAGCAAAATGTCTCCATAGACTTTTCCGTGCACTTTGGCGACGGAATAGGTGGCCAACATATTGTCGTAATCCTTGCGCACCTGCTCGGGAACAACTTTTGTGTGTATCCAGGCATCAAAATCAGCCAGGTCGAGACCCTGAGACTTGATCCTTCCTTCCAGGAACTTAGCCTCTCCAGGAACTCCGGCGATGCGCGCTGTGACTTGCGCTGAGCCGCCCCTGGTCGTCAAAGTCATGTCTTTGAGAGTGAGAACCTCACCGGTTAAATTGAGCGAGCCTTCGGTGGCGCGAATAAATCGTTTGAGATCGGACAATTCCAGACGCACATCCTCGGGGATGGCCGTGCCGGCAACGATCGGTTTGGAAAGGGCGCCCGTGAGCTTGATCTGGGCTTGCTTTACTTTTCCGGTGGCCGTGATTCCGGCCATCTGCGGAATTTGCATTTTAAAAGTTTGCAGTGCTAGCGTCAATTTGCCCAAATCGACTTTCGCGCCGGCGACGGCGAGATTCATGCCTGTGCCTGTATAGGGAACCCGCCCGCTCAAAGAGAACGGACCACCGTCGATGGTGCCTGTTACATTGTCGAAAACAAACTCACGATCGGTGACGCCGATTTTGCCGTTCAATTTGTTGATGTTGAGCGAACCGTCGCTAAAGTAGAAATCGGCGTTGTGCAAAATCAGGTCGATATCTTGCCTGGTTGTCGAGCCGCGCCGTTCAAGCTTGGCTTTGAGATCTGCCTGACCACGCAAAAGCAAATGTGTTTTCGGCGGAACTGCAATACGAGTTGCCAATTCCTTAAGCGCACCTGGGGAGGAATTCATATTGGCGGATACTTTGCTTAAATCAATTGAGTTTCCTTCCAGCACATAGTTTGAAACTCTGCTTTTCAGCACGGTGTCGCCTGCGATCGTCACTTTGCCGCCGACGATGTCGGTCTGGGCGGAGCGCACTTCCAGCTTCTCTCCCGGTATGACGTGAATGTCCCCTTTCAAAAACGAGGTCACAGGCACACCGGCAATAATGGCAAACCGGGCGTTGTCGGGCGCCGCCTCTTCAAGGATGTCGCGCAGCGCCAACCCGCCGGCATTGAACTTACTTTCGATTTCTGTGCGATTGTCGATATTCTCGATGGTCACGATCACTTCGGCTTTGCCCGTCAGTCTTTCCGGATTAATGCCGTCCAGCATCATAAGCGGCGACTGCGCTGACTTTCCTTGTCCTGAAGGGGCGCTCAGTAACTTATTTAAGACCTTAAGATCTTCGACACTTCCGGTCATTGATGTTTGATAGTCGCCTCTCTTGCCGTCCGATCGGTTGAAATGACCATTGGACATCAATTGCATGCCCGGTAATTTGAGAGACAATTCCTGCCAGGCGATCTTTTGTTTGTCGATTGTGACTCGACCTTCCGATCTAGCATTGGCGGTCTTGATTGTGCCGAGCTGCGGGTCATTAATAACCAGACCTTCGGCCTGCATGTTGGCGGCCAACTTGATGCCTTTGTCCAGCGTTCCATCCCCTTTGATGGTGACGTCGAACAGGCCGCTCAGGTCGCGCGTTTTTACCTGCACCGCATCTTTTGGCTTCATAATGTAAGAGGCAAGCCTGAGCGCGTCATCCGGATTGACGCGCCTGGCCAGAAGAGCAATCGTATAATGATTGCTCTTCCAGTCTTCGATGGCACCAACACCCAGACCGTCCAATTGGACTTCGGTTTTGTACTTGGGCTGCTTGAGTTCAAAGGAAAGAAAAAACGGTTTGCTGACTTTCTTTTTGGGCCAGACAAATTTGAGCTGTAATTTGTCGAGATTGATACTGCTTTGATAAGCAGGCGGTGCCGCCATATCGGTAAGGTGAAGGCGGCCGTCTCCGATTTGAATAATGCGGACGTCGGGACCGAATTTGATCAGGTCGGTAAAATTCCAGTCACCGTTCATTTCACGCTTGAACCAGAATTCCGGCCTGCGAAAGTCCAGGTGATGCAGTTCGACATTGCCCTGCAAAAGCCGCCTGAAGGAGACGCCGATTTCGGTTCGCTGGGCGCGCAAGAAAGGCGCGTCGTTCATCTCGTCCACATCAACCTTGTTTGTGGCGATAGCCAGTCCGTTGAAACCTATACTCCAACTCATGTGCCCGAGTCTGACTTTTCGGTGAAACAGTTGGCAGAGCGCCGTTTCGAATTGGGGCTTGCACCAGTCTGCGTTGAAAGCCAGAGCGAAAACGCAGAGAATCCCTACGGAAAGAAGCCAGAACAGCATGAATTTGACGCCAAGCGAACGTGTTGCGGATCTCTCCGCGCTGGTCAAGCGTGCTTGCGTTTTTTCTTGGCTGGGTTTGGTGTTCAGGGTAATCAACTTCTTCGGCTGGTTTGAGAGTTGCAAGATGCACTGGTTGCCACTTGTCGCCCTACCGTTGAGAGCCCGTCATGACCCAGGAAACACGGGAAATTACCCTTGAATACAGTTCTGGATCCGTTGGTGGTAATCTTGAAGACAATCTGGTCAACTCGTAGCTGGCTTCTTGTATTTGTTTTGACGATCATACCTGGCTGCTGTTCCCTCCCCGGTGGGTGGCTTAATTGGCAAAGAATTTATCGGCAAAACGCCCTGCATTTAGCGCCTTTTTGTTAGCTTTCTTCTGCGCCAGTGCCGCTTATGCGGATCTCAAAAACGAGGATATCTACAAGAGTCCAGCCCAGCGTCCAATCAGGATCAAGCGCGGCGGCGATGCCCCGAAAACGAAGCCATCAGGCTACCACAACGAGGAAAGGTCGCCAAGTAGAGAAGCTCGTGATGAGTATTATTTACTGGTTGCCGAAGAGCCAAAAACCGATGGCGAACGGTTGGTGCGCAAGTTTGAAGCTGCTCAATTGCCGAAAATTTTATCCGTATTGAAAGGCGGCAATTTCAATAGGGCTCAGCAAATGCTGGCTGAGCTTGCCGGCAAGATGCCTGTCGACTCCCGGAGTCGCTCCTGTTACCAGCGTCTGTCCGCCTTATGCGCCGATCGCATGGACGCTGAATATTGGTATCGATACGACATCAAAGAAATCAGGCATGCAAAGGATGCAAGACAGTCAATTGCCGACCTGCCTGATGTTGAAACTACCTGCGCTGCTTCGTCCTCTCGGACCGTGCAGAGCCTTAGAAAAGAGGCATGGCTTCTGCTTACAGCCGGTGCCAGGTAGCCGCAAGCGTCTATAATTATGAGACTGAATTGCGCCTTCTCGAGAGCTTTTTCAAGCGGGTAATTTTGAGACAGATGCCTGAGCCTGTGCGCGCAGCTTCGTGGCGCCTTGAAGCTCTTGAACAGGTTGATTGTATATGCCTTAGGGTACATTTGTGTTATGTCCCAGTGAAGGAAATCTGCATTGCCTCAAATAAGTGCCGAGGAACTTGATGATTGTTGCTGGCCGATATTTCAGCGGCTAATGGGCGAGCTGGGCGATCGCTATCAAAACTGGTTGGTCGTTATCGAGCCCAATTCATCTGATTATTTCCTCGGTCAAGACGACCATGAAGTGCTTGCCCGAGCCAGAAAGAGACACCCGCACGGGTCGTTTTTCGCTTATCGTCTCAACAAAGATCCTGTTATCGACACGCTTTGAGTTTGAATATGGTGGCATTCAGTGAAGAAGGCTCGATGAGCCTGACAGAAAGAAAAAAGGTGGACAGATCGGTGCGCGGTCGCATTGATGAAAGCGGCAAAGTGCTTCTGCCTATTATTCTTGTCGCTTCAGATGGACTGGAAATCGAAGTTGAAGCTTTGATCAATCTTCAATTCGGTGGTGCCATAGTCATACCTGAAGATCTCACCTCTCCTCTGGGATGGCGTTGTCTGGGCGCTCGGCGAGTGCAAGCAGGCAGCGAATGGGTGCGAATGAATCACTATATCGGCATGATGTCGCTGGGCGGCGAATTGAAAAACGTAGTTGTCCTGGGCGGCACCAAAGCACATCCTGTGCTGGGTCAGCGCCTGATGTCAGGACGCAAGTTGACTGTCGATTTTCAGCAGGGACTTGTGATCCTTGAGTAGATCAAATTGGTTCAGCAGAGATGATTCTCGTAGGCATAACGCACAAGAGCGGCACGGCTGCTCAAGTTGAGTTTTTTTCTCAAACGCGACACGTGCACTTCGGTTGTTCCTTCGGTAATATGCAGCGCTTCTGCGATTTCTCTATTTGAAAGTCCCTGAGCCACTTTTCTCAGTACTTCGATTTCGCGTGTTGAAAGTTTTACCCTCACTTTCTCACGGCTTTCTGTTCTCTCCGTCAAGTCACGAGTGGAGTTGACGACCGAATTCAGCTGCGTGCAGAGATCAGTCAATTTGTTGATCGAATTGCTCTGTGTTTCGAAATCTTGGTAAAGACGAGCCTGACTGATGGCGATTGAAAGCTGGTTGGCGATTCTTGACAAAAGGTTGATCTCCGCCTGGGTGAAGAGTCTCGAATCATCGCATTGATCGAGGTGTACAAGACCCATCAGCCTGCCGCGGTAGACCAGTGGCACCATGATCATCGAGAGAATGCCATGATGAACTAGATCTGCTTTTACATCGGTGGCAAAAGGAAACGTATCTTCCTGCATGACGACAAGCGGCCGGCGCTCACCGACATCGAGAAGCAGGTCGTGATAGCGTTGAAAGAGCACGCTTTTTTCAGAAATAGGTGACACATCCGCCACTGTCACTTGCCTGGCAATGCGCATGGCAGAGGTCGGATCGGGAGACAAGCAAATAACTGCGCGCGAAACCTTGAATTCATCTGCCAGACTCTGAGCGGCTCGATCAATGACCTCTTCGAGATCGAGCGACCCGTGTATGTTCACTATCAAACGATTGAGAAGCGCTTCGTCACGTGATATTCGCTCGACGCGCTGGTACATCTCGCGCAAATTTTCCAAAAGCAAGGCCCGTTGAATATTGGTCGTAATCATTCGCGGCAGAAATCTGTGATACTCGGCTATTTTCGGCAAATAGTCGCTGGCGCCTGCCATCAGTACTTTCAGCGCCTTATCGGGGCTGTCTGCGGCAGTCATGGCTATAATCGGACAATTGGGATTGATTTGATGAATGTCGCGGATCAAATCGTCGCCGCTCATATCCGGTACTTCGTAGTCCATAACCACCAGGTCGAAGTGATTGGTGAGCATCACATGCCTGACTTCGCTGCCGGTTGATATACCCTTTACCCCATACAGGGGTGATTGCGACAGGATGGCATCGCGGCAAAGCTTGAGCTGAGCCTCATTGTTTTCGACTAGAAGTACCAGACGCTCCCGAGTTTCCGCCATTTTCAGCGACCTTCTAACCTTCTGAGTCTCCTATGGCACTATCCGAGGGCTTTGTTCATACATTAAATGCTTTCGCCCAGAGCTGCCGTTGATAGGGGAGGGGATAAACAATTATTGCCCAGCCCATAATCTAAGGGTGGATCGAAACTGCTATAAATGCAATAGTGCCGGTTGTCAATTGCCGCCACGCCGATGTCTGACAACGTGAACTCAATCGAGTCTTCGTCTCTCGACCCTCACAAAAACCCCCTAAATCCTCAGGTGTGACGTTTACCAATTGAGTTTACGAGGTCCCAGAAGAGCAGCCACCCCTCCGGCTGCTCTTTTACTTTGTTTTTTTTACAGGGTCTGCGTTTTCAAAAAGTCGACGCATTCTATAGATCTATTTTTTGATTATTTGGCTTTTGCAGTTTTCTGAGCGCTTTGCTAGTTTTTGCCCTTGCCGGTCATCGTCACGGGTTGCCTGCCGCGCTGAACGTAGACATTGATCAATTCGTTGTAAGGAACGTCTTTTGCGTGCGACAGATCGCAGGAGTATGGGACTGCTTCAGGATTAAAGTCAATGCGCACCGTATGTCGATTGTCTGCGCCGAAGAATTCTCCTGATATCTCAAATTCGCCTTCCGGGAAGCTAGCAAATTTTGGGTTGAGGAAATAGCCCACTGGCTGTCCGTGGGTTGAGAAGACTTGAACCTTGACTTCGGACATTTTGGAAGACCCCCCCCGATCTGAGACCTCAGTCAAGTCTCAACGAACCTTTTTATACCTGCTGCACACATTCTATAGTCGCAACACCAACAATTTTGTAGACTCTAAGAAGAGTTAGAAGAAAAATTCGTTAAAAAATAGTCTCAAGTCGTGGCCCTCTTCTTCCACTGTGGTTTAGTAGTGGTGAGAGCCGCGAGGTTCTCACAGACAAGAAGCTATGAGGAGTTTGCCAAAATGTCCTACACCATAGTTGCTGACGTCTGCGAAGGTATTGGCGATTGTATTCCTGTATGTCCGGTAGAGTGCATCCACTGGGCCGAAGGAAAAACCAATACTAAGTCGACGAAGTACACATACATTGACGACAGTACCTGCATTGACTGCGGTGCCTGTTTGTCGGTTTGCCCTATTGAAGGGGCAATCCTTGATGAGTGGAAGCCCGAGCTGCAAAAGCCCTAAGCTTCTTCCCGTCAATTTGTAAGACTCGCGCCCACTCGAAAGATTGGGCGCGTTTTGATTTCAGAGCAAAAAGAACAAAATAGCCTGACGGGATCTTTTTTGCACTAGGGTTTGTAATTGTGCCTTTCGGCTCCTTCAAAAAATGACGCCGCCATTTCCCGCATCTTGTCCATTCTGGTTTGCAATAGCCGAGTCAGGCTGTCACTTTCCTCTGCCGATATCCCTTTGGGTATATCGATCGGATGTCCAAAGATGTACAGCATAGGCGTGCACCAGAAAGGAGCCATGAAATTGTCCCAGGAATCCATCCAATAGTTCTGGCGAGTGTGGGTGACAAATGGAATGATTGGCAATCCGGTTATTTCCGCCAGGCGCACCAGTCCAGGCTTTACTTCATAGCGAGGACCGCGCGGCCCGTCCACCATCATGGCCAGACGGCTTTCGGCTTTTGCTGCTGTTTTCATCTCGAGAGCACCGCGCACTCCGCCATGGGCGGGCGATCCTCGTGCAGTCGAGAAGCCGATTTCTTTAAGGGCGCGGGCGATGATTTCACCGTCTCTGCTGTTGCTTATCAAAATAGTCAGTTTGGATTTCGGTCTCAGCCCGGGCAATCCCACCATGCGTCCATGATAGATGGCGAAAATTGCCGGTTTTGAATGATCGGCCGCCTGATTTTCTTGCCAGATATTGTCAAGATAAGGGCGGGTCTCCGGCGGATAAAATGCCGTGACTGGATAAGTTGAAGTTGAGAAAAGGGTGCCGTTTTTGCAGACGCCGACCAGGACCGATCGCCTGAATCGGTCAAGCAATGGGTATTTGAGGAAAATGTCTCGGAGCCGAATCTTCAAGGTGCTGATTATATCCTGCTTAAGAAGAAGGCCTTAACGATACAAAAAAGGTCATAAAGTGCTCAAAAGCATGACTGGCGCATGCACTGTGATATTATCTACTACTGCCAAGAAATAGATAATAGTAAAAACACAAGAATACAGGTAGGTTGAACAGTCAATGGCACTTGTAGCAGAACACAAGATTGAAATCGTAGAATCGCACCGCCGCACAGGCAAGGACACCGGCTCGCCGGAAGTGCAAGTCGCTCTTCTTACGGAGCGCATCAATCAATTGACCGAACATTTGAGAACTCACCCCAAAGATTTCCACAGCCGCCGCGGCCTTCTTATGATGGTCGGCAAGCGCAGAAGGCTGCTTCAATATCTGAGTCGTGAAGCGCACGATCGCTATAGAAGCCTGATCGAAAAGCTGGGATTGAGACGCTAGACTCTAAGATGGCGAGCTTCAGGGCTCGCCTTTTTTTCGCTCGCATAATGGATTCGGATCTCAGATCAAACAGTCAGATCAGACAGGTCGACTGCTCAATAAGATCAATATGATCAAAAAGTCCGCATAAAACGTCAAGCCATTTGATCTCAGCAGGTTCAGCGCAATTCTCGCGAACATTGCTTGTTTTGAGCGAATAAGAGTAAACGGTTTATAAGACCAACCAATCGATCTGGCTTATGGCAAGCCGGTCTGTTTTGTTTTCTGCCAGTATCGCAGTTGAATTTGAAGAACTAGAACTAGAACTAGAAGTAGAAGTAGAAGGAAAAGAAATATGGATGTGCAGACACTTTCACCAGATGCAGTCAAGACTTTTGAAATTGATATAGATGGCAAACAAGTAACCGTAAGAACCGGGCGTATGGCTAAACAAGCCTCCGGCTCAGTGGAAATTTATTGCGGCGATACCATGCTGCTTGTCACTGCCACCGAAAGCAAGAATGTGCGCGAAGGAATTGATTACTTCCCGCTTCTGGTCGACTACGAAGAAAAGCTCTACGCTGTCGGTCGTGTGCCAGGCAGTTTCGGCAGACGCGAAGGCAAGGCTCCCGATAAAGCAATCCTGACCAGCCGTTTGATCGACAGACCGATTCGCCCGCTTTTTCAAGAAGGCTACCGCAATGATGTGCAAATCGTTGCTACTGTAATGTCAGCCGATCAAGACAATCCTACTGACGTCTTTGCAATGTTGGGAGCTTCAGTGGCGCTCAGTCTTGCCGGTCTTCCCTTCAACGGTCCGATTGGTGCCGTGCGTGTCGGCCGTGCAGGCGGCAAACTGGTGGCCAATCCCACTTATAGTCAACTGGATGAATCGGACCTCGACCTGGTCGTCTCCGGGACTGAAAATTCGATCATGATGGTTGAAGCGGGAGCAAAATTCGTCAGCGAGAAAGATGTTCTTGCCGCTATCGATTACGCTCACCAGCACATCAAGCGCCAGGTGGAAGCGATAAATAAATTTGTCCGTCAGCTGGGCGTTCAAAAGAAAGCGTTCGAAGCGCCGCCGGAAATCACCGCTCTCAAGAATTTGATTCACGAGAAAACCGAAGGCCGGTTGAAAGAGTCGATGCAAGGTGTTACCGACAAGGCTGTCAGAAGCGGTCATATAGATGCCGCCAAAAAAGCTGTCGTCGACGCTATTGCCGAACTTCCTGAAGATCATGAATTGAAGACGGTTTCTTCCGGAAAAATTGCCGAATATTTGGAATTGTACGAAGCAGAACTGATGCGCGCACAAGTGCTCGATACAGGCAAACGCGCCGACGGCAGACGCTGTGATGAAATTCGTCCGATTACGGTCGAAGCCGGCATTCTGCCGCGCACTCACGGCACCGGTCTTTTCACCCGCGGCACAACCCAAGTTCTTTCCATCGCTACACTCGGCATCGCCGGTGATGCGCAAAGATTGGATTCAATCGACCCGCAAACCGAAAAAAAATACATGCATCACTACAATTTCCCCGGCTTCTCGGTCGGCGAAGTAAAACCGATGCGTGGACCGGGAAGGCGAGAAATCGGGCACGGAGCCCTTGCGGAGCGCGCCATCATGCCGGCGCTTCCGGATCATGCCGACTTCCCATACACCTTGCGTGTAGTCAGTGAAGTGATTGAATCGAACGGATCCACAAGTATGGCTTCCACCTGTGGCTCTTCTCTGGCCCTTATGGATGCCGGTGTTCCGCTTAAAGAAACAATCGGCGGCATCGCCATGGGTTTGATCCTGGAAGGCGATCGTTTTGCGATTCTTTCCGATATTCAAGGTCTGGAAGATTTCCTCGGTGACATGGACTTCAAAGTGGCCGGAAGCAAAGAAGGCATCACCGCCCTGCAGATGGATATCAAAATCGAAGGCATCTCGCTGGACATCATGCGCGTAGCGCTTGACCAGGCCAAGCGAGGCCGCAATCACATCATTGAAAAAATGGAAGAAGTGCTGCCCAAGGCTCGCCCGGAATTGTCCAAGTGGGCTCCACGCATCATCACCATCCATATCAACCCGGAAGATATCGGTACGGTAATCGGGCCAGGAGGCAAGATGATCCGCAAGATCATCGAAGAGACAGGCGCCACGATCGATATCGAAGACGACGGCACAGTCTTGATCGGCAGTGTTGAAGCGGCCGGTGGAGAAGCGGCTCGCGACAAGATACTCAGCCTGGTAAAGCGCATTGAAATGGGCCAAATTTACTGCGGTCGCGTTACCCGCATTATTCCGATGGGTTGCTTCGTTGAACTGTTGCCCGGAAAAGAAGGCATGGTTCACATTTCGCAGCTTGAAAATCGCCGCGTAGAAAAGGTTGAAGATGTAGTGTCCGTAGGCCAGCGCGTGATCGTGAAAGTTAGAGAAATCGACGATCGCAATCGCGTAAACTTGACGATGAAAGGCGTGAGCGAGGAAGAGCGTGCCGAGTGCGAAGCTAAAAATCCCACGATTTAGATGCCGTTTTATCTAAATCGACCATCTTGAATGGAACATCAAAAAACCGATCTACATACTGAATAAGAAAATGGGGTCTGACGTTTTTCAAAGAATACTGAGAAAGCGGGATCTTTTGGGAACTTTTGATTCTCTTGGTCCTATTGGTCATGTAGATTGGTTCGCTTTTCGGCCGGCAATTCGCCCAAAGATGGGATGTGACCGGGCATGGGCGGTTCGTCTGTGCCTGGCTTTTGTGCTTGCGGCGTCTTTTTTATGCGCCTGGATTTTCGAAGGGGAAGCTCGTAATTCAAGAAGAGGCTCGCAAGGACGCTCCAAGCAGTCCACTAAATCAGGCGGTCGAGCCCTTGGCTCCAGCCGGTCGGGCCGCTCAGCTGCAGCAAGAAGATCCTCGAGATCTCGCTCGACGACGGTACGCAGCAGCCGATCTCGGGGAGTCCGTCGGGCAAGCGCGCCGCAACATCATGGTCCGACGGCCTCGCAAATCAGGCGCCAGGAAACATCAGGCTCGAACGACCTGGAAAAGCGCACCGATCTCGAGCGCTCGTACAAAGCATACGATCAG
>JADZFV010000079.1 GCA_020854255.1 Candidatus Melainabacteria bacterium | reverse complement strand
CGGCCATCTTGCGTCGGATGCAAGAAACTCATGGCATAAACGGCGCGGAAAGGAAATTTGGGATCGTTCGGTCTTAACGCCATGTTGATGCGAACAAAAATAGGCTTGCCGTTTGCCTCACCTCTGCCAACGGTCCATGAATCAGTTGGCGAGTTGGCACCGAAGGATGGAAGACTAGATGCGAAAAGTGTGGACGCGCAACAGGCGACCGAAACTATTACATATCGTGACAGACCAGGAATTTTTAGCATGTTGGTAATCCTTATTGCCCAGTTATTTATATCAGTTCTCTTGGTTTCTGAATAATGTACATACCGATGCAAAACAGCACGATTGCACCAATGACAACGACATAAAAGTGAGGACCAAAGCCTGTCTCGATGACGCAATCCTTAGGATTGGCCGGATCGTAATAGGCTGTAATAGTTGAGCCCGGCGGATGCTCACGTTGGACGTCGTCATCTTTCGGACCAAGTGGGTCAATCGTCCATGTATAATTGACACCTGCATATGTGGCACCATCTACGGTGAATTCAAAGGCAATGTGAGGGCGCCCGAAATATTCCGGAAGAAAAATCTTGGTCAGTAATTCGTCAATAGCATCGTATTTGGCGCCGGCAGCAATTGCAAATTTGAATGTCACAACCCGCGCGTCAACAGGTTTCCAGGTTCTGCTGCTGTGCGCTTGCCGGACATACACAAACTGACTTATCAAAAGATAAACCGCAGACATCATAATCAGCCCGCCGAGAAGCGGACCCCAGTCACGAAAAAGGTACTTGAAAAACAAAACTAGATAGTTCGGGCTGGAAATTCGAGCCAGATACTGGACGGTTGCTGCATCATATAGCCGCGGTAATGTCTTTCCCAATTGTGCATGAAGTCTTCCTCTGCCATTTCTTTCACCACTGAGGCAGGCAACTGCATGTCGATTTGCTTTCGTCGTCCGTCAGTTCGATACATGACACGCGCAATACGACCGCCTTGCGAATAATAGGCCGCAATTGTTATCCACGAACTCACAATCAGTGCTTCCAGTTTGATGTGAAAATCATCTTCACTGGATGTGGACTCGTTGATAAGTACCCTGCAGCAGTCGGACAACTGGACGACAGCACCAATTGATCCCTTTAGTTCTTCTGGTTCGAAAATTGTATTGTCCTTTTCTTCTACTTCCGTCTCTGCGCAGGCGAGGATCTCTTCAGCTGCTGCTTTTGTCACTGCCTCAGCATCAAAAAGAATTCTAGGCGCCGGAGCTTCTTCGTCAAATGCAGTAGCTGACTCTGCAAAAAAGCCCTTGGGAAGTTTGACCGCATCGAACTCACTCTTTTCAAAATGATCTCTACGCGTCATTTCGCGTGCCATAAAATTGGCCCGGTAAACGTTCTTTTCTTCCTGGGTTGGCAAGTATATTGACATTCCCGGTTGGATGTATGGAACGCGCGAGCTGCCATCGCCCTTCATCTTGACCATTGGGCGGTTGATCGTAACCAAAAGACCTACAAATCTTGCATCTCCAAGACTCTTGTCGGCGATTTTTTCCAGGGTATCGCCGGCTAAAACAAAATATCGAGCCCGATTAAGCCCGTGACTATTTCTGGATGACGGTTTGCGCTGAGCCCAACCGGTCAGTTTTTGTAACGCACCCATATGCAGCCCGAATCGGCCGCTTCCGTTAGTCGATGACATGCTGAGGTCCTGCCCACAGAAAATAATTAACCCTTGTCAAGAAGATATCAGAGCCTGTCTTTTTTCCAAGTACTAGTTTTCTAATCAAGGACCAAACCAGCGCCCACTTTTGCCAACTTCTGCCCATAGCCAGATCGACTAGAAGCAACTCCCTATAAGTGTTTTACCGTAATTCAGGTCGGCAAAAATTTGCAAAGGTCCGCGCCACGCCAGTTAGGGCGAGGGTGGGGATCTTCCCATCGGTGTTTGTAATTTGAACCGATATCGGTTGAAATTACAGGCAAAATTAATGGGGCCGGCGACCGATTTCCTAGAGGTTTCTTCTCACCAATAATACCGTCGCAAACTTCAACCTGGCAGGCTTTTCAGCTTCCGCCCCGGTCAAATCGCTCAGGGCAGGTCGATAACGATGATCGGATGATCGCTAAGCTGGTCGATTGCAATTTCGCCGACGCTGTAATGCACTATTTCTCCACCGTGCTTGTATGACACGTTCTCACGGTCTCTTTTGAATTCCTCAAGGGTGCTTTTTGCGGTCTGAGGATCCAGCTTTTTCAACAACGATACGGCATAAAGGCGACCAGCCGGGCTGGCATTTTGAGTCAACCAAATTATGTCTGGTTTCACACCCGAGCCGGCTCTGGCAGCTTCCTCAAATGCTTTTCTGAGTTCACTTCTGGGAGCATTGGCAGGCAGTCTGGAATCCTCGATCATCTTGGCATTCTTCAAGGTATCGAGAAAGTCTGGAAGCTTTACCCCCGATTCTTCTGCGGCGGGCGTCTTTGGCGTTTTGGCCGTGTCTTCGGCACATACCCCATTACTTAATCCAGACAAAAGTAGAAAGCTAATAATTAGTGCGTTAGTTGCGGGTTTCATGGGCATATCCAGTTTGTGGACCTTTTGCGTGATTCAAATTTAGCACGCCGCCGCCGGGACACGCATCCAGTCTGGACATCAAAGATTGGGCGGTTTCTGCTACCTGCATAGCTACTATTGATGACAGCAGCGGGCACACCTCGCGCTAAAAACCCAAACCCTAACCTTCGTGAATACAAGCTGGGACCAATACAAAGATGCTGCCGATGCGGCAGCGGCACGTGGCGATTTCGCCACTGCCGAGTCTCTCTGGACGCAATTGCTCGCCGCTGCCGATGCCGCCGGACACCACGATGCTCGATTTGCTCTCGGGCTGGATAGCCTCGGCAAGGTTTATGCGGCTCAAAAGCGTTTTCCCCAGGCGGAGGCAGCTTATGTCAAAGGCATTCAAGTAAAGGAAGCTCTCTTCGGACCCACCAGCATAGAGGTGGCAAAGACCTGCAACTTCTTGGCGGCCCTTTGTTATGAACAGAACAAATTCGAAAAGACTGAATTGCTTGGAAGTCGTGCGCTTTCGATCTATCAGTCGTTGCTGGGAAATGACCACCCGGCAGTGGCGACAATGGCAAACAACCTGGGTCGCTTGAAACAAAAAATCGTAAGACCTGCCACTGCCCCTGCACTTCCACCACATCAGCCGGCGCCGACATATTCCCAACAAATGCAATCGGCAGCTTTTGCGCAGCCAGCTCAGGCGCACACTCCGGTAGCCGTTGCTGCTCCTCCTCCCGCACCTCCTCCTCCCGCACCTCCTCCTCCCGCACCTCCT
>JADZFV010000078.1 GCA_020854255.1 Candidatus Melainabacteria bacterium | reverse complement strand
CCGGCGATTCACTTGCGGGCGGTCTGATTAGCACAGGCTCCAGCGGGGCCAGCATCTCAAATACATTCACAGCAGGCTTCGTGCTCAATTGGCTTCTGCCCGGTATGGGAGTGGTCGATATCGGCAATGGTCTTGCGTTGAGAGAGCAAGCACGCAAAGTGACTCTAAAAGCAAACGAAACACTCCTTCGCATCCTCGAGGAAGTTCGTTCGTCCTACCTGGAAGTACTGACGACTAAGGAGGAAATCACAGTCACCCATAGTGCCGTTACCAGCGCGCGCGAAGAGCTGCGCATCGCCGACTTGCGAGTTAAATACGGAGTGGGCACTAACCTCGAGCTACTCTCCGCACAGAAAGATTACTTTGATGCCCTCTCCCGGCAGGCGGAGGCAATCGTCAATTACAGAAAATCTCAGGCGCGCCTGCTCAGAGACACAGGCACAATTTCCATTGCTTCACTGACGACGGATCGACGGCCTTTAAGAATCAAGTAGGAGTCAAACAAGAAGAGATGAGCGAGTATGAATACATTTTGTAGTTACCTGAAAAGACAAGTGCTTGAATTAATTCAAAACCATGAACAGTGGCAACGAATGTTGCCGCTCTGCATCGCTGTGAGTATTCTTGCTTCATCATGCCAGGCTGACAAAGGAAAGGAGGGCAAGCCAGAACAGGCTGCTGTTCTTCCTTCTGTCAAAGTAAAAGTTGAAGTAGTCGAGCCGTCGCAAGTAAATGACAAAGTTACATTCATCGGCAGGCTCGACTCTAGAGAAGCGGTGGCGATAATGCCGAAAGTCGACGGCAATATACAACGCATTCTTGTCAAACCTGGAGACCACGTCAAGAAGGGTCAGCTCCTGGTTGAGATCGACTCGTTGAAACAGCAGGCGGCAGTCGCCACCAAAATCAGTGACGTTGCAACAGCCCAAGCCGAGTACCAAAAGGAGCTTGCCGGACTGCAGAGCCTGAATGCAGATCGAGAGGCACAGGTAGCGTCTGTCGAATACGACCAGCACGAGTATACGCGCAACTATTGGCTCGAACAGAGAGGCGTGGTGTCTGAATCGACAGTGGACAGCTACAATCGCATGTATCTTGTGGCAAAAGCCAAGCTGAAGGAAATTGACGCCAATATAACCGCGCAAAAGCAGGTCATTGAAAAAGCTGCCCGCGCCATTGATGCCGCAAATTTCAGCAAACAAGAGCAAGTAGAGCAACTGGCATTCTACAAAATTACCGCGCCGTTTCCAGGCACAGTGGCAGACATTCCAGCCAAGGTGGGAGACTATGTCAATTCATCGACAAAGCTAACCACAGTCAGTCAGCTCAGACCGCTGGAAGTCGAAGTGCTGGTTCCAAAGCTGATCGCTTCCAGTTTGCGGCAGGGAATGCCGATTGAGATCTTGGACGATAACGACAAGTCCATTGCTTCCTGCCCGATTTTCCACATTGATCCGATAGTCGATCAGGACAATCAATCCGTTCTGGTAAAAGCATTGTTTGACAATGCAGGCGAATCTTACAGACCGGATCAGACCGTATCGACAAAAGTCGTGATGTCTCAGCGCCAGGGCATATCCATTCCCACAGAAGCACTCTCCTTCATTGCCGGCAGGGCATTTGCATATGTCGTCGGAGGTCAGGCAGCCACTCCGGTTGCCGAGCAAAGGGCGCTCAAAATCGCCTCGCTAGAGGGTAATCGCGCGGTTCTCAATTCCGGAATAAAAGCCGGCGAGAAAGTAGTTGTCTCCGGTGTACAAAATCTCCGAGAAGGCTCTCCCCTGGAAATCGAGTAAGGAATAATGTTCGCAGAATTTTTCATCAGGCGGCCAGTTTTTGCCAGCGTAATCTCTATCGTCCTTATAATTGCCGGTCTGGTCACGATGAAAAGTCTTCCCATAGCTCAGTATCCGAGCCTGGCACCACCGCAGGTGGCAGTGCAAGGGACGTATATCGGAGCAACGGCCGAGCAGGTTGAATCGGCTGTGACCACTACGCTGGAGCGCCAGATAAACGGGTGCGACGGGCTCAAATACATGAGTTCTTATAGCGGCAATGACGGCATCAGTAAGATTACAGCGACGTTTTCACTGGAGCGAAATCAGGATCTGGCGGCAGTGGACGTGCAGACCAGGTTGGCCAGTGTAATGGGACAGCTCCCGCAAGAAGTGCAGCGACTTGGTGTAAACATCACCAAGGTATCGACTTCCTGGGTGAATGTGCTGACTCTGTACTCCGACGACAATCGCTTCGATTCAAATTATCTGAGCAATTATGCCGACCTTTTTCTGGTTGACAAAATCAAGTCTCTGCCGGGCGTTGGCGATGTCAAAATCGTGGGAGAGCGCAAGTACTCGATGCGCATCTGGCTGGATCCATCTAAGTTGGCTCAATACTCTATGAGTCCCGCCGATGTCATTTCCACTCTTAAGGCTCAGAACAAGCAGGTCGGCGCCGGCGATGTGGGATCGGCACCAGCACCTCAAGGACAGATGTACCAGTACAGCATCAAACTGGTCGGCCGGCTTACAGATGCCGCTCAGTTCGAGAAAATGATCGTCAAGCGCGGTTCCAATGGACTTTTGGTGCATCTGAGCGATGTCGGGCGAGTAGAATTGGGAGCGGAAAATTATACGACCAGTTGTACTTATAAAGGCCACGACGCAGTAGCGATAGTTGTTTATTTGCGCGTGGGCGGCAACGCGATCAAGGTTTCGGAAGGCGTACATAAAGTTCTCAAAGAGCAATCGCAGTTTTATCCTCAGGGGTTAAAGTGCGACGTTTGCCTGGACACCACTGACGCAGTCAAGGCATCAATCGAGGAAGTAATTCATACGCTGTTCGAAGCGATTCTTCTGGTTACTCTGGTCATCTTCATTTTCCTGCAAGACTGGCGCAGCATGGTAATTGCCTGCGTAACCATACCGGTGTCATTGATCGGCACATTCATTGCCATGCAGCTGTTTGGGTTTTCGATAAATACGCTGACCTTATTTGGACTGACGCTTGCTACCGGACTGGTGGTGGATGACGCCATTGTGGTTGTCGAGAACGTCAAACGTCACATGGAAGATTCTCATCTAAAACCATTCGATGCCACATTGATTGCGATGAAAGAGACATCAGGGGCACTTGTGGCCACCGCACTTGTATTGGTGGCAGTATTTGTGCCGGTGGCTTTCATGCCCGGTACGACAGGCCAGCTCTACAAGCAATTTGCTCTTACAATAGCGGTCTCGGTCTCGCTGTCCGCCTTCAACGCGCTGACACTGTCTCCGGCACTGGCAGCCCTGATTCTTAAGGAAGGAGAATCGAATTTCTTTCTTTTCGTATGGATCAACAAAGTAATCAACGGCGTTCGCTGGGCGTACGAGAAGGCCCTGTCGGTGACTCTAAAGAGTATTCCGATAGTGCTCGTCGCCACGGCACTGTCCCTGGTTGCCGTCTGGTGGCTCTTCAAAATGCTGCCCAGCGGGTTTGTCCCTGAAGAAGATCAGGGCTATTTCATGACTATTGTCAATTGCCCGCCTGGAAGCTCTCTTCAATACACCGAAGACGTCGTCAAAAAGGTTTGCAAGCTGGTCGACAACCAGAGTGAGTCGAAAGGATGCTGCGGATTGCCGGGGTTTGGTTTCACGGGCAACCAGCCTAACACCGCTGTGGTTTTTTGCCCGCTCACTCACTGGGAACATCGCGAAGGCAAAGAGCACCACGTAACAACTGTAATAGCGCGCATTCGCAAGCTGGCTAGAGATATTACCGGAGCCCGTGTCGTCGCTTTCAATGCACCTGCCATTGAAGGGCTGGGGACATTCGGCGGGTTTACATACGAACTGCAGGATATGTATGGAAGCACTGTTCAAAAATTATCGGAATTGGGCAGCAGTCTGATTCGAACCGGAAATACGACTCCCGGACTGACCGGACTTTTCACCAGCTTTTCGGCCAGCACACCTCAGCTGATAATCGAGGTCAAACGCGACGAAGCCGAGAGAATGAACGTCGACATCGGAGAGGTTCTCGATACTATTCAGACTCTATCGGGTTCTGCTTATATAAACGATTTCGACTTCCTGAGCCGCAGCTATCGGGTCTATCTGCAGTCGGACAAATTGTTCAGGAATAAACCAAAGAGCATAGCCGAATATTACGTTCGCTCGCGAGACGGAAAAATGGTGCCGCT
>JADZFV010000077.1 GCA_020854255.1 Candidatus Melainabacteria bacterium | reverse complement strand
TAGGCTAGAATCACCCAGCCAGAGCCGCCCGATAGCGATTGACCAGTAAGTTTAAAATCATGCTCCCACGCTTCAAGAGAGCCAAATTGTTTTGTAATTGCGTTTTTGATTTCGCCACCGATCTTGCCGTCACCGCCCAAGTTCTCGAAATAGTATTCGTGCAGAATCATCGAGTTGGTAGCGATTAGCGCTTCGCGTTTCAACGAGCCCATTTGAAATGGAGCCGCATCAGCAGGCAGCTGTGCGATTTTCTCCTCGATGGCGCTTAGTCTCTTTACTGCACCGACATAATTCTTGTCGTGATGAGAGACGATCAATTTTTCGCTGATGGCTTGCAGCTTGGCGGGGTTAAAAGGGAGCGGTTTGACCTCGTACTTAGAAGTAGCAACCTTGGATGTCGGCTGTGCACCGACCCTGTTGCCAAGCAACACCGCACCGCCTGCCATGGCAGCAGCCGTCAAAAGATCCCGCCTGGATATATCCGTCATTTCGACCTCCATCAGCCCGTGTTGTAACATCGGTTGCGTTAGTGTAACATGCATTGCACTCAACTCGTTTCACATCGAGGTCTTTGTGAATTGGCTGGTCTTTTCTTATTCGTTTCCATCAACGCAGGGGTCGAGCGCGCGAGTAACCCTCTGGAGAAGACTCAGTCGATTAGGGGCAATCTCTCCCAAATCCGGCGTTCATATTCTGCCGGGACGTGAAGACTGCCTGGAATCATTCCAGTGGTTGGCGCGAGAGGTCCAGCAACAGAAAGGCGAATGCCTTCTGATGAATGTAGAGTCTTTCGAAGGGCTGTCCGATCAGGAATTGATGAAGCTATTTAAGGATAAGAGCGTGAAAGAATATCTAGAACTAGAAGAGTCGTTAAAGCAACTTGAAAAGGCCACACGAGGAAAGGTCCCTGATGAGGAGCGAACCAAGCTGCACTCGGAAGTCGAAAAACATCGGCGCAAGCATGCAGAGATAGCGCGCTGCGATTTCTTTGACGCACCAGGCGGAGCGCGGCTGACGGCAAGACTTGCATCTATCGAGCGAGCACTAGCGGTAGAAAAAGAAGCGATACCGGAAATCCGCAAGGTCCGCATCAAGGATTTTAAAAACAAGGTGTGGGTTACAAGACCGCGTCCACATGTCGACCGACTAGCGTGTGCCTGGTTGATTCGTCGATTTATCGATGAGAGCGCAACCATTCGTTATTCGAAAACTTTCAAAGAAGACGAGCTTGCTTTCGACATGAAAGAAGGTGGTGCCTTCGGTCACGTCGGAAACTTCTGCACTTTTGAAACCATGCTTGTGGCCTTCGATTGGGACTCGTCTGCGTTGCGGACTATCTCTGAGATTATTCACGAAATCGATCTGCGCGATAGTCGTTATCTTCATCCAGAAACAGCTGGCATCGATGCAATACTGAGCGGTTGGCTATTGAATGATTTTTCCGATGCCGACCTTGAAGCGCATGGATTAGCCTTATTCGATGGTGTCTATGCAGACGTCTTGCGTAAAGAGAAGTTGGAACAGCAGGGTAAGAAACGATGAGACGCTGTCGTGATATCGCCAGACTCGTTCGACTTTGCCTGTGCATTGTCATGCTGTCAATATTGGGATTGCCCCATACCAGCTGTTTTGCACAAGACGCAAGTAGCAACTCGCCCATTATCAACACACCATCCAATCGCATCGGATCGCCGCTTACGCTGCAGGGCGCAATTGAGATGTCGCGTCGCAACTATCCTGCAATTAGAGCGGCGAGCTTGAGGACCGATGCAGCGAAAGAAGGAATTGCACAGGCGAAAACAGCCTATTTGCCGCATGCTGATATGATCCTTGACGAGAATTACGGGACGGCAAATAACATTACGGGATTTCTTGCTCCGCAAAACATCGTCCCCAATATCAGCGGCATAGACAAAAACAGAAACAATTTTCTAGGTGGCTTTGGCTTCACTACTGGTGCGCTGGTCTCGTGGGAGCCATTTGACTTTGGACTGCGAAAAGCGCAGATCAATGTTGCTCGATCAACTACCAGGCGGGCTGAGGCTCAGATAGTAATCTCCGAATTGGATGCGATGAGCCGTGCTGCTGATGCCTTTCTGTCTGTGCTGGCGGCACAGCAAGTAGAGAGGGCTACCAAAGCGAAGGTAGACCGCCTGACCATTTTTCTTAAGACAGTCCATGTATTGGCGCAAAAGGAAATGAAGCCGACCACGGACGAATACCTGGCACAGGCTGAACTGGTGCGCGCCAAAGATGAGCTGATTGCAGCAGAACGGAATTATAAGATAGCGCAAGCAGCACTCGTAAGATGGACTGGAATCGCATCTGAGGAGGTGGAAGTCGATGCTGGTCCATTGCTCCGCCAAATACCTGAGACTCATTTTCAACTTGCAGATCTACGCATGCATCCACAAGCTGTCGCACAGAATGCAGCAATTGATCTCGTGCACGCAAGAAAGCACGCAATCGAGCGAACCTATTTTCCGAGGCTATACCTGAGGACTCCTATTTATGCGCGAGGTAGCAGCTTCAATCCAGATCTTTCACTAGACTTTGGCAAGGGTTACTACCCGACGACATTTAACTATGCGGTAAGCGCTCTCGTTGTCTTTCCTGCCATGGACATCTTTCAGCTCCGAGCGCAACGCAGAGCAGAATTTAAGAATGAGTCAGCGGAACGCGCTCGCTATGACGAAATAATGCTAGGACTGAAAGAACAAGACGCTCAAGCTCGCGCCATGATCGAAGCGTCGATTCGCATTGCGCAGAACGCACCAATCAAAGTAAAAGCGTCGCAAGAAGCAGCTAACAGCGCTCGGATTCGCTATCGCTATCAACTCGCCAGCGTAAATGATGTTGCACTGGACGAGCAATTGCTGACGCAATCAGAGGTCGAGTATGCCACTGCTCAACTTCAAGTTTGGCGCGCATTACTTGCTGCTGCCGTCGCGCGCGGAAGCATGAAGCCTTTTGTGGATCAGGTACTAAATACGACCTTGCAGCGGAGATAGGAATGTCGATTACAGACAGAGCAATGAAGAGACCGACTACTGTAATCGTGGCAGTGGTTGCGGTAGCACTCTGCTCCGTTCTAGCTCTCACTCGCATGAAGATCGATATATTCCCAAACCTGAACATGCCCGTGATCTACGTCGCACAGCCATATGGTGGGATGTCTCCCACACAAATGGAAGGCTATTTAGTCAATTATTATGAATACCACTTTCTGTACATTACCGGCATCGAACATGTTGAATCCAAGTCCATTCAAAACGTCGGTCTGGTAAAACTGTATTTCCACCCCGGCACAGACATGAGTCAGGCGCTCGCTCAGACGATATCATACGTCGAGAGATCGCGGGCTTTCATGCCACCAGGTACGGTGGCCCCATTTGTTGTTCGGTTTGATGCCGGCAGTGTGCCGGTTGGTTACCTCGTGTTTTCGAGCAGCTCAAGGAGTTTGGGAGAAATCCAAGACCTCGCCTTGTTTCGAGTGCGGCCTGTCTTTGCCACATTGCCCGGTGTTTCCTCACCGCCGCCATTCGGTGGTAACCAACGCACCATAGTCATACATGTGAAGCCAGACCTCTTGCGCTCACATCGCATGTCTCCCGATGAGGTCATACAGGCAGTTTCAAATGGCAATGTGATCATTCCTGCTGGCAATGTGCGCACGGGCGATCTCAATAGACTCGCTCCGATTAACTCAGTAGCAGCAGATCCGCAAGATCTGCTCAATCTGCCGATACGCAAGGGTGCAGGTCCAACAGTTTTCTTGAGCGACATCGGCACGGTTGAGGACAGTACGGATATTCTTTCGGGATACGCGCTGGTCAACGGACATCGCACTGTCTACATCCCGGTCACGAAACGTGCTGATGCTTCAACCCTTGATGTGGTAAATCGCGTCAAGTCCGAATTGCCAAAATTTCAATCGCTTGTTCCTGAAGACATCAAAGTAAACTTCGAATTCGATCAATCTCCATATGTGAAGAATGCCATTGCCGGACTCGCTTTGGAAGGAGCACTGGGTGCGCTCCTCACAGGGCTTATGGTGCTCTTGTTTTTACGCGATATTCGCAGCGCACTAATTGTGGTTACGACCATTCCTTTCGCATTACTGGCAGCGATTGTCGGACTGTGGTTCTCCGGTGAAACTATAAACATCATGACGCTTGGAGGACTTGCACTTGCAGTGGGAATTCTTGTTGACGAGGCGACTGTTTCAATCGAGAACATACATAGCCACCTGGAGCATGGTCAGCCATTGTCGCTTGCTGTCTGGGAAGCCAGTCGCGAAACACTTGTGCCTCGTCTGCTCGCCATGCTCTCTGTCGTTGCAGTGTTCGCGCCGTCATTTTTCATGGTCGGAAGCACGCGCGCCCTGTTTGTGCCGATGTCGCTTGCCGTGGGCTTTTCCATGTTAGCCTCATATTTCCTTTCGAGCACATTGGTTCCTGTTCTGTGTTCCTGGTTTGTTAGAGAACAGCAAGGTGACAAGAAAAAACGCGGCGCCTTTGAAAATGTCCAGACATGGTACGAAAACATATTGCACAAGCTACTATCTCTGAAATTGCTCGTGCTTGGCGCGTACATAACTGTTGTTGCGGTGGTTTGTTTGTGTATCTATCCTTTGCTCGGCCGGGAATTGTTTCCTCTTGTAGATACCGGTCAGTTTCAGCTGCGTTTGCGAGCACCGACTGGTACACGTGTCGAGCGCACAGAGGAGATAACGCTGCGGGCTCTTAATGCAATTGGTCAAGAAGCTGGTGCAGACCATGTGGAGATCACGCTGGCTTTTGTCGGCACGCAGCCACCAACGTATCCGATCAACTCGATCTTCTTGTGGACAAGTGGGCCACAAGAGGCGGTCATTCGTGTTGCTCTGCGCAAGAACTCGGGTATCCGTCTTGAAGACTTCAGAGAACGGCTCAGACAGAGGCTCGCTAAAGACATGCCCACAGTAGCAATCAGCTTTGAGTCGGGCGACATTGTTAGCCAGATCATGAACTTCGGTTCGCCGACTCCAATTGAGGTAACTGCCAGCGGTCCAAAATACGGAGAAGACAAAGACTTTGCGGCAAAGCTTCTTGTTGAGATGAAGAAGATTCCACATCTTAGAGATGTTCAATATGGGCAGCCGCAGGACTACCCAACAGTAGACATCAATGTTGATCGAAGGAGAGCTGGACAGTTGGGCGTCACCATCAATGATGTTGGACGTTCGGTGTTGGCGGCCACGTCATCAAGCCGCTTCATGGTGCCTAATTACTGGGCTGACCCTAAGAGTGGCGTCGGCTATCAGGTCCAAGTAGAAATACCTCAGTCTCAAATGAACTCAGTAGATGCGGTCAAGAACATACCGGCCATGAACAACGGAAATTTGCATCCATTGGTGTCGGATGTCGCCGAGGTCAAGTACGGAACCGCACCTGGCGAGATGGACCGCTATAACATGCAGCGCATGGTCACTATCACGGCCAATGTGCAAGGTGAAGATCTTGGACGGGCAGCCTCCCAAGTAAAGGCAGCGATCACTCGCGCCGGTGAAGCGCCTCGTGGAGTGACAGTCACCGTCCGAGGACAAATTCCTGCAATGAACGATGCACTCTTTGCTTTGCAATCTGGCTTGGCGGTTGCAGTTTTAGTGATCTTCTTGCTTCTTACTGCCAATTTTCAATCTCTGCGCCTGGCCTTTGTAGTGCTTTGCGCGGTTCCAGCAGTACTCGCCGGAGTACTAGTTGCGCTTTGTCTCACCGGAACAACGTTGAACGTACAGTCATTTATCGGAGCGATCATGGCGGTCGGCGTAGGTGTTGCAAATACCATCTTGCTAGTGACATTTGCTGAGCAGGCCCGCTTGCATGGCAAAGATTCCAATGAATCCGCTGTTTCAGGCGCTACAAGCAGGCTTCGTCCCATCCTCATGACCTCGTCAGCGATGATCGCAGGCATGGTGCCAATGGCGCTCGCCCTGGGGGAAGGCGGCGATCAAACTGCACCGCTTGGCCGCGCCGTCATTGGTGGACTTCTCGCCTCTACTATTGTGGTATTGGGAGTGATACCAATAATCTTTTCTATTGTTCAGCGAAAGGCAAGCGAGAAGTCATCGAGCGTCCATCCCGAAGATTTGTTGCCGCAAAGAGTTTCTGTTCAGCAGGAGAGCCCATGATTAGCCGGTTGCGATGTAGCGGAATTATTGTTTGCTTGAGTGCCGCCGCACTATGCGGTTGTACTCAATCACACGAGGAGCCAAATAAAGTAACGACGACTCAGCAAACGCCAGCTGCAATTGTTGTCATGAAAGTGACAGCAAAAGAGGTGAACAGGCAAGAAAAACTGCCCGCCGATTTGATCGCATATCGCGATGTCGCCATCTATCCCAAAGTGCCGGGCTTTGTGAGTTCAATTACAGTTGACCGGGGATCAATAGTGAGGTCGGGACAACTCCTGATCTCTTTGACAGCTCCGGAATTGAACGATCAAAAAGCGCAAAGTACAAATCAAGCTAAAGCTGTGCTGGAAGAACGCAATCAGGCAAAGTCGGATCTTGAAAGCCTCATTGATGAGCAAAAGTCTGTGGGTGAGAGCCTGAAGGCAGAGAGAGATACGTACAACAGGCTCAAGGAAGCCTCAGCTTATCCCGGAATTATAGCCGGGAATGATTTGGAGATCGCGCAACAAAAGGCAGCTGCCGATGAGGCCAAGTTCCATTCTTACGACAAGAAAAGGAAAGCACTTGAAGCTCGCATCCGTTCTTTTGATAGCAAACAGAAATCGGCTGCAGATTCGGCGCGATCCAGCACCGCAATCGAATCCTACTTACAGATCACCGCGCCTTTTGACGGCGTGATCACAGAGCGGAACGTACACGAAGGAAGCTTTGTCAACGCACCGACCAGCGAGAAAGTGGTTCCCCTCCTTAGGATTCAGCAACTGTCATTGCTGCGCCTCGTCGTGCCTGTACCGGAGGCTGATGTTGCCGGTATCGTATCTGGTGCCTCTGTTAGCTTCACAGTGCCGGCCTTCAAAGGTGAAACATTCGAAGGAACAGTTAAGCGGGTCGGCGGGTCGCTAGATTTAAGCAACAGAACAATGCCTGTCGAGCTGGATGTACCGAATCCGTCCCGACGACTGGCGCCAGGAATGTATGCGGAAGTGACCTGGCCTGTTGTCCATGCAAAAGCTTCGCTTTTCGTTCCTAAGACCTCTGTCGTCTCAACAACCGAGAGAACATTTGTAGTGCGCATCAAAGATGGAGTAACTGATTGGATCGACGTCAAGCCAGGAACTGCTGATGGAGACTTGATCGAGGTTTTTGGCAATCTTCAGGCCGGCGATCAGATCGCTGTGCGGGGAACCGATGAGCTGCGCGCAGGGAAGCACGTTTCTGTGACGGATGCGCCTGCGGCTTCCACAGCCAGTAAGGCTCGGGGATAGCGAACGTGTCACCAGGGGCAATGGGTCCCGACTGGGGCAAAACCCTTGCAGAGGAAGCGATAGCGGAACTACCAAATGCTGAAACCCTCTATTCATGCCGTGCGCGTAAAGTTCCGATTCTTATTCAGAGTAGGAAAACAGCCAGATTTCAGAACGAACTTAGGACGTTTCCGGGTTTTTCTTGGCCATCTGGAGTGAATTTAGTACCGACTCTAGCCGAACTGGGAACTTATCGGTCTGTAAGTCCACCGGTTCCGGAAACCCTTATGGAGCCGAACTTTTGAGTCTCCATTGCCCCTCATAGCAGCTTCGCTATCCCCGAGCCAGTAAGATCAAGTCACCCCCGGGGTCTCTATGATGATGATCGGGTGCGCTTTAAAGCCCCTTCTCTACTTTCTTGCTCAGAAGTTTAAATATATTGCTACTTGATCAAATGATTCGATGTAAACTCGCTTCCAGCCAGAAATTCAAAAGACCTATTTGGGCTCATCTGGTTCTGGCGCCGCAAAAAGTTTTTGCCACCAGGGCCTTTGAAGCTTCTGCAGTTGCTCGTTTAACGATGCCACTTGCGTTTCCAACGACTCTACTTTCTCCAGCTTTGCCTCTTTGGACTGGCGTTCCTCTTCCAGGGCGGCTACCTGTTTCTTAAGAGCCTCTTTCTCCAGCGCTTCCATTTGAGCCGCCTTACGCTCCTCGGCAGCCGCTTTACGTTCGTCTTCGGCCTGCTTTTGGAAATCAGGAAGTAGGCGTAATTGTCGGTTTTGATCCTCAATTACTTTTTCTTGTTCGCGCAAGGCTACCGCCTGTGCCTCAATCCGTTCCGCTAGCGGTTTGACGAGCTTCTCTGCCATCATCTCAAGACGTTCTATCTCGGTTTGCCGCCAGCTAACTGGCGAGTCGTCTTCTGCCTCATCATAAATTTCTTCGGCTTCAACAGTAGTGCTGTCGTCAGGTGAGAAGTTGAATTGATCGCTTGGCGCGGAATCATTGCCTGTCGCGCCGCGTTTTCGCTCGATGGCCTGCATTATCTCTTTGTTCGCATACACCAACCACTCTTGCGTCCCAAATTGGTTGGTCCTCCGCGTGCCTTTCAGTTGCCCTTTGTTCAGGCGTTGGATCACTCCACGCGGAGTCATGTCTAAGGCCGCTGCAACCTCTCTGACCGATAATGTTTTCATCTCGCACGCACCATATATGATGAATCTCTTTTGGATATATCAGCTTGGTAAGCCTCTCTCCAAAGAATTATAAGACGAGATCTGCACGATTAGTAGACGAAGATTTTTGTAAGTCCCGCTATAGCTCTGTCTTTTGTTGCCGCCAGGAACTGGCTAGGAACGACGTTCTTGGCTGTTCTGCGGTCACTGATTTCCAATACTGGTGGATCTATCCACAGAAAAATTATTGTGCGATATATCAATCCGCTATGCGCTCACCGAATTTGGCTAAGAACAATTCCGGGCTTCGATAATTGTGCCCTTGGGCGCTGTTATCAGCCCGTCCAATCCAATTCCGCGCCATGGGTAGGCGAGGAAGGAATTGGAAAATCGTTCCCCGCATGGCGCGGAACGTGCGCGGAATTGTTCTCCGTATGTTCCGTGGTCGTTCCGACCAACCGCGTTTTGATACTAACTACTTGGTTGTTTTGTTGAGTGCTGGAATGCCAGCTGCGTGAACTTTGCGGGGTTGTTCTCGGGTCCGTTCCTTGCTGTTCGCCGCAGCCTATTCCGGGCCTGTTCTTCACTCGCTTCTTGAATTCTTCGCTTCCTGGATTTGTTCCGACCTAAGGAGTGTTGCATGCTCGCTTGATTCGCTTCGCTCAATCAGAAGTGAGTGTTGAAGGCATTTTCTGAGCTGGGAACAGCTACCGAAGAACTTTCCTCGCTGATCGTGGCACTGCGACAGAGCCGCGAATCGAATTTTCGGCCCTTGATCTCGGCAACGGCACCTTATATAGTGGCGTTCGTAAAGGTACAGCCTGGCGGCATGTCGGGCTTATATGCGAAAGATATCGATGGAGCTTCGCTCCCTAGAAGGCGGTCAACGACCAGAGGCTAATAAACAAAAACATCGCTTTGGGGCGATGTCTTTGTAAGACCCTTGCGGACCTCGTTATTCAGTTGTCGTCGCGTTTTTTGACGTTTCGCGAAGTGACACCAGGATAGACGAACGGTCCGGTTAGGTCAACTTGTCCCAGATTAAGAAAGGGAGAGCACTATTACCGGACATGTTCAGGCGCGCTCGCACAGGCAGAGCGGGCCGGCTAGATTTGCGCGACAAGATCACTTCCCGCAAGGGTGGGAAACTTGTGTCGCGCAATTCCTTGAACTGTTCCATCGTTATAGCTATATCTGTAGGCCGCTTTCAGGAGGCTCATGGTTCACGGCCGACGAGAACTGGAAGCTCCAGGACGCTGAAATTCTCAAAGCAATTGCATGTGTTCACCCGCGATTCTTTATCGGCTGCCGTGCGGGTAAAACGACTCAGTTCGCCGTTCTCGATATAGATCAGAACAGTCGATACCACAATAAACAGGCACTAGATAAACTCCTGAAAGTCCTTCGGGAAGCTGGTCTAGACAAGTCTTCCTTATACCGCTCAAGCTTCAGTGGGGGATGGCATCTCTACTTATTCTTTGAAGAACCCATTAACAGCGCCGATCTGCGCAAGCTCTTAGTGAAGCTGCTAACCCTGAATGA
Organism: Candidatus Melainabacteria bacterium; assembly: GCA_020854255.1. GTDB lineage: Bacteria > Cyanobacteriota > Vampirovibrionia > Obscuribacterales > Obscuribacteraceae > QKMZ01. Next base: position 2,144 of record JADZFV010000077.1, on the reverse strand, counting down.
CTTCCAACTTTCAAAAGGACAGCTCGAGCTTTTTCCCCACCGTGGTGATCAGGGATCGTTAGGACTAGGGCTGCGTCTGCCCTTGCAGCCAGGCTTTGCATGGCTCGACAAAAAGACCCTGGAAGTTGAACACGAGCGCCATGACCTGGACGCCTCACAAGCACTTGAACTATTCATCGATGTGCTTGACGGTGACGCCAATTCCTATGAGGCTTTTCGCAAGTGCAAGGCACACGCCCAGGAGCTTGAAGAACGGAAGACGGCCGCTGTTGCGCACGGTCTTGGCCATCCAGATAGTAATGTCATTCCTATAAGAAGGGCGGAAAAGGCTGTCGAGCCAAGCGAGTTCGTCGACTTTGTTTCTGCAGTTTTCCGTAAGTTGCCGCCCGGAATCATTGTAGATAATTGGTACAAGGGCAGGCTTTATCATCTCAACGGACTGTCGGGACCGTCGCAGCGCGCAGAGTGCATCGAGTGTTTGGGACACTATTTCTTTTATGGTGATCCAAGCCGCGACCTTCCGGCGCTCGGCTATGGCTATGAGCAGGAGCGAGAATGGGCGATCACCGAGTTCCTGTCGTTACACCACAACGGGCAGAGCAAGGACATCAATCGTGGCCGCGCCGACGCTTTAGCCCAGGTGCAGCGGGCTGCTAACTGGCGCCCTGCACACAAGAAATCGAGCGAGCCCGAAAAGTACAAGCCGGAACGTCCGGTTTCCTGGATACGCGAGAACGTGAATCGAAAACTCGGTGCACGCAAGCGCATTACCGAAGCATTTGACGAGATCATGAAACTGCAGCGGTCCTTCACCACTGTTGAACTGCAAGAGTCTGCCGGATGCTCCAGAGAGACCCTCTACAAACACGACGATATCTGGCGGGAAGCCTATGACGACTTGGCGGAAGGCTTCTTTGCAATCTGTACGGACGAATATAACGTTGTGGTGGGGGGAGGTTCTACTCAAACCTCACCCCCTTCCACTTCTTTAGAATCCGATATGCCGCCCGGTCGCTTGGCAGCTCGCCAGGTAGTCTATGAGATATCCATGAGAGATGATCGGAAGCAACGGCAGGCTAAGAAAGCTGCTGTACGGTCTCAGGAAGCTTCTGAAAAAGAATGGCTGGGTAATGTGTCCAGGCTCACTGAGAAAGAACCTCCTGCTTTATCTATCCCCGAACTGAAGGCATTGCTTACTGTTCTGGCGGCGTATCTGGCGATGTCACCAAATGAGGAGTGTCAGAAGTTTGTCCAGGCACGAATGAATAAAATAAGAGCCTCCCTGTCAGAAGCTGTCGAGAAGCCGCTCTTTGTTGTTCGGCCTCCGTAACAACAAAAATGTTTTTGAATCGCGGCCAACTGTTTCGTATTCTTGTGCTAATATTCTGGTACTGACGGTGGTGCGTTAACAATCAAGCCGCCCGCGATTTTCTAAAGAGCTAGTTGAAGTGCAAAGGCACAGAGCGAGCGAGAAAAAGCTTGTCAGCTCTTTAGAAAAAAGGTTAGTTTTCCACTGCTAACAATTATACTTTCTTGATAACTTTGTAGTGAACAGAAAGACTGTTCAGATGTTTCTTATTTTCCAGAAAAACAACTTGAGCAGTGTCTTTTGCCCCTGCCCAAAAGGCTTTTACTACAGCCAGGACTTGGACGCATCCTAAGACCTCGGGCAGCGTTTCAATCTGCTGGCTTCGGACCGCTTTTGCCGCTGGTGAGTGGAACAGGCTTGGTCACCTGCTAAGGCCGTCAACGTCCTTGGATGAAAACATCACCAGCCTGCTTATCCACGACTTCGCGGCAATGGTCTTCAGTACCCGAGAACCGTCACCCAGCCCTGGTGTCTACATCATCCACTGATTTTCTTCTTCCGTTGGTTGTATATCTTTCACCGCCCCTGATACCACCTTATTGACTTCATCGGTTTTGGTGTGGGTTCCTTAGATGCCGTCATGCCCGCTTGTTGTGTGGTTCTTCATACCTGGCTACCCCCAGCCCGTTGTTTTGACGGTGCGAACTGTGACACAACTTTTCCATGCTTCAAGGCAACCCCTGCGGGGCGCTATCGCGACCTTGAACCCTGGAAAAGCGCTCTGGCGGCTGACGCTCGTGTCTTTTTAGAGGCACCTAAACAAACGCACTGGAGG
>JADZFV010000076.1 GCA_020854255.1 Candidatus Melainabacteria bacterium | reverse complement strand
TAAAAGATGATCTGCTCAACCGTACCGCAAAAGATACGAACTTCTCTCTGGACGCACTTGTCAAAGACAGTGTGATCGCTCAGCTTAAGTTTGATCCAAAGAGCCGATACGCAGTGGAAAGTAAAATCGCATTGCCTCAAGCAGCAAAAGACGGCACTGTGACACTTAAAAAGGAAGGACCCGGAAAGTTGTATTACAACCTCCTCACGACTTACTTCAAGAAATTGCGCCCCGGTGAAAACACAGAAGCCGATGCATTGCCCAGGGGACTGAAAGTGACGCGCAAATTCTTCCGCTTGCAATCGACTAAGGAGACAAGCACTGGCACCATTCACTTTCGCACCGTGCCCATTACCGGTGGACAAATCAAGTCAGGCGAAACAGTCTTGATGAAGGTATACATTGACTCGCCGGTGCACGTGCCATACATCATCGTCGAATCGCCTCTGCCTTCCGGTTCGGAAGTCGTAGAAAACCACAAATCCGAAGAACTGGAAGGCGAGTCAGGCGGGACAGCCGTAGAAGGCGACTGGGGCGAGCCGTGGTGGACTCACCAGGACGTGCTCGACGACCGCATTGTGTTTTTCGGAACCGAGATGCCGGCAGGCAAATCAGAATTCCACACGCTTTTGCGAATGGAATTGCCTGGAGATGTCCAGCTGAATCCCGTCACCTTTGAAGGAATGTACACCAAGAGTGTGCGTGGACATTCAATGCTGGACGCGCTTAAGATCACGGATTGATTGTTAATGCCGGGCAGCCGAATGCGGCTGCCCGGCGTCTCCCTTACACGGCTGGAACAGGAAGAATAAACAAGTGTCACGATTTAGAAAAACATTCAGCGCGATCAAAGAATTCAAAATTATCTTCTTGTTCCTTTTGATTGGAATCTTAGTCGCTGCCAACTTCGCAGTTTACCCATTTTCCAATGTGATTGTTTCCCGCACTGTCAGTCTGCGCCCGCTTTCTTACGAGCAGAAAAACAATCTTTTTCAAGCGGCGCAATGCATCGACGGACAGATCTTAAAACCAGGTCAAGTTTTTTCTTTCAATGGCCGGGTCGGACCGCGCACGGCAAGACGCGGTTACCAGCCAGCGCCCTCATATCTTGGCGGCGACACCCCCAGCACGCTCGGTGGTGGCATTTGTCTTTTGTCATCCTGCCTTTATCAAAGCGCACTTACCGCAGGATTGAAAATCATCGAAAGAGTCCCTCATCTGCGCACGGTAAACACAGTACCACCCGGCTTTGATGCAACAGTCTGGTACGGAAGAGCCGATCTGAGATTTGAAAACAATACTGATGCACCGATTGAAATCAGAGTGCTGAGCTCTGATTCACAACTGAAAGTGGAATTTAGAGGCAGCGACAAAATTGCCAGAGACTGCCAAAAAGCTCACCTGAAGCGCCTCGAACAGAGACCTGCGCCGGGCGAAATTCTGGTTGAAGTATTCCGCAGCGATCCTACTAATGCGCATGTGTACGAGCATGACACTTTTATCTCACGAGACCTGTATAGATCGCAGTCGGCAACGCGCTAGAAATTTCTGCAGCGACACTTTGGTGTTTCCGGCAAGCAAACTCTACCAACCACGGCTGCTAGGGCCAATGTCGTGCACTTAGCGAGAATCAAGCCACATTCTGGAAAAATTATGATTGGATTGTTCTGCAATGACTGCACTTCTTTAGCTACAATTCCGCGAAAAACCATATTCTCGCTTCCTTCTATTTTCAAAAGCTCAATTTCTCCCAGTCTGCGAATTCGGTCTTTGCCTTTCACAGTTTCGTCCCTTGCAGACCGGCTACCACGTAGTTTATCGCGATTGCCTGTCTGAGACTAATGCCGATTGCAGGAGAAGCGTCGGGCAATTCGTAGCCTTTTACTTGCCCTCTGTCGAAGTGCGCCATCATGTGCATGACATATCCTTTGCCGAATGGAAATACCACTGCCAATGCTCCCAATCGATCAGGATCTTCTTGTGCCAGAGCATCGCTGACGGCGAGTACTCGAACTTTTTCTTTGTTGAAGACTCGGATCAAATGACAATGAATGTCCATTTTCCAGGCACCATTGGTGACGGCATGTCTGAAGAGCGCTGGATGTTTTCCAACAATAGATGCTTCGTACATTTTTTGCTTGTTTGTTGCGCCATTCCAGGCGATGAAGCCGGGAAATACATGCTGATTGAGTCTATCGATCATCCAGTCGGTGGTGAGCAGATAACCGCCTTTAATCACAAAATCTCGAATTTTAATACCCCCATTCCATGAGAGATTGTTCGGCCCGCAGTCGATGATTACAACCTGAGCATTGCTCAGATCGTAACTATCGAAAGCCTTCTTGCTCATTATCTTGTAAGGCAAATCGAGACTTTCCAAAGTACGCTCGGCTTGATCGTACTTATCCGATACGACCACCAGTCGCTCGGATTCCAGCGCACTAGTTTGCAAGCTGAAAGCAGGATGTGTTTGCTCCAACCATCCGCGATAGGTCTTCGGCGGTGCCATGCTGGCACGCCCGGGAAGTGCCATGCGCGGCGTTTCGATGGGAAGTTCATACTGTGCATGGCCCTGGAGTGGATGGCGCACCGTTGTTTCAGGAACAGCCATTTTCGGCGTTTGCGGTTCGGACAGTTGTGCAGAAGCTTGCGTGAGGCCACTAAGGAAGCAGAAAATTACTGGCACGGCAAAAGCCTTCCACCGGATCTTCTTGGAAGGCTTGTTGATTGTGCTGTACTTTATTGTTCTAGGTTGCAAAATTCGCCTCGGCTAAAAGCAATAGCGGCAATTTCTATGAACTTATCAATGCCTTGATTGTTCCCCAAAACCCTTTCTGCCATTATTGATATTAGCTCAACTTTGAATTGAATATTTGATCGAGTATTTGATCACGCAATTGTGCACCACTCTTGATACACATTTGCAAATTTGCACTTGCGCATTTGCGGCTGACACGTATAATGGTGATCTACCGGTGCCCATTTTTTGGCGCCGTTTTCTTAACCAAGTATTCAGGTGGATAAATGATGCGATTCCTCATCCAACTCAAGAAAACTCGTAAGGCACTGCCTGCGCAAGTTTTGCGTTTTGGACATGAGGTCATTTCAGGTAATTATGCTGATGAAGAATCCTATCGTTTATCTCTTAGTGACCGGCTGGGCTTACGCCGGTAAACATCGTTCTATAATTGTTCTCTACACTGTGATGTTCGCCTTAGCTCAGGCGATGATGCTTGCCGAGCCTTATATCATCGGCAAACTGATCAACTGCCTTCAGGCAGGCGTGACTGGTGCGGCAACCGGAACAGCTAAGCATGATCATCTTATGGATCAGGTGAAGTTCTACTTGCTCATCTACTTCGTCACGCAGGTCGGGTTCTGGGTTTTCCATGGACCAGGTAGATTGCTCGAGCGGTTTGTGGCGTTCAACATGAAAGCAGCGTACAAGGGCAAGTTGTTCTCGACCTTGACCAGGTTGCCATTGAAGTGGCATAGAGAGCACCATTCCGGAGACAGTATCGACAAGGTGAACAGAGCGTCCAACTCGCTCTTCGAATTTTTCGACACCTCGTTCGAAATTGCCTACATGTTCTTCAGGCTGATAGGCAGCATGGCTGTATTGGTCTGGTTCATGCCCGGAGCCGGTGTGATCGCGAGTGCAGTGACGCTTTTGGCGATTGTGGTGATATTTTGTTTTGACAAAATCCTTGTCAAAAACTACAGCACCCTCAACCGCTTCGAAAACTCGACGGCATCAGCTGTTCACGACTACGTGACCAACATCATCAGCGTTATCACGCTCAGGTTGGAACATAGAGTGCATGGCGAAGTGTCCAGGAGAATGTTCCTGCCCTTGTCGTTGTTCAAATCAAACAACGCCGTCAACGAGATCAAGTGGTGCATCACAACGGTGCTCATCGCCTCGATGATCGTAGCGGTGCTGGGCTGGTACACGGCAACCACTGTCGGTGTCGGCAAGACCATCGAAGGCGGAACCTTCTTCACTCTCTTCGAATATTTGAGGAGAATAGGAGATTCGTTCTACCAGTTCGCCTGGATCTACGGCACGGTCGTGAGACAAGCGGCAGACGTGAAGAGCGCGGAGCCAATCGCTAACGGCATGCCGGAAGCCTGTGGCGGAGCTGGAGAAGAGAGCCAATTCCATCTTCCCAGAGAATGGGATGTGCTCGAGGTGAAAAATCTCAGCTTCACTTACGAAGACGACAAACACAGAACGCATCACCTCAAAGACATCAACTTGACCTTGAAGAAGGGATTGACAGTTGCCTTTGTTGGTGAGAGCGGTAGCGGTAAGAGCACATTGCTCAGCCTCCTCAGGGGCACGCAAAGCGCTCATTGTGCAAACGTGTTCGCCGACGCAGTAGAGCTTCCAGGTGGACTGAAGCATATTGCTGATGCCACCACGCTGATGCCGCAAGATCCGGAAATCTTTTCGGACACGATCGGATTCAACCTCACTTTCGGTTTGGAAGTAGATGAAAACGAAGTCCGGGAAGCTATACGGTTGGCGCGTTTCGAGCCTGTGCTCAAACGCTTGCCGAGCGGATTGGAGACGAGCATCGCTGAGAAAGGTGTCAACCTTTCAGGCGGTGAGAAGCAGAGATTGGCACTTGCAAGAGGCATCTTCTTTGCAAGAGACAGCGAGATAATCTTGCTGGACGAGCCGACCTCCAGTGTCGACCCACAAAACGAAAGGGTAATCTACGCCAATATACTTGGCGCTTTCCCCGACAGATGTGTGGTTTCGTCACTGCACAAGCTCCACCTGCTCGACATGTTCGATGTGGTCTACGTTTTCCACAACGGTGAGATCGTCGAGTTTGGCGAAGTCGGTGAGGTGCTGGCGCAAAACGGCAGACTCTCGGAGCTGTTCAACAGCTACGAAGGGGCAACCGAAATGGTGCCGGTATTGGCGACTCAAACGGCAATCGCCTGAATCGAGGGCAGACTTCTTTGCAGGTCTGCCCTTTGATTGATTTGTGCTTGCCTGTTTTAAGTTCAGCATAAGGTTTTCACGTCTAGTGCATGGCTCTGGCGCCCAAGTTTGCTTGCCTCTCATCGACAGGCACTTGGCCTGAGAGCGACTCATCCTTTCAAGCACCCCGCCCTTAAGGGCGGGGTTTGACCATATGGCCTGGTTTACTGTGCTTGGTATAGTGCTCTTGGTTGTGTTTCGATGTGGAAGTGCAAAGTGTTTTTGAGAAATAGAGCAAAGCCGGCACTGAAGAAAGCTGCGTCAGCCAAAAAGACTGCCGAGCCGAAGAAAGCTAAGCCGAGGAAAGCTGCGCCGACAAGTAGGAAAGCTAAGCCACGGGCGTCTTTGGCGGAAATTCCTGAAATTCTGTTGCTGGGGCACCCGAAGCTGGCGAAGCAGTGGGACCGACGTCGCAATTTCAACTATGTGGACGGAGACGAATGTTGGTGGCGGTGTAAGGAGGGCCATTTTTGGCTGGCCTCTATGTATGAGCGGATAAATCGCAACCTCGGTTGCTTAAGTTGTGCAAGCCAAAACCCAATTGCTTACGAGCGTTCCCTGGAGTTCAATTTCCCGGAAATTGCCAAGGAGTGGGCGGTGTCAAGGAACGGCTTGCTGCTGCCCGAGCATGTGGGCGCAAACAGCGATCGTACTGTCTGGTGGAAATGCAGAAAACGGCATTTGTGGCGCTGCAGAATTGATAAGCGCACTTTGAGAAAGGTTCCTTGTCCTTTTTGTACTGGCAGAGCCAGTCGAAAATCTTTTCGTCCGCCGGCGGCTTGGATTAGATAGACTGGCTTTCCGGGACTATCTGAGAAAAGTTCAGACACCAAATGGGATTGATTGGAATACCGAAGGCAAGCTTGTGATGAACAGCCAAAAACTGCCGAAGACAATCATGCGTGGTCACAGATTTGAGGCTTAACTTCAGGCGCGTTCGTGGCAACCGGCAAAGCTTTGTTTCTGTCTATATTTAGAAGAACGTCGGTGAGCGTTTCTTCATATAGACTGTTTCCATGGCAAACGCGGAAATTCTATCGATCGGTACCGAGCTTCTTTTGGGAGAAGTGCTCGACACCAATTCCAAATTTTTCGCGACCGAGCTGGCAAAGCTCGGCATCGATTGTTACTATCGGGTCACTGTCGGAGACAACAAAGACCGCATCAAAGCTTCGTTGAAGCAGGCTTTCGATCGCTCGGATATAATCTTGACGTCGGGCGGTTTGGGACCGACTGCAGATGATCTCACCACCGAGTGCGTTGCTGAATTTTTGAATTTGCCGATGGTGATGGACGCTGAGGTGCTCAAGGAGATTGAAAAACTCTTTGCCGAGCGCAATTTGAGCATGCCTGAGACCAACAAAAAACAAGCGATGCGTCCTCGAGGAGCCGGCGTTTTGCCCAACCCGAGCGGCACGGCGCCAGGAATTCTGTGGATTGTTCCAACCGAGGTTTTGGCCAGTGCCGGTGTTGTAGATCCTCAACGAAAGCGCGCGATTCTCACTTTTCCTGGTGTTCCATCTGAATTGGTGAACATGTGGAATCAATCAGGAGCTGCTTTTATAGCCGACAATTTCCTGACTGGCGCGATTTTCAGCATTGAGTTGAAACATTATGGAATTGGCGAATCCGCACTGGCGGAGAAGTACAGTGCGCTCCTCGATGGAAACTCGCCGACTGTCGCGCCTTATGCCGGGCAGGGTGAATGCCGGCTGAGAGTGGCTGCTAAAGCGGCAACAATGGAAGAGGCGCGGGCTCTGGTCATGCCGGTGGCGCAAGAGATTCGGCGTGAAAGTGGTTGGCTTTGCTATGGGCAGGACGATGACACGCTGGAGTCGGTGGTCGGTCAATTGCTCATTCAGCACAATCTCACATTGTCGGTAGCGGAGTCCTGCACAGGGGGGCTGGTAAGCAAGCGGCTTACGGATATCGGAGGGAGTTCTGCGTACATCAAATTGAACGCTGTCACCTATGCAAATGAGGCCAAACTCAAGCTTCTTGGTGTGTCTGAGGGTTTGTTGGACAAGCACGGTGCCGTCAGCGATGAATGTGCGCGGGCAATGGCCGAAGGCATTGCCCGTTTATCGGGCACAGAAATTGGTTTGAGTATTACAGGAATTGCCGGTCCGACGGGCGGAACGCCTGACAAGCCTGTGGGAACGGTCTATTTGGGACTCTTTTCAAATGGACAGTTGGCGACAAAGAGATTGAACCTGGGAACCAAGCTAAATCGCCAGGAGATCAGGTTTCGGACATCCAGTGCCGCACTGAATATGGTGCGATTGCACCTCCTGTCCCGCAATTTTGTTGTTCAATAGCTTTCAATTGCTGCTTGCCCGGCTAAGTTTTATTCAAATCCCGCCTCGCGTGGCGCTTGAGGTCGTTTAACATATAGCTATGATTCCCGCGGTGGAAGATTGACTTTTCATACTAAGGGAATAAATTTCTTGGGTTAGATCCCTTGCGTCGGTATAGTTCAGGAGAATACTGCTGCTTTATGGCCAACAATAATCCTGGTCAAAATCCCGGTAACAAAAAAAATGACGATTGGGTGATCAAGGACAATCTCTTTCATCGCCGCGTTTCCGATGTGCGCAACCAGGTCACCTGGGACTTCGATCAGACTGATAAAGCTATTGAGATGCTGCAAGTGAGCGGCGGGCGCACAAGCGGGCAGCAGATGCAGGAGTCCGGACCACTTACCGATGAAGAGATTGAAGCCCTGGCATTCTTCGATTCGACAACTCCCTGTCTCAAGTTTCAATACATGCTCCGCATGCTCAGGCGCGAACTCAAGCGCGGCAAGCGTTTCAACCGGCCTATTGCGGTTCTGGTAGTGGCTGTAGACGGGTTTCAAAATATCGTAAAAACGCACGGTCCGACCGCTGCTGACAATATGCTTGCTTTCGTCGGCGACCGCTTGAATGCTGTAACCAGAAGCGATATAGACCTGGCCGGACGTTATGTCAACGAGCGGTTCTTGATTATTTTGCCGGAAACCCCCGGAAAAGGCGCAACGATTGCGGCAGAACGATTGAGGAAAGACGTCGAAGCGTCGATTATGCAATGGCAATGGCATAAGTTGCAGGTCACTGTCAGCATTGGTATCGCCCATCGCCCCGGACATGCCGGAGAAGCCGAAGAGCTGATCGTGCAAGCAGACATGGCATGCGAGTCGGTCGAGCGCACCGGCGGAAATAATGTCGCTATCGCCCAAATGACCGAATTTGTTGGCGCCGAATAATAGGGGCGATGCCATGCATCGCCCGGTTTAGCATAGAACAGCACTTACAAAATCAGCATCGCATCGCCGTAGCTGTAGAAGCGATAACGCTGCTCGACTGCTTCCTTGTATGCGCGTAAAATCTGTTGCCGGCCTGCAAAAGCAGCGACAAGCACAAGCAAGCTGGAGCCGCTCAAGTGGAAGTTAGTTATTAAACTGTCGACAATTTTGAATTGGTGACCTGGTTTGACATACAGGCTTGTGCTGCCGTCTTCCACCGCTTTGAGCAAACCGTTGTCTGCCGCTGATTCCAGTGCGCGCAGGCTGGTTGTGCCGACGGCGATGATGCGAGAGCCCCTCTTCTTTGCCTCATTCACTGCAGTTGCCGTTTCCCTTGCTATCGAGTAACGCTCCGCCTCGATGGTATGTTCATGGACGCTTGTTGAAATCGGCTTGAACGTACCAGGGCCAACGTGCAACGTGATCTTGTGCAACTCAATGCCGTAATCATTGAGTTGAGCTATCAATTCGTTGGTAAAGTGCAGACCGGCTGTCGGTGCCGCAACTGCGCCCGGATTTCTGGCAAAAACCGTTTGATAGCGATTGAGATCTTTTAATCTGTTTCCAGAATTTGCATCAGCGAGCTTATCTTGCGCTTGTTGAATATAGGGCGGAAGGGGGGCATAGCCTGCGTCCTTGAGCACTTCAAAAACACTTTCCCTGTCGCCCAGATCGATAAGAAGTCGTTTGAATCCATCCGGTCCGGTGGTCAGATCCTTTAGCAAGAGGGAGTATACTTTTCCGCTGGTAGAGTCTAGAAGCAGCTCTTCGCCTACTTTCAGGCGTTTCATAGAAGTTGCCAGAGCTTCCCAAACCGTTGCCGTTTTTCCCGTCGACTTCAGCAAGAGCAGTTTTACGATGCCGCCGCTTTTGCGCCGGGCAAATAATTTTGCTGGAATTACCTGCGTATCGTTGGCTACGATAACGTCTCCAACTTTGAAAAAACGGAGGATATCCTTGAATTGAACATGTTGGAGAGTGTTTTCCTCTCGATCGACAACAAGCAAACGCGATGTATCTCGCTTTTCGAGCGGCTCTTGTGCAATCAATTCCGGCGGCAGCTCGAATTCAAAATCTTTCAGGTCGAGCTCGTTTTTTTGTTTTTCCATTTAGTTATTCACAGTCGGCTCAATGCTGATTGAACCAGGGTATTATCGAGCCATGACCTCTAAGCAATTGAAAGAAGCGATAAAAGAAACAGCTTACGATCTCGGCTTCCAGCGCACCGTGATCGCATCGCTTGCACCCATGGAACCCGAGCGCCAGGAGTACGAGCGCTGGTTGGCGCTTGGATACGCTGCCGGTATGGAGTACCTGAAGCGCAACCCACATTTTAGAACATCTCCTCAGCTGCTGTATCCGGAAGGTCGCTCAGCGATTGTCGTGTCGGTCAGCTACTACTCTGAAGTGCCGGAGCCGCCGCCTGGCTTCTTCGGCAAGGTTGCGCGCTATGCAGTGGGACTGGATTACCATGCAGTGATCCGCGCAAAGTTGAGAGAACTTAACGCGCGCATAGAGAAAGTTGCCGGCAGAAAGGTCCTTGCCAAGGCTTATACCGACGATGTTGCTCTTTTCGAACAAAGGCTTGCTGCTCGACACGGCTTAGGATTTGCGGGGCGCCACACTTTGATCATTGGTCCCCAACTGATCGGTACTTACAATTTTGTAGCCGAACTGATCACCGATGTGGAGCTCGATGCAGACGAGCCGTATCAAGGAACATGCGGCAAATGTTTTCGCTGCGGCGAAGGCTGTCCGACCGATGCCATCGAATTTGGCATCGGGGTAAATTCGAACCAATGCATCTCCTATCTTACGATCGAAAATAAAGAAGGAATCCCCCTGCCCTTGAGAAAACAGCTAGACCGCTGGGTTTTCGGCTGTGACGCCTGCCAGGATGTGTGTCCGTACAATCAAAAACCAAATGTTTCACCATGGGAAGAATTCTCACCGGAGAAAGGCGCCGGGCATTACCTGGATCTGTTTTCGATTTTGGAACTTGAAAGTGAGACGGCATTTCGCGCGCGCTTTGCGCACACGCCCTTGCGGCGCCCCAAGCTGCGCGGACTGGCGCGCAATGCCCTTACGGTAATTGGAAACATATTGGCTGACGCCAGCTCAAATTCGGGTGAAACAAAAAACAAAATCAGCGAAGCCGGTCTCTCAGTTGCAGTAACGAAACTCTTCGGCTTTCTCCAATCCGAACCGGAAGACATGCTCAGAGAACTTGCCTTCTGGGCGTTGGCGCAATACGACAGTGCTGAAACTAGAAGGAAGTTGCGATTGTTTGCAGAAAACGAAAAGAATGCCGCCGTCCGGCAAACGATTTGCCACTACATTTGATTCAAGGCTTACAGCTGCGGTGAAACTGGTCGTTCTGCTGCCGATGGCGTGTCTTCAATCGAGGTCTTTATTCGTTGGGTTGTGTCGACAGAATAATCACGGCCTTTCCATTTTACCTGTCGACCGGTCAAGAAACAGCAAGCTGAATTGATGTATAGTGCGCTCACCAGAACAGAGCCTAGCGGTAAAAGGAAAAAATGGAGCGGGTTTAGCCCCATGTAGTAAGCCGTGCTGCGGACGTACCAAACGATCATGCAGGTGAATTGCACGGCAAGCAATAGCCATACAAGCGTTTGAGGCATAACCGCCGATACGCTCTGCGGAACTAGAACTGCCGCTATCAATGTCAGAAATGGAGCCAATAGACAAACGTTGAGGAGAATCACGAGCCCCACTAAGGCGGCAAGGTTGCAATTGATTAGTGCGAAAGCATTTTTTGTCCAGCCGCTCCAGAGCTCCGAAAAATTAGTGTACATTCTTACCATGTACAGTGGTCTGCCATCGCATGCCGTGACAGAGAAGCCTTTTTCTTTGGCGACTCGGCCGATTGAAATGTCATCTAGTATTTGATCTTTTACTGCTTCATGTCCGCCAATTGCATCATATGTGGTGCGCTTCACCATAATGTATTGCCCGTACGCATACGAGCGTGGACTTTTGGGATTGTTTATCGAATTGGTCGGATCGCCCATGAGGAAAGAGCCTAGCAGTGTCGGCATGATCGCTCTTTCACCAAAAGTATAGAGTTCTTGAACAGGCATAAACGAGATCATGTCCGCTTTGTAATTGATGGCTGCACCGACTGCATCACGAAGAGAGTTTGGATGGTGATATGTGTCGGCATCAGAGAATGTCAGCCAGTCGCCTTTTGCATGGGGACTGCCATGATGCAGTGCATTGCATTTGCCCAGCCAGCCCGGCCGGCTATCGCGACCGGGAATCACTTTTATATTCCCAAAGCGATAAGCGATGTCGGCAATGATGCGACCGGATGAATCGGTCGACTTGTCATCAATTACGATGATTTCGAAGTCAGGATAGTCTTGTCCGGCAAGCGATTCCAGGCATCTGGCGATTTTGGTTTCTTCGTTGCGCACCGGCACGATGACGCTAATCGACGGCAACTGTTCGTTTGCAGTCGTGCATTTCGGAACCTTGCGAAAGGTCGCGAAAAAAGACAGCATCAAGACGAGCAGTGCGACCAGCGAAATTGTTGTGAAAATGAGAGACAGGGCAAAAAACATGCAATTGATCATACACGAAGATCGGAGCGTTGCTACATTCCCGCGGTCAGTCCGCCGTCTATCGGTATGGTGGCGCCTGAGACGTAGCGGGCGTCGTCCGAGCAGAGAAAGAGCACGACCGATGCCACTTCTTCAGGCAGGCCGACTCGTTGCATGGGGATATTTGCTTTGACGAAAGCATCGAGAACCTCTTCTCCCGGCTTTCCTTTGCGCGCTCCTACTTCTCTGTTGAAGCGCTCGCACAGTGGGGTTCTGATGCAGCCGGGGCAAATGCAATTGCATCTGACTCCAGCGGCGCCATAATCAAGAGCGATTGATTTGGTCAGATGGATGATTCCCGCTTTCGACGTACTGTAGGCGGCGTTCAGGCGTATTCCGCGCAGACCGGCGTCGGATGCGTTGTTGATGATGACACCGAATCCGGTGCGAACCATGTGCTCGGCTGCCTGGCGCGCCACCATGAAGGTGCCTTTGAGATTGGTGTCGATGACTTCATCCCACTGGCTGTCGGTGGTCTCGAGAAGCGGCGCCACGAACTCGCAGCCGGCATTATTAAAAACGAAATCCAAACCGCCCAGCTTTTTGATCGTATCTTTGATGCTGTTGTCGACAACCGCGGATGAGGAAATACTGCCTTCGATGATCAGGCATTTGCCGCCCGCGTCTTCGATTGCCTTTCTTGTGCCATCGGCGCCCTCGAAATCGATGTCGACGATGGCGACTGATGCACCTTCGGCTGCAAAAGCAATTGCCGTAGCTCTGCCGATGCCCGAGCCACCACCTGTGATGTATGCGGTTTTACCGTCGAATCTCACTTGTCGAGTCTGCTTTCAAGGCGAAGCTTTTATTCTTCGCCTTCCTTTGCTTGCTTGCTGACCATCTCGGTCAAAGACTCGATTATTACTTGATCGCTTCTGTGCTGCCAGTCCAGCGCTTTCATCAAATCTTCGCGCGACATGATGCCTTTGGCCAGCACCAGTTCACCGAAGGGCATGCCGGATTTTTCTTGTTCTTTGATCAAGTCTTCCAGCTGCTTGAGATTGATTTTGCCGTGCTTAAGGAGGATCTCACCGAGCTTTTCCGGGCGCGTGAGAATATCCCACTTCTGCTCGTCATTCATGTCTTCGAATTTTTGTTCGGGCTTATCCTGTGGGTCCATTGCTTTTCCTTAGAGCTGCGGTCTTAAAGCATTTCAAAACGAAGCTTCGTTCTGGTCGGGCGGGCAGGGACACCTTTTATCTTATCTCTGACACTCTGAGAGATTTTAGCAGAGCATTTGCACCCTGAATGTCAGCAGGTCGAAAGCTAGGCCGCTTTCGGCTTCGGCTTGGCACTGCCGGTGCCTTTCATCTCGCGCCACATTACAAGCAGGCAGCTGGCGTTGAAAATCGAGGAATACGTACCGGAGATAATGCCCAAAAGCATCGCCAGTACAAAGTCTCTGGTCGTCACCCCGCCCAGGAAATAGAGAGCGCTGAGAGTGATTACTACCGTAAGTGATGTATAGATAGAACGCGCCAAGGTCTGGTTGACGCTGTCATTGGCGATGTGGCCGAAGTTCTTTTTATACTCGTTGCCATCCGCATCAGTCGCTTTGCTGCCGACGTACTTGACGTTTTCTCTGACCCGGTCAAACACAACGATAGTGTCATGCACGGAGAAACCGATTACGGTAAGTACTGCGGAAATAAATAAGCTGTCTACTTCGGTGCCGATGACCAATCCAAGTATGGCGAAGATGCCGCACAAAGCAATGACATCATGGAAAAGTGCACTGATGGCGCAGACCGCGTAGTCGAATTGGAAGCGATAGGAGATGTAAGCGACCATCATAAGGAAGGTGACGACCAGTGCTATTAGACCACTGGATAAAAGTTCCGGCCCGACGGTGGCGCTGACTTTATCGACCGAAAGTACCTTGAATTCTCCCAGCTTGGCAGTCAGATCGGCATCCAGTTTACGCTTTTCGGCTTCGTCGTCGATGGCCTTGGTGCGCATAACGATCACTTCCTTGTTTGAAATGAAGGCTTGTTGAACTTGCGATCCTTCGAATCCTGACTCGGCAAGAGCCTGTCTGACTATATCGAGCGGTGCCGGTTTTTCAAACTGATACTGCAGAATCGAGCCGCCCGTGAAGTCGATTCCCGGCTTCAAGGGCGCATTGAACTTAGTCATGCAAATGATCATGGCGACGATGCCGGGCACTAGAATCACGCCGGAAACGCCCAGCCAGATCCATCTGTATTTGACGAGATCTATCTTCAAGCCTTTCACAGCGCTTCCTCCTTCTTGATCTCAGCTCCTGAAAAAATCTGAGCCTTCTTGATCTCATGCCCCTTCTTGTCGTACTTGTGTCCGAACATGCCCATGCTTTTCGGAATCAAGTGCAACATCGATCTGGTCGCTGTGATGGCAGTGAACATCGAGACGGCCACACCGATTGCCAGGGTTACGGCGAAGCCTTTGACGATGGAGGTGCCGCAGAGCATGAGAACGCCGCATGCAATCAAACTGTTGACATTACTGTCAAAGATCGATGTAAAAGCTCTGCCGAAGCCGTTTTCAATGGCAACGTACAAACCTTTGCCGTTATTCAACTCTTCTTTTGTTCTTTCGAAAATCAGAATGTTGGCATCGACCGCCATACCCACAGACAGGATAAAACCGGCTATACCAGCCAGTGTAAGCGTGACGGGCACAGCTTTGAAAATGGCCAGAGTTGTGATTGTGTAAAGAATGAGAGCGATGTCGGCAATCAGTCCGGGCCATCCATAGATCAAAATCATAAAGACCATAACTGCGGCGATGCCGACAGCTCCGGCGACAAGGCTCTTCTGAATAGAATCTTGTCCGAGAGTGGCGCCGACTGTTCTTTCTTCAAGAATTTTGATGGGGACAGGCAAGGCGCCGGCATTTAGTTTTACGGACAGATCGACTGCTTGATCCTTGCTGAAATTGCCTGTGATTTCACCGGTGCCGCCTAAAATAGGTTCGCGAACGTTGACGCCGCGGTATTCCACAAGCGAGACGGGACGCCCGTCTTGTCCTCTGTCTGTGGGCTCTCCGTCAAGAAAAATACCAATCTGTCTGCCGACCAGACGCGAGGTCATCTGTCCGAATTTTTTTGCCCCCTCAGGTTTGAACTCGAATGAAACCCGCCACAAACCGCCTGATACCATGGGCGATCCTTGAGCGTGTTTGAAGTCCGCACCGGTCAAACCAGTATCTTTCCAGACCGGGCCGCCGTTTGGTCCTATTAAAGGGCGTCCTGATTCGTCGTAAGCCATCTCTTTGAATTCAAGAAGCGCCGTGGTGCCGATGCGATCTTTTGCCTGTTGAGGATCTTTGATACCGGGCATCTCGACGATTAAACGATCTTTCCCGGAGCGCTGCACGATCGTTTCTGATACGCCCAGGCTGTTGATACGGTTGTTGATTACTGTCTCGACGCCGTTCATCACCTGCGGGGTGATCTCGGGCACCAGTTTACTGGGCAATGCTTGCAGCAATAGCTGGCTACCGCCGCGCAAATCGAGACCGAGTTTGAGAGTGGTGAATAATACGTGGCCGTTTAGATGCTTGATGATTTGCATGTTGTTTGCCGTCTGCGCATTGTCTGTTGTGCGCTTATACAAATCTTCTTTTTCGTACTCATTCATTTTGGCGTAGCCGGGTGTTGCTTCGACTCGCCGGCTCACTTCTTGCTTGAGCACGTCAGGCGGCATCGCCGCCAGCTTTTGCCAATCGTTGACGACCGATTCGGGCTCTATTTGAAGGAGAGTGGTGAGCGACCAGATCAAAACACCGATGATGGCGATTGGCTTCCAGTCTTTGATAAATGAGCCGGAGCTAACTTGCGGCTTCGACGGAGATAGCATCGATTGAGACTTTCCTTGACCTTATGACGGGCAAATTATACGGGTGTCCGAGGCATTGTGTCCCTCAGACTGTCTTATATATCGAGGCAGGTGCTTAAACTGAGCAAACCCGATCGCCGCCGCGCTGCATGGCCATCTCAAGAGCTTGAATCGAACGGGCAACCAGTTCGTCATGCTCACGAGCATGGGCTGGAAATGCGGCCAAGCCGACTGATGCCGTCACTTTCAAATTATGCCAGTTGTGCGTGATTGCTTGCGAGCCGATGCGCTGGCGGATGCGCTCGGCAACTATTTGTGCGCCTGATGAATTGGTTTCCGGGAAGATGATGGCAAATTCTTCGGCACTGTAACGAGCCGGAATATCGACATCTCTTACTGCTCCTTGCAAGACTGTGCCGATTACCTTGAGCACGGCATCGGATGTGAGCGCGCCGTACTGCCGGGAAATGTCCTTAAAGTTGTCTACCGTGACCATGCAAAGAGCGACCGGGCGTTTGTAACGCTTGGCCCTCTTGAGCTCTTCTTTAATCTCTTTGAGGAAGGTTCTGGAGTTGTAAAGCTCTGTCAGGGTATCGAGAAGCGCCAGGCGTTCAATCTCTTCGCCCTTGACCATGCTCATTTTGTTTTCGGTGGTTGTTAAAAGCGAGCGTTGCTCGAGCTCTTTTACTCTTTCCAAAACCTGACTGTCCATGTAAGAACGATTGCCAAGCTGTTTGAGACGATTAGGATTGTCGAGGACTCGGCAAAACATGCATGTCCTGCCGCTGCAAATATGATCCTGGCGTCTTTCCATGTTCTGGACCTTCCTGATTGGGCCTGACTAAGGCGCTTGGCTATTGGGTCTGTATAGCTTTTCTATAGCCGGTATGGGCTACTTTCCCGCTGGGTGTTTCAGCAAAACCCCAAACTAAAGTATAGACTAATATATTGCAGTTTTCCGGCGCACATAATCGGGGCACATTTTCCGATTTGTCTGTAGCCGCCAGATTCAGCTGCGCACAGCCAATTTGCCTTCTGCAACAACGAATTCACCGTCCACCAGTAAATCTCTCAGCCTGGCACCGCCTGACAAAAGCAGATTGTAGGGTGACAGAGCTTCCCGGTCGGATTCTGAAAGGGGCGCCTCTGGCAAGGCGAAAACAGCGATGTCGGCACGTTTGCCCGCCTGGAGACTGCCGATTTGGTGGTCCATCTTAAGCGCGCGTGCCGCGTCTATCGTCAGCGCTTCGACAAACTTTCTGGCCGGAATATCGGCGCCTTCCTTGAGCTTGTGCGCATTCAGCGCAAATTGACTTTCGGCAATCAGGCTCAGATCATCTGTCGATGCCAGGCTGTCGGTGCCCATGCCGAATTGCAAACCCCTGTCGATCATTTTGGCCAAGGGCGCCAAACCGTTGCCGAGTCGGGCATTACTGCGCGGGCAGTGAGCCATCTTCACCTGATTTTCGACAAGGATTGCCAGATCGTCATCATCTACGTGTACAAGATGCGCTGCGATCAAATATTCATTGAGCAATCCGTAATTTTTCAAATGTTTGACCGGGCTGAGTCCGCGCCCGGCCCAGCATGGTTTCAATTTTTCCGAATGGACATCTTCACGCATGGAAAATGAAAGAAATTTGCTCACTTCTTCACTGCCCCCGGCCAACCACTGACATTCCAGCTCGCTTTCGGAAACATGCGCCAGAACAGGCAAATTGAACTTCTTCGCCCAGTCCGTTGCTTTCAGCCAGAGAGAGGGGCACACTGTATATGGTGCGTGCGGCGACACTGTGAGAGTGATTAACTGACCTTCAAACGCTCTTCTCAAGTCCTCATCGTCGCTTTCTGAGATTTCTTCAAAGCGCTTGAGCCAGGCGTTCCACGAGGCTTCCGCTTGACTGTCCGAGAGTCCGAACAATTCCAGAGCGACTACGCCTCTGAGGCCGACTTGGGCAAGAGCCCTGGCCGCCTGGCCGGAATAAGTGGAATCGACGATTGTGCTTGTGCCCGTAAAAGCCGCCAGGCGAGCGCCATATAGTGCGGATTGGTAAAAACGCTCCGGGGGCCAGTCTCGAGAACGGCTAACCAGGGCTTCGATCCACTTAAAGAAAGGCAAGTCTGTGGCGAATGCGCGCAGCGCCGAATAGTCCAGGTGCGAGTGCATATTGATCAGACCTGGCATGATCACTGCCTCTTTATAGTCTTCCGTGGATGCGATGTCTGTGGAATCATAAACAGAGTTGAATTGAGCGCGGCTATAAACGCCCTCAATAATTTCCCCGTCTATGACCACAACCGCGTCGTAGATCGGCTCTCCAACAACCGGAATTGCCCATCTGGCAGCCAGGCAAAGTTTTGCATCCATGTTTTTTCTTCTATCTCTGGAAACCGACTCCTGAAAACCTGGCAGGAGCCCTACTTCTTGTTGTATATTATCTTCTCGCGCGAATGCATGGCCCAATTTTGTGCTTGTTTGGCACTGGTTGGGCGCGGCGCCAGCATTATCCGGTGTCGTGTTCGAATTTCCTTCGACTGCATGCAAAAAGTTGGAGCTTGCCAGTGCAAACAACGCAGTTGCGCCTGTCTTAGGGGTGGTCATTTGTGAAAATCAGTTATGACGATCTGAAAGTCCTGCCTTGCGGACGCCTGGATTTCTCCTTCAATGAAAATCTGGCCGGTCTTGATGCCGTAAAGCCGGTCTTAGGCAACCTGACTGCCTCCATTTCGGCTGCCGGCATGAAAATTTCGGGTACGGTTAAGACGCTCCTAAAACTCTCCTGCCACCGCTGTCTCAAGCCTTATTTCCAGGCAATGAGCGTGGACATAGATGAGCGCTTTGTTAACTTTGTCGAATATGGCGACTATGCAGGGGCTGAAACAAAAGATCGGGAGCTGCAAAAAGACGACTTTTTCGAGTATTTGCCGGAGGATGGCTTGCTTGACATCAGCGATGTTGTATATCAAGCTGTAACATTGGCCACCCCGACGTTTTGCTTCTGCGGCGATGAATGTCCGGGGCTTCCTGAGAAGGAAGTCCGTGCTGGCGCGGGTTCTGAGGTTCCCTCGGGAGTTGTGGCGTCGTCTGCAGACAAAACATTAGATGAAAATTCAATTGATCCAAGATGGAAGAACTTAAAGACTCTATTTCCAAAGAGTAAATCTGGCGAAGAGTCGTAGATAATAGTCAACCCGCCAAGGCATGGAGGTCACACAGAGCTATGGCTCAGCCAAAGAAGAAAACGTCGCACCAGAAGCAGCATCAAAGAAGAGCTCACTGGAAGGCAGAACCAATCAATATCGCCAAGTGCAGCAATTGCAGCTCGCCTGCGCGTTCGCACCAGATTTGCATCGTCTGTGGATATTACGGCGGCCGTCCGGCACGTCTTCGTGACAACGTAGTCACCGAGTAGTTTTGAGACGAGAGTTGGCACGGTTTACTGGGAGTCGCAAATGATTCGCATTGCAGTGGACGCCATGGGTGGGGATTTTGCCCCTCGCGAGGTCGTCCACGGTTCTGTAATTGGCGCACGCGAATACGGCGTTGCCGTGCAATTGGTCGGCCCCCCGGATGCCATTGAAAAAGAGCTGACGCGGCACGACCATTCTGGTCTCGACATCTCGATAGTGCCGGCATCTGAAGTTGTGGCCATGGATGAAAAGCCTAGCCGCGCCACCGTCAAAAAGAAAGATTCGTCAATTGTCGTTGCTACCAAGCGCGTGCACGATGGACAGGCCGATGCTCTGGTCGCCGCAGGCTCGACCGGTGCCGCTGCCGTAGCCGCCCAATTTGGATTGGGGCGCATTGCCAATGTCGACCGTGCCGCCATCTGTTGCACCATGCCTGCAACAACGGGCAAATGCCTGCTTGTCGACGTGGGCGCCAATGTAGATTGCACCCCCCATCAATTGATGCAATTTGCCGTCATGGGCTCGATCGTTTCGGCCGGATTGTTCGGCAAGAAAAACCCCTCGATTGGTCTTCTCAATATCGGCACTGAAGAGACCAAAGGCAACGAACTGGTGCAGGAAGCCTACAAACTTTTGAAACAGCAGTCCGGCATTAACTTTATAGGTTTTGTCGAAGGGCGCGACTTTCCTCTTGGCCGCGTCGATGTGACAGTCACAGACGGTTTTACAGGCAATGTCGCATTGAAGACGGCGGAAGGCATCGCCAACATGTGCAAAATCATGTTGACGCAAGAACTGATGAGATCGAATCGAACCAAGTTGGGTGCAGTCGTTATCAAACCTGCATTGGAAGGTTTGAAGAATCGAGTTGACCACAATGTATTCGGCGGAGCGCTTCTAGTCGGCGTCAAGGGTGTATGTGTAATCGCGCATGGCGGCTCGAAGCACACCGCAATCAAAAACGCAATTCGTGTAGCGAAGGATATGGTGGCAGCTGATATCGTCAAAAAAATTGAGAACAGCTTCAGCATGGCCGGTGCTGGGAGCAAGTCTTGAAATTTTCGCATGGCGCTCGACTGATCGGAGTCGGCGCAGGTTTGCCGTCGGCTGTGGTCACCAATTTTGACCTGGAAAAACTTGTCGACACATCTGACGAATGGATCAAAACCCGCACCGGCATCTCCGAAAGGCGCATTGCCTCTGAAGAAGAAACAACCAGCCAGCTGGCCATCGCCGCGGCAAAAGATGCCATTGGATTTGCCGGAATCGATCCCAATGAGATCGAACTTGTTGTAGTGGCGACATCGACGCCGGACAATTTGTATCCTTCCACTGCCTGTATGGTGCAGGCGGCAGTCGGCGCCAAAAGGGCGGCCGCATTCGATATGGAGGCCGCTTGCACGGGCGTTGTCTATGCCCTGGCAGTCGCTCAACAATTCATCGGATCAGGTACTTTTAAATGCGCGCTCGTGATTGGCGTCGACATTCACTCGCGTTTTCTCAACTGGGCCGATCGCAATACTTGCATTCTTTTCGGCGATGGCGCCGGCGCTTTCATACTAAAGGCGGACGAGAAAGAAAACGAAATGCTGGGCACTTATTTGCGCGCCGACGGATCGGGCGGGCACCTGTTGCACATTCCCAACACAGGCTCTGCCTACCCTCATGCCGGAGTGATTCCGCCCCAGGCCACGCACGGATTTCTGGAAATGAACGGCAAAGCCATCTATGAATTTGCCGTCAACGCGGTACCGGAGGCGGTGCGCGCTGCTTGTTCGGATGCAGGCATCGGTGTGCAAGATGTCGATTTCCTGATTCCGCACCAGGCTAATATGCGAATCATCAAGTCGGCTGCCGAGCGGCTGGGCATGGGCCCGGAGAAGATAATCAGCAATGTCAACGAAATGGGCAATACTTCTGCTGCCTCCATTCCACTGGCAATGTGGGCGGCAATCAGAAAAGGACAGATAGTTGAAGGTTCTACCTGTGCGCTGGTCGGCTTCGGTGGCGGGCTGACCTGGGGTGCGGCCATCGTCAAGTGGACGGCTGTGGACCAGCGCAAAAACAGATCGCAAGAAATTTCCAATGGCAAAAAGGTGGAGGCTTCGAAACCCTCGGGCAACCGCAAGTAAGTATGAACTTAGCTTCAGGTCAAGGAGAAAGGAAATGAGCAAGCTGGCATGCATCTTCCCCGGGCAGGGCTCCCAAAATGTAGGTATGGGCAAAGATCTGGCGGAAAAATTTCCGGAGGCGAAAAGTTTGTTTGCCGAAATAGACGCAATTGCCGCTCGATCGCTCAGTCAGTTGTGTTTCGCAGGTCCGGATAGCGAGCTTAAACGCACCGTCAATACGCAGCCGACCATTCTGGCAATGTCCATGGTGGCATGGCGCTGCTACGAGCTTCAAGGTGGTCCGAAGCCGGTCTTTGTAGCCGGTCACAGTTTGGGTGAATTCAGTGCCCTCTATGCTGCCTCTGCATTCGACCTGGAAGCGGCGGTGAGGCTTGTCAATAAACGTGCGCAGCTTATGGAAGCTTGCCCGAAAGGAGCCATGTCGGCTGTAATCGGTATGGCTGCAGATAAGTTGGAACAGATCACCAGGGAAGTCACGCAAGCGTTGGGACAACCCAGAGTCGTCATCGTCGCTAATTTCAACACGAAAGAACAGCTCGTCATCTCAGGAGATCCCGAAGCCGTCGCCGAAGCAGGAGCAAAGGCAAAGGCTGAGGGCGCCAGAGTAATTCCTCTTCCTGTGGGCGGCGCTTTTCACTCGCCTTTAATGAAAGCGGCAGCCGACGAGTTTGAATCACTTGTGAAAACAATCGACATTCATGATGCCGCATTTTCTGTCGTGCAAAATGTCGATGCCAAGCCGGAAACGAAAGGCGCTGCGCTGAAAGAAAAACTGGCGAGACAAATGCCCAGTGCGGTGCGCTGGTGTGAAACCATTGAGTACATGCTCTCTCAAGGCGTAGATACATTTGTGGAAATCGGACCCGGCAAAGCTTTGTCTGGCATGGTCAAGAAAATCGACCGCCAGGCCAGAGTGTTCAACGTTGCAGACGCTCAAACGTTGGAAGAAACCCTGATCGCACTAAAGCAAACTGCCAGCGTCTAGCCTATCACCGATATGGGTGATGGTTACAGCAGAGCTTAAAGTGGTAGAAAGGTATAGGTATCTGCATTTTGTCGCTGTTTTGTGCTCGGTGACCTCCGGGCTTTTTCTGGCAATCTTACTATCACATTCTGCCGCTTATCTCTTATCAATGAAAACTGTGTCAAGAAAACAGCGGCTCTTAAAGCGTAGTTCCGGTCAGGGCATAACCGAGTACGCAGCCATCCTCGCCTTTGTCGCGTTGTTGGTGGCGCTCGTGTTCGCCTTTGCACCGAATACTCTTTCAGGCGCTATATCCTCTGCCTTTTCTGCAGTATGCAGTCATCTCAACAATATGTCGGCAGCCTCAGGTTCTGCGTCCTGAGTTTAAGACCTCAAATTTTTTCGCCGACCTAGCGGCAGGTGGCTTTCTCTTCCGTCTTTACTTCGACAAGAACTTCTTCTATGGTCTTGCGCATGACGATCGTGCGTTTGGCCAGCTCGTGGAAAAACTCTTTGTGCGGCACGCAAACTTCCGGAGGAATAGCTCCGCGCTCCATGATTGTTTCATCAAGAAGCATCTCGGCAACGATTGCCGGCGGGACGCCTGTGTCCAGCGCGCCGCATGAGAGATTCCACTTCTTGTGGGCAAGGACTGTTGTTTCAAGTGTGACGTAAACAGGCTGTCCGTTGCGTTTTCCTTTCACTTCTACGCGCACGACTTCCGCATCGTCCGGAGGCTGATTTGATTGTGGAAAACGTTCGATCAAATGGCTCAAAACTTTGCGCGGAGTAAATTGTCCCTCTGCAATTTCAATTTTTTCGTTGCCTCCAAAACCGAGATCGACAAGCAGTTTCAGGCGATCGTGAAATTCCGTCGGCAACCCCAGCCTGAAGGTGACGTCAGTTAAGCCTTTATGTTCGTAAGTCTTGGGCAGGGTGAGAACTTCCGAGTGCAGGGTCAAAATTGCTTTGCAAGCACCTACAGGTTCTGGCAATTGAACAAGCTTTTCGCCTGACATTGGCGGCTTGGCACGGTATTCACCCTCTTCAAAAACCATCGGCTCTTTTGTGTATTCATCCAAGATGGTGTCAATTGCGTAAGGCGGCTGCAGTGGATGATCTGTAGTGACGAAATCTATGCAACCAACTGTGATATCGATCGAGCGCACTTCGTCCAGCTCGCCTGCTCCTGCTGCCGCCATGATATTGGTCATGCCCGGTGCGGCGCCCATGCCCAGAATCGCTGCCAGCCCTTTAGATCTGAACTCTTCGTTCAATTCCAGCTGTTTCTTGGTCACGTGGAAGAGCCCGCCCAGATCCATGTAATGGCAGCTGGAAGCCAGAGCTGCTTTCATAACGTCGACATTGAAGTAATAGGCAGTGGAATTGATTACAAGAAATGAGTCTTTTAGAACTTTGGCAAGAGATGCGGGATCTTTGAGATCGCAAAATGTTGCTGCCAGTTTCTTGCTCTTCAGGCTGTTCTTGAGCTCATCAGCTTTTTGCTGGTTGAAGTCAGCAATGACGATCACGTCGTAACTGCTGAATTCAGCAAGGTCGCGCACGATTACTTGCCCCATTGCACCGGCGCCGCCCAGAACTACGATTTTTCTCATGAGCTCACAAAACCTATGTGTGGATGTATTCGGACCGACGCCAATGTGCTTGAAGCACTGGAAAGCACGAGCTCCGCGCACGTGCCGGCAAGTTGTAAGCGAGGACGGTCACTGAAACCGCCTGCCCGCGAGCACGCCGGTGCATAAGTGTAGCAAAAGTCGCAGGAGACCCCGGCATTAATGCCGGGGTCTCTTCAGATGTATGCGGCAGGGGTACAAGCCCCTGCCACTTTCCTTTCAAGCAACCCGCCCTTAAGGGTGGGGTTTGACCAGACCGCATGGGCCTGCGCTTGAACTCTATTTATGGATTCTGGATGCGTTGCCTTCTGCTAGTACTTTCCGCCCGTGGTGGCGGAACCGGCGCCGTTAGCTGTGTCGTCACCATAGGACGCCATGCCGTTGCGTCCAGGTATATACGGTGTCAACTTGGGACCGTTGCCGCCCGAGCGGTAGCCGCCGCCTCTCTGCAGGACGGTACCGGGCACATAGTACTGAGCAGCCTGGTGACCCAGGTCAGAGCGTATCTGGTCGCCCGGTTGAGATACATTGGCGCCCCATTTTGAGACCGGTACTTGCGGTCCCCCTTTCTTTTCAATGCGCTGAGGCGTGTAGAAGTTGTCGCCCGGTGTCTGAATATTGGCGCCCCACGGTACTTTCGGGAGCAACGGGTTGGCTTGAGCGCCGCCTACTTGCTTGCCTTGAGCTGTTTGACTCAAAGTGCCAGAGCCGATGTAGGTGCCCGATGGGTCCATCAAGCCGATCTGGTTCTGGTTGCACACACGGGCTGAGCCGTTGCCATAGTGAAAGTTATAACTGCTGTTCTGCGCAAAGGCAGGACTGAGGAGTGAGGCGCATACTACTGCTGCGCCTGCAATGAGGAGGTTTTTTTTCATATGTTTGGTAAAGTCCATCAGGAGCGGGTACCTGGGGTGTTAGGTTGGCTTCTCTGTGATTTTGACCGCTGGCGATGCCTGACTCTAGAGAGGGGAGAGCCGGCTCAGAGCGGTCATGAGGCTCAATGCTAAAGCGCTGAGGAGTATATAAATGCTGGCCAGGCGGGCTGTCGACCGGGAAATAGTTGCTGCCCTGACCTTGACCGGTGCGCCCTTTGAGGCGCCATTCGGCTGCCTGTAGTGCCTATTCATAAAAAGTCCGCCTGGTAAGTGTTGTTGCTGCACTATAGATCAGTAACAGAGCTAATAAAAGTTGCTACTTTACAATTTAATGTAACAAATTTAATCCAGCTCTGGCAAGGGACAGCCAGAGCTGGCGGGTTTTTCAAGGTTGTAACCGAGGAATTCTAAACCCAACCGTTATCGGTTCGGTTTTCGAAAACGATTTTCCAAACCCAACCGTTATCGGTTCGGTTTTCGAAACACCGATGCTAGAAGCTCAAAAACTAAGCTGGCAGTGTCAAAGCCCGTTTGTGCGCTCGATTTTCCAATGCGTCGTCCAGTGGTGCGAGTTGAACGTCACCGTATCGGCGTGTGAGCGCTTGTGAAATGAGCAAGTCGCAAAACTGGGGATTCTTTGGCAGCAACGAGCCATGCAAGTAAGTGCCGTAAACTTTGCCGCTTTGCGCCCCTTCGGCGCCGTCTTCGCCGTTGTTTCCGTTGCCGACCATAATTTTGCCGAGGGGCTCCACGTCTTTGCCAAGATATGTTTTGCCGCTGTGGTTCTCAAAACCAACCAGGGTCGATTCATCGCTGCGCTTGATTAGCACATTGCCTATCATGCGCCGATTTCCAGCGACCGTGTGGGCGTCTATCAGAGAAATACCCTTCAGCTCTTCTCCTTCATGCGGCTTGTAATAGTGTCCAAGAAGCTGATATCCACCGCAAATCGTGAGGAATGCGGCGCCGTTATCGACTGCTGTTTTCAATTGCCTCGCGCGCTTGACTAGGTCCTGGGCGATGATTTTCTGTTGTTTATCTTGCCCGCCGCCGATGAAATATAGGTCGAAATATTCCGGATCCGCGTTTTGGTCCAGTCCAATTGCACTGACCGTAACCTCTATATTGCGCCATTTAGCCCTTTGAGTGAGAGCGATGATATTGCCCCTGTCCCCGTAAATGTTGAGGAAGCGGGCATAAAGATGGGCTATCCGTAATTCCATTTTTTGTCCATATTGAAACTAGCTTGCTACTTGAGAGGATCTCGATGGGCCTGCCAACAATAATTATAACGATGAGAAATTTCACTTCGCGAACGTATCCTGTGCCAAAATTGGTCGCGAATAAGTCACACGAGCCAGCCGTCACGTTTTCCGGCTGTCCCCGGATTTGATACCACCGGCGGGGTGCACCATATATAGTAGCGCGACTGCAAATTCTACAGTCCGATAAAAAATTGATACCGCGTGACGACTCGAGTTCTTGATAATTGGTTGCCAGGAATTAAGGCGTGCCCTGCATCTTGGGATTTCTAACTGATATGTTTTTGGTGCCCTTCGCTTAAAATATTAGCGTTTTTTAAGCTGCCGATTTTTAGCACCAGCCCTGGTTTTTCAACGATACTTTGATCGCGTGTTTCAATTTACACGTTTTGCCACTACTACTGACTGGAATATCTAGGCTATGATGGCTTTCGTTAGATTCAGGTCATTGCGAAGGAGTGATTACTACTATGAAGAAGGGGTTTGCAACCTTACTTACCGCATTAGTTGCCGTAAGTGCGAGCACCTTAGTCAATACGTCTGCTGCTTATGCGCAGGGTGCTAGTAATGTCAGCGAACTGAC
>JADZFV010000075.1 GCA_020854255.1 Candidatus Melainabacteria bacterium | reverse complement strand
TAGGCTAGAATCACCCAGCCAGAGCCGCCCGATAGCGATTGACCAGTAAGTTTAAAATCATGCTCCCACGCTTCAAGAGAGCCAAATTGTTTTGTAATTGCGTTTTTGATTTCGCCACCGATCTTGCTGTCACCGCCCAGGTTGTCGAAATAGTATTCGTGCAGAATCATCGAGTTGGTAGCGATTAGCGCTTCGCGTTTCAACGAGCCCATCTGATATGGAGCCGCATCAGCAGGCAGCTGTGCGATTTTCTCCTCGATGGCGCTTAGTCTCTTTACGGCACCGGCATAATTCTTGTCGTGATGAGAGACGATCAATTTCTCACTGATGCCTTGCAGCTTGGCTGGATTAAAAGGCAGCGGTTTGACCTCGTACTTTAAAGAGGCAACCTTGGATGCTGGTTGTGCACTGACCGTGTTGTCAAGCAGCACCGCCCCGCCCGCCACAGCGGCAGCGGTCAAAAGATCCCGCCTGGATATATCCGTCATTTCGACCTCCATCAGCCCGTGTTGTAACATTGGTTGCGCTAGTGTAACATGCATTGCACTCGACTCGTTTTACATCGAGGTATTTGTGAACTGGCTGGTTTTTTCTTATTCGTTTCCATCAAATCAGGGGTCGAGCGCGCGAGTAACCCTATGGAGAAGACTCAGTCGATTGGGGGCAATCGCTCCCAAATCCGGCGTTTATATTCTGCCAGGACGTGAAGAGTGCCTGGAATCATTCCAGTGGTTGGCGCGAGAGGTCCAACAGCAGAAAGGCGAATGCCTTCTGATGAATGTTGAGTCTTTCGAAGGACTATCCGATCAGGAATTGATGAATCTATTTAAGGATAAGAGCGAGAAAGAATATCTAGAACTGGAAGAGTCGGTAAAGCAACTTGAAAAGGCCACACGAGGAAATGTCCCTGATGAGGAGCGCAGCAAGCTGCACTCGGAAGTTGAAAAACTTCGACGGAAGCATGCAGAGATTGCGCGCTGCGATTTCTTTGACGCACCAGGTGGAGTGCGGCTGACCGCAAGATTTGCAACTATCGAACGAACACTAGCGGTAGAAAAAGAAGCGATACCGGAAATCAGCAAGGTCCGCATTAAGGATTTTAAAAACAAGATTTGGGTTACTAGACCGCGGCCACATGTCGACCGGCTTGCGTGTGCCTGGTTGATTCGTCGATTTATCGATGAGAGCGCAACCATTCGTTATTCCAAAACTTTCAAAGAAGACGAGCTTGCTTTCGACATGAAAGAAGGTGGTGCCTTTGGTCACGTCGGAAACTTCTGCACTTTTGAAACCATGCTCGTGGCCTTTGATTTGGACTCGTCTGCATTGCGGACTATCTCTGAAATTATTCACGAGATTGATCTACGCGACAGTCGTTATCTTCATCCAGAAACAGCTGGCATTGATGCAATACTGAGCGGCTGGCTATTGAATGATTTTTCCGATGCCGAGCTTGAAGCGCATGGACTAGCCTTATTCGATGGTGTCTATGCCGACGTCTTGCGCAAAGAGAAGTCGGAACAGCATGGTAAGAAACGATGAGACGAGCCTGAGTTCAGAGTTACACTTGGGTTTGTAAGAAGGCAGAACAGCGGAACTCCTGCCTGCCTCCTCGAAACCTACAGTTTTACGACCACATATAGCCGTGAGTTTCCCTCAAACTGCATATCCCATTTGAGCTGACGATGATATGGTCGATCACTTTAACTCCTATCAAATCACCTGCCTTGATGAGCGTTTCCGTATTTCCAAATCTTCTCTGCTCGGTGTGAGTGATCCACCAGGATGATTGTGAGCGACTATAAGCGCATGAGAATTTGCGATCAAAGCGCCTTTAAATACTTCACGTGGATGCACTAATGAAGCCTGTACAGTCCGGATTGAATGAAGTTGATCATTTCTCGCTCTGATTCCATATTTCCTGTTTTAGTATGATTTCTCGCGCGGGAAACTAGCTAGTACTTGAATACTATCGAATTAGTGGCAATATTGGCGCCAAATGTCAGGCTCGCTACCGCAAAATGACCTTTTGATGTGGGCTAATAGCCTTTTTGCAAAACTCCTAGTAGCCTTTTCGCGGCAGCCGTGATAGGCTTTTAGCGTCAAGCCGAAAGTTCGAGGGTACTTGCAATGAAGGTCGTTCCGCGGCATCTCGCGACCCGGATAGAGCGCGCTCTGGGCACGAGCCGAGTCGTAAACATCGTAGGCCCGAGGCAAGCCGGCAAGACGACACTGGTCAAGGACCTAATTGCCACGGCTCGCTATATAACGCTCGACGACGATGCTATGCGGGCGGCACTTAAAGTCGATCCTTACGGGCAGCTTCTGCTTCTCTCTGAAGATGCACGCAACACAGGCCTTCCAATCGTAATCGATGAGGTGCAGCGACTCCCGGAGATTACATTTGCACTAAAGCGTATTGTTGATGCGGACCATCGGCCCGGTCAGTATGTGCTTACTGGTTCGTCCGATATTTTCACATCTGGAAAGGCATATGACTCATTGGCTGGGCGAGTCATGACCCTCACCCTGCGCCCGTTTAGCTCTGCAGAGATCGCGAATCAAGCGCCTTGTCGTCTGCTCGATGCGGTGGAGGAACATCCACAGGATTGTCTGGACTCGCTGCCTAAGCCGGCAGGTTATTCGAGGGCGGACGCCATTGATCTGATCGTGCGCGGTGGTTTTCCTGAAATCAGAAAGCTCGATGATCGGGATCGTGTTGAACGTTACCTGAGCTATCTCGATAGCATTGTTGAGCGCGATGTATCTCCAATTGCCGAGGTCCGAAAGCCAGACATGATGCGCCGCCTCATCGATCAGATGGCGGTGCGAACGTCAGAGGAACTTAGCATCGCCGCTCTATGCAATGTGCTTGGAGCTCGTAAGGAGACAGTTAACGGCTACATAGACATTCTTGCGCGGCTTGGAATCGTGCATAGACTTGGCGCCTGGACATCATCGGGCGGAAAGCGGGAGATCCGAGCTGCAAAACTACATTTTTTGGATACCGGCTGCGCCACTTCTTTACGAGGCGAGGATAGAGACAGCTTTGGTCCCGGTGCTGATCCCGTCGCGCTGGGACATTTGCTGGAAAGCTTTGTCTTTGTAGAATTGGAAAAATCACTGTCGTATCTTGGGAAGCGCTGGCGGTTGTATCACTGGCGGCAAGAAGCGCGCGAGATCGAAATTGTTGCTGAGGCGCCCGGTAGGCTACTTGCGTTGTTTGAAATGAAGTGCGCCGCAACCGTCGGCGCGGACGATTTCCGACACATCAATTGGTTTCTAAGCGAAGGACCCGGAAAGAGCTATAGAGGAGCCGGTTTTGTGGTTTATCTCGGTGACGATATGCTCTCCTTTGGTGCGGGCCGGATTGCCTTGCCCTTATCGACGCTCTGGTCGTTTGCTACTTAGTTTTGGTTGGCAGCACCATATGCGCTACCAACTCGATTCAACAATTTTTTCCGTGTCTCCTAAAACTCTATGCTCGTTTTCCTTGATTGCTCAAGCTTTGCCTATCGCAGCGGAGGCGAGTGATTCGTCATATGAACTGCGAACGCTGAAGCAACTTGCAGACGTGGAAGAAGCGCTAGGCAAGCACTCTGAAGCAAAGCATCATCTAAAACTAATGGTCAGTGATAAAGTACTTGCTAATAGGACTTTGACAAACAGATTCGTGAAAGCGGACTTAGTTAAAGATGCGGTGGGTGTTTGACGTGATTAAACCTGTGCAAGAATTTCGCCGGATCACGGGCGCATGGCCTGCCGCTTGCTGTGTGCCCGTGATCCGGAACTGCCGACTGGGCAAGGATGCAGGGCAAATCACAGTGCGTTTTAAAGTGTGGTCACGAGAGTGGAATTCCGCTGGCTTGCTGCGCCAGTGGTTCCGATTCAAAGACAGATAGTGCGAGACACTATCCGCATTTGAATCGGCTCTTCGGAGGAAATGAAGAAGATTTGATTAGGCAAAGGTGTTCAGGTGGAGGAAAATATTGCTGGGTTGATGAACTTGTAATTGACGTTATCGATTCAGGTTGTACGACCTCGTCATTGGAACGAAAGTTAATTGAGGAGGAATGCTCCGAATCATTACTTGAAAACTTGCCGCGGCTTTCTAGATGGGGGATACTCTAGCTATGAGCTCAGGTTAGAGGAAAAATTCATGGCAGTTGCTTTTTCAATGGAGTCATCACCCCCACAGCGGCGGCCGGTCCTCATCGGCGGCAAAGATATTCGGTGCTATTATCCACTCTTTGTAACGCTCGCAATGTCCGCGTTGATCCTCTGTACCTTCTGGTTCGGCTCGCGCTATCCACAGCTGTTCCATAAAGCAGAAGACATGGGTCATCACGAGCTTGTGTCCTATATCTATAATTCGGAACTTATCAAAGCGTCTGTCCAGGCTGGTTTTGTTGAGCGATGGTGGGCCTCATTCATTAACTGGATTTGGTCGATGCGCATCGGCATGTCGTTCGGGTTGGCTTTAGGAGCCTTATTGCATACTGTGTTTGAGTTCTATCCGCCCAAACTGGGTGGCAACGTCTACATGAACACTCTCAAAGGAATTGTGATGGGCGCGCCTGCTGGTGTCTGCGTGAACTGCGCGGTACCAGTTGCCTGCGGCATCACTCGCGGCAAAGCCAATGTGGAAGCCGCCCTGGGCTTCATGTTTAGCTCTCCTACCTTGAATTTTGTTGTCGTATCCATGGTCTTCGCCGGACTGCCCTGGTATTACGGAGCGATTCAATACTCGCTTATCGCGCTGGTTTTGTTAGTATTTGTGCCGCTCATTGTGTATATCAACAACCGCAAAGCCACGGCTGAAGCAGGATTACTTGAGCAACCAGCGGTGACGTGCTCGATTCCTTTGTACAAAGAATGTCAGGAAAGCTTTTTGGATTCCGCTAAGCACGTGGGACTTGAATACTTAAAGAACTTGTTGAAGCTGATAAAAACAGCAGTGCCATTTATGTTGATTGCAGCCGTGCTGAGTTCCTTGGCAGTGGAGTTGCTGCCGTTGAAGACCATATTTGCTGAGGTAAACCCGCTTGTTCTTGCGGGCACAGCACTCGTTACCGTGCTTCTACCCATACCGATTGCGCTTGACGTAATGACCGCACAACAACTATACACCCAGCACGTTCCTGCACCATATGTAATGCTATTTCTCTTCACTCTCGGGACGTACAGCTTCCTTCCGATGAGCTATTTATGGACAGAGGTGTCCAAGAAATTGGCGGTTGCTTTGTATGTGATGTTTGTAGCGCTCGGGATTTTGGCTGCATACCTAATCAGCTTGTTTGTTTAGGCGTTGATTCTGAAACATCACACTTTACTGCAATCAGCCTGAATTTCGACAACACCGAACTTGCTTCCAACTCGGGAACAACTAGGCAAGCGCTATCAAAGACACCAGACTCCTTGAATATTCAGCCAGTGTTGCATGATTTCGAGTGTATGTGGCAATCTAAAAGTAGGCCATTTTTTTGGAAACGTCCGATTGTCGAACAATCGAAAGATAGATAGACAATTATTTTTTTGCGTGACGATTTGACACATCCAAAACATTTCGATAGTATTGGAATTATGAAAGTGAAAAACGCAGTCCGGGCATTATCTGCCCTGGCTCAGGAATCACGTTTGGAAGTATTCAAACTGCTCGTGCGCACGGGTGCAAGTGGACTGGCAGCCGGTGAGCTTAGCGAAAGGCTAGGTCTTCCTCCAGCAACGATGTCCTTTCATCTGAAGGAGCTTTCCAATGCTGGACTAATTACCTCCAGGCGTGAAAGCCGCTCGATCATCTATTCTGCGGATTACAATCATATGAAAGCGCTGATCGACTTTTTGCTCGAGAATTGCTGTGCCGACAACGGAGGCAAATGCCAATGAAAAGGTTTCATGTTCATGTCGCTGTAGCCGATCTGGAACAATCGATCCGGTTCTACACAATACTCTTCAACACTGATCCTTCAGTCAAGAAAGAGGATTATGCGAAATGGATGCTCGACGATCCGCGAATCAATTTCGCTATATCGAAAAGGAGCAGGCAAGCCGGTCTTGATCACCTGGGCATCCAGGTCGATGACGAAGAATCTCTAAAGGAAATAACCCTTCGGCTGAAAAAAGCGAATCAAGAGATTTTCGAGCAAGAGAAGACTACTTGCTGTTATGCAAAATCCGACAAGACATGGGCACATGATCCGCAAGGAATTGCCTGGGAGTCTTTCTACACAATCGGCGAGGCGGTCAAATACGGGGAAGACGTTGATTTGCAGCGTGAAAGCAAAGCTGCATGCTGCGCAGCGGAGGCTGCACCAGTAGAAATCTCGAAGGAGGAGTGCTGCAGTTGAAGGTTCTTTTTATCTGCATAGAAAATAGCTGTCGCAGCCAAATGGCGGAAGGCTTCGGAAGAATGATGGGATTAGATGCTGAAAGCGCCGGTGTAAAGGCCGGCGCCGGCGTCAACCCGGATGCTGTAAAAGTTATGGCGGAGAGTGGAGTGGACATTTCGAAGCAGTTTTCCAAGCCGATCGATGAAGAAAAGCTTGGCGATTATGACGCGATTATCTCTATGTGTTCCGTCAATACTGCTGATATATGCCCATCTACATTCATAGGAGCACAAGCGAACTGGAATATAGAAGATCCGAAAGGACAGCCTATCGAAGTAATCCGGCGTATACGCGACCAGATCAAGGTTAAGATCGAAGCGCTGCTCAAGGAAAATTATAGGATCGCTTGAAGTTGCCAGAGTAAAAACAGCCTGGAGGGATCTTATGGGCAAACCTGTGTTCATCTCATCAATCCTGCTATTGTTGTCTTCCATCCTTGTGCCGGTGCTGGCAAAGGACCCGGATCAAGCTAGCGTGAGACAAAATCGTCTCTTTGCGATGTACGAGCAGCAAGCCATTGAGAAAGGCTGGAAGCGGCTCACCATGGAAGTTGACGGGCGTGAGCGGCAGATGCTCTTCAGAAGCCCCGGAAAAACCTGGAGGCACGGCGTTATCATATTGCTTCACGGAGGAGGAGGTACGTACTCCAACTTCGCCGCCAACCTCCCCATCGGAAAGCCAATGGTCGATTTTTCCGAGATGGCTTTGAAAGAGGGATTCGCCGTCATTTCCCCTGACTCGACCGATGGTGTGGTGACAGGGGGCGATGGGGTTTTAGCTGGAAAGAGATGGGACTGCCTGGCCAGGGACAATCACAAAAATGTCGACCTGCCCTTTCTGTTTAAGATCATAACCGACCTGATTCCCGGGCTTCGCCCTGCTGGAAGCTCCAGAAGCGTCTTTCTGACAGGTATCTCCAATGGCGGTTTCATGACGACTCTGGCGGCAACCAGCCTCAGCGACAAGATCGCGGCCTTTGCGCCTGTGTCTTCCGGCGACCCTTACGGTACATATCTGAAATGCGGCGAATGGCAAGAGAGAACAACCGCCCCGGGCATTTTCTATGACGCCCAGACAGACAAGCCTATTAGCAAGAAGGGTGCGGGCGCCTCTGACTCTTATCCAAGTGAAAAAAAATGGCCAGATGCAAAAAATGGCAAAAAACCGGCATTCAAGCAATTCCATCACGAGCTGGATGCCGGCGTGGATCCATCCTGCATGAAAAAGGCATCGCGTATGCTCAAGGAGCACGGCTATCGCGACGATGGCTGCATGCTGCTTTCTGGCTCCGGCAAACCGAGGTTGATATTTCACTTCTGGCGGGCGGAATATAATCAACCGATGCTAGAGTTTTTCAAGAAGAATGCATGTGATTGACTGAAACCAGTGCAGTCCATAGTCCCACCTGGTTGGTGGTACTTGTTGATCGTAGAGCTGCTGCGCGGTCATGACGTCAAGGGCGATCGGTATCGGCAATAGCACGGCCATCATCGATCTGGCTTACCCTGTGCAGAAAGGCAAAGCCGCCGTTAGTTATTTTGCTCAAGAGCTTCTTGTCCAGCCTTTGTTGCTCATTATGCTCCTGTAGGTAGAAGTGTTGTCCCTTAAAGATACAATGCTACGTTGCAATTGGCATTCCCCAGAACACTCCCTGCCCATAGTCCACTCCACACGTTATCATGATTTGCAAATCATCTTTTGCTGCGATACCATCGGCGATGACAGAGCAGTCGAGTTGAGACACCACTTTAACGAGTTTTTTGACAAATTCTAGATGCAATTCGTCGGTCCGGCACTTCTCAACCAGCTCTTTATCCAGCTTTAGATACTGCGGTCCGAGAAACAACAAACTGTCAAGCGAGCTAAATCCATAACCTATTCGATCGATAGCAATGGTTACACCGAGTTCTCGCAGCTTGTCGATATGCTCTTTCAGGCAAAGCGGCTCCGCTAAAAATTCGTGGTCGCTGATGGTAAGGCAGACTTCGCGCCCATTTGATTTGAACATCTCTTCGATGCTTTCTACCGGAACATCAAGAAGCGTCGACGGACATATCTTGATGTGACATGCAGACTTATCTGGAAGTTTGTCCATATTTTCCAGGCACAACTTCAGGCAACGCAGGTCAATGGCGGTTCGTAGATTGTGTTCACGAGCCAATTTGTAGAACGCATCCGGTTGCTCGAACACACCGGCCGGACCGCGGCACTGAAGCTCATAAGCAACGATATGCTGGTTGTGTAATTGCGAAATCGGCTGGTAAACCGTGCGCAATGATGTGCCGCTCCTCAAATCTTCGAGAATTTGCGTCAACTCGTTTTTTTCGTGGCTAATTTGTGAGAATGAAACAGTGTTTTTCCCTGACTGTTTGCTGCTTTTCAGTCCGGCATTGGCTGAAGCAAGAATCTCCTCTATGGAGAGCAACTCGCTTGAGAGCTGAGTCACACCCGTGCTCGTAGTAATTTTTGTGGTTCCGTTCGACAGGTTGATTGGTGTTTCCGCTACTGCCAGACGAACCCTTTCGGCAATCTGAAAGGCAGTCGATTGGTTCACTTCAGTGAGCAGAATCAAGAATTCATCTCCGCCTATGCGGGCCACTTGATCGGTTGGTCTGACCGCTATCTGCAGACGCGACGATAACTCCTGCAGCACTATGTCGCCTACCGAATGACCGTACTTTTCGTTGATACCCTTGAAGTCGTCGCAGTCTATCAGCAAAGCGAAATTCTGCGTACCGTTCCGTTTGGCTCGGTTGGTTTCTACAGCCAAAGCGCGCTCAAAACCCCTTCTGTTCATAACTTCGGTCAATGGGTCGATCAATACAAGGCGCTTTAGCTCGCGGTTGCGCTCTTCAATGGTGGATGCCATCGTGTGCAGCTTGGTCTCATAATCTTCATGCTGTCGCAGGAAACGTGCCTGGATCCGAAAGAGATAAACAAGCAAACCTATGACTATGGCTGCCAGAACGATCAATTCGATTTTATATTCCCAGAACAAACCGGCTGCAATCAGGAGAAGCGCTGTTACAACGGTGGCAATATAGGTCAGTTCTAGCCGCCGCTTCTGCTTTGCGCCTTCGCCATCCTTGATCGAAGGCGGTCTCAAAAATGCCAATTCTGCCGAGTAAGATTTCAGAATTTGACTGAATTGATTCTTCATACCTGAATTGTACCCACGGAGTTAATATTTGCTTTCTCATAGGGCACTCCGGGTTCCCAACCCGCCGGGCGTGGAATATAGACCTTTGACCTACCAGAGGCGAAGTCCTATGGACGCGGATGCCCGTTCGCTGGTCACGGGCAAGGTTTGCCCGACCTGCGATTTGAAATTTAGCCCCGATCTCGAGCGTTGCCCTGAAGACAACAGCTTTCTTGCTGTCGTGAGACGCGATCCATTTATCGGCAGGTTAATCGCGGATAAATATAAGATCGTTGAAATCCTGGGAATGGGTGGCTTCTCGACTGTATACAAGGCCGAGCAAACATCACTGCGACGAGCAGTTGCCGTTAAAATCTTGCACGCGGAGTTTGTCGACAAGCCTGATAAAATCAGGCGCTTTCAGCATGAGGCTGAGTCAATAAGCACTCTCGTTCATGAAAATGTCGCAACCGTGTATGACTACGGTGTCTTATCGGAGGGTCAGCCCTACCTGGTTATGGAGGTAGCACAGGGTAAGACATTAGCTGCCATTCTCAACGAATCGAAGCCTCTGGATCCTGAAAGAGCAGTGGCAATTTTCTTGCAGGCCTGTGACGGAATTGCTGCGGCACACAGCAAAGGATTGATACACAGAGATATCAAACCCTCAAACATTGTCCTGACCGAAGTAGAGAGCGGCGAATTGCATGTGAAAATACTGGATTTCGGTCTCGCCAAGGTGATCGCCGATGGAGACGGGCAGCGAGAGAATCTCACTATGACAGGCGAGGTGATGGGTACGCTGGCATACATGTCACCGGAGCAGTGCCTGGGAACAGCAATGGACGTGCGCACGGACATTTATTCCTTCGGATGCGTTATGTATGAAGTATTGTCAGGACAACTGCCATTAATAGCAGATACATCATACGAACAGATGAACAAGCATATAAACGAAGTTCCCATCAGTCTTTCCAAAAGCGGTCCGTCAGTACCGCCGCGTCTGGTGCGCATAGTATCGAAGTCACTTCAAAAAGATCCAGACGATCGCTTTGAGAATTTTCAAGACCTCAAGGATGCGCTTCTCGGAGTGGAGCCAGCGATATCTAAGGAGATCAAAGCGATTCTCTTTTC
Source organism: Candidatus Melainabacteria bacterium (assembly GCA_020854255.1). Classification (GTDB taxonomy): domain Bacteria; phylum Cyanobacteriota; class Vampirovibrionia; order Obscuribacterales; family Obscuribacteraceae; genus QKMZ01. The sequence continues at coordinate 10,639 of JADZFV010000075.1, read as the reverse complement.
TGGTGGCAATGCTAAGCTTTCCAAGAAAAAGAAGTCCCTGAAGAAAAAGTTGTTACTGTCTCTCTGGGCACTGGCATTGTCTTCTATAAGTCTTACCGGTCTTTTAACCTTCGAGCAATTCGATAATATGAGAAAGGAGGGGATCGAAAAACAATACAGCGGCAAGACTGCTCCTTTTGATTGCGGCACTGTGGCATTCGATTACCCGGCAATTTTCGAACCAGTGGACAAAAGGATAGAGGATACTGTTGCGCAGAGATTCGAAAATCGGGTCGACAACGGAACCTATTTCGAATTAAAATACATCAAGCTCAACCTCGATGTTCCTGCCACTGCAGAGTATCAACGGCAACATCACAAAAAAATCTATCCTCATTTCGTGGAGGTGAAGTCGATTCAGCGTGTCGACTTCGGAAGGCACAAACTAATTCACGGTTACGAAACTGAATTTGTGTCCGATCAATCAAATGGACTGCGCCGTGAACGGCATGTCTATTGGGGAACCAGAGGAGCAGTCTGGAAGATAAAACTAAACTCTCCAGTCACCAAAGACTCGAAAAGCGAGAGGATTTATGATATCATCCTCGATACCGTCATATTCCGTCCTGAGTCGAAGTGCACTCTGTTCTAAAACAGTGCGCGGCTCTGCGAGGCTGGCGGAGGCGCCAGACTAGTACCTCATTAGGGTTCTGTCAGAAGTTTTGCGTTAATCGCCGTTAGATTCTCTGGAATCCTGCCACACGGACATTTCTTTGATCTCGACTGATTTGACACGCACTCCCCAGCTCTTCGTTTGCCGGCTGAGAGCTCTTTTAAGGGTGGAGTTCAGTTCCACTTCGTCGGCAAAAATGTCCCTGGCGGTATGCTCGCTGATTATGCTTCTCAGCACTGTGTGCATTGTTTCCATCGTGTGCGCAACAGGATCGTCGACTTTTGCTACTGCTTTCACCGGGTCTATTATGTGAAACCGGCACAGTGCCGCGAGCCGGACTGGAATTCTGTCTAAGGTGATTGTCTCAACAGGAGATGTTGATAAAGCTGTGATGCGCGTGTCCACACTATGAGAACGGTCGATCAGCGGAACAACCATTTGCATACCCGGACCTCTATGCCCAATTATTTTTCCGAATCGAAAAATAACCAGGCGATCATGCTCTCTTACAATCTTTATCCCAGAAAGCAAGATCAAAAAGATGAGGACTAGAATTCCAGCGTAGATTTCGTGCACAGTCAGTATCCAAAACCTTTCAACAATTCTAACCAATCACAATCTTGCCTGTGACTGGGAAAAACCCTGTAGTTTTTTCCACTTCAAGCATCAAGCTGATTCAGTCATGCTTGTCTTTCCGGTTCTTCAGAAATATTCTTTTCTACATCTACAGTCCAATGTTTCGCCTGAATCCACAAACCTGAATCGAGTGGTTTCTCTTGCGACGCCTTCGCGTCCTATGAAGCGCGTATACCCGTGGATTGCAACGCACTGAACTATTTATGGACTCCCTGGCATCGACCCTGCCGACATTTTTTTGACACCAGCAGGAGACATTGCATTGTTAAAGGTAAAGAGCATTGGTTTCATGATACATTTCGCTAAATGCAGAGTGACAGATGAATTCACGGCACAGACGCAAATAATGATGAAGCAAGCTAAGAATGCTCAGTTGTATGCACGATTTTAGTCGGCGGCATTTCAACATTAGCGCTGTTATTAATGCGGAATTTGCATTTTATTGGCCGGTTTCGCTATTCTGTAAAGCCCTGGTGGCGTGAGAGGAACCAATGCAGTTAAGTTTTAAAGAGATCGTCGACGAAATTGTCGCCAATCACCATAGTTTGCTGAGAAAGGAACTTCCGAAGATTTCCGAATTGCTGGATGTGTTGTCGACTGATTGCTTGGAGAGAGAATCATTCTGCGAAGCGCAACAGATTTATATAAAGGTGAGAACTAAGATAGAAGCGCACTTGAAAGATGAAGAGACTTTGTTGTTCCCGACCGGCGTTGCGTTGGAATCCGGTGCACCGCTTCCGCCTTGCGACTTAAATCTAAGGGAACGTCTTGAAGAGATGGAGAAAGAGCATGATGGATGCGGCAACGCGTTAACTACTATTTCCGGAATGATTGCAACTCTGCCGCAAAGTGAGCATAGAGAGCAAGTAATCGACAAAATAAAGTTTGTGCAAGAAGATCTTCGCGTCCATGTAGAGAAAGAGAACACGCTTGTGCATCCTCTGTTTCTTAAACTGTTCGGCGCACGCGTATAAGGTTTCAGTTAGTCAGACAGGGACAGATAGAAGAATGAAGTGTGGCAAAAGTAAATCGTTATTTTTCTTACTGTTCTGCAGCTTTTCGGTTGCATACTCCGTGTGGGGAAAAGAACAGTACGAACCGACCACGGCACCGCCGAGTTGCGATACCTCGATTTCACAAGTCAGGCGCTGGAGATCTTCTGAACGGTTGTCTCCGATTATTGGGGAGCAGAGAGCCGACTTCAAAGGTGATATGTACGCTTATCTACCGCCGGACGAATGGGAATTTCTTGGCAAGAACTGCCAGGAATTACACAAACTCTACGACAGCATGAGCCCCTGCAAGTTATCGCAAGATCGATTCTGGTTTGGAGGATGCGGTGGCAGCGATGGAGGCGGTTTTTTTCAAGTTGCGTATGGAGCAGATGGTCTGGTCAACAAAGTACATTACTGTACAAGCACGTGTACTGCTTCCTTTTACGGACCCAGTTTTACTGATCGGACCGATGCGCTGAATTACGCAATTCAAAAGACAAACCAACACCTGCGCGACTGCTTCAATCCCGAATTAAGCGAAGAGCCTATGCCCATGCAGTTTCGCCAGGCGCTGCACAGCAGGTTGCGCGCTTTTGGAGGTCTGGGAAAGATGTCTCTTTTTGAGGAAGATGCTAAAACCCTCGAGTTGCTCAAACCATTGTATGTTCGCGAGAAACTGCTATTTCAGCTAAGTACCGGCGCCGGTCGATGCGATCTTGTTAAGTGGAAAAAAGAAATTCAGCGCAATGGGCTGAGAATTCAAAAGTTGTCTGCGAATGCATATAAGCTGATTGGTCCCGACGGCAAATCATTCAAATTGAAGACAGAAGGCCAAATCGTTAGGAATGGTGAGGAAGCAGGATGGTTTATCATGAGTGCAATTAGCAAAGAAACAGTAGCTCTCATGAAGAAAAACATCAAAATTTTTCCACTTCAATCATCAAGCTGATTCAGTCATGCTTGTTTCATGGTTCTTCGGAAATATACTTTTCTGCATTTCTCCTTTTATCGGCACAATCTAGTGTCCATGGCAATCAGCAACCGCGTTTGCCATCTCAAAGTACTCCAGGGCACCCTGATTGATAATTGTTGGCATAATATCGGTCCAGGAGATTTTGCCATGTCTGATCAAACCCCGCCCTTAAGGGCGGGGTGCTTGAAAGGATAAATTGCTGTACGGCCATTCAAAGTCTGGAAACTTCGCAATGAGATTCTCGAACGTTTTCTTCGCGGCACCCTTATTGCCGCTGAACATCTGGTTGAAACCCAGAACATTTCTTTGAGTAGCTTCGGCCGGAACTGAATTTTTTGGAAGTTTCGTGTCTAGAAATCTCCGCGCTTTGAGGCCCACTTCGGTTCCTCCTGCCAGTTGGATAGCCTTTGCCAGAGCCATCTTCGACTGAAAAATCCAACCTAAGTCTTTGTACCTTGTTCCCAGCTCAAAGTATTTATCAGCGGTGAGTCCTTCAGGCACTTCTTCCGGTGGAATGCTCTTCGGATTAGTTGGCAGCATGTCTTGAAGGAAGATCAGTGAGAATGCCGGCAAGGAGACCAAAGCACCGAATAGTCCAAGGAATTTGAATACGGGTAGTGTCACGTGGACGGCAAAACCACGCTGAAAGTGGTTCCTTCTCCATCATTTGATGTACAGGTAATTGAACCCTGGTGGGCTTCAACAATGACCCGGCATAAGTATAGTCCAAGTCCTGTTCCTGGTGGCAGTGTTTTGCCTGCGACTCCGCGCCAGAAGCCACGAAACAACATGTCTTTTTCCTCGGGCGAGATTGTCTTTCCATAGTTGTGCACGGAGATTTCAATGGACGGTCCTATGCTGCGCACGCTTACTCGAACACACCCACCGTTGTCGCTGAACTTTATGGCGTTGTCCAGAAGATTTTTGATTATGCGGCCTACACCAACTGGAGCAAGTAATGCATCTTCATGATTGTCTTCTTTAATAAGGATCACGTCAACACCATGATTATCGGCCATGGCGCGAGCATCATTGATTGAATTCCGTACAAGAAGAGCAACATCAGTTTTTTTTCGTTCGATTGAGCGGGGATCTGTCTCATACTGATAGACTTCAATCAGTTCGTTCATCATGTCCAACACGTTTTTGTTGCTGCGCTGCAACTCAGAAATTATCTTCTCAAGGTCCGGTGTCAGCGAACCTTTCATCTTCGAAGTCAGAGCATCGAATACGCGATCTGCGCCGATGATAGGGTTTTTCAGATTGTGCATCAGCACCGCTAAGAAATCTTCTCGTGCCGATAAGAACTGCAATCGCTTAGCTTGCTCTTCTGCATTCTTGCGCTCTGAAATATCGCGAATGATTGCCGTAAACCAACTTTGTTCAGCGTCCTTCCAAGTTCCCACCGATAATTCCAATGGAAACTCTTTGCCTTCTTTCGTAATGCCGGCTAACTCAACTGTTTTGCCGATTATACGTGATTCGCCAGTGGTCAAAAACCGATGAATTCCAGCGTTGTGATCTGCCTGAAATCGACTTGGCATTAATAGAGTTAGCGGTTTGCCGATTACCTCTGAAGGAGCGTACTTAAAGATACTGGTAAAGGCCGTATTGACGAAAGTAATTTTGTTGTTCGAGTCCGCGGAGACAATTGCATCATTGACGCTATCCGTTATCGAACGATATCTTTCCTCGCTGGCGCTGAGAGCTGCTGCATACTTTTTTGTGATGTCTTCTCGGTCCACGGCATGGGCAATCCAATATGCCAATGTTGTCATAGCGAGCATCATGGACAATACCATGATTGCCACACCGAACTCAGAAGAATAGAATCCGAGCTGTTCTCCATGAAGTCTTGCAAAACCAATAATTGGTGGTAAGAAGATCGCTACAGGCAGTAATCGCCGAGCGACAATAGCACCGGCGGTATTTGTTGCGAGTGCGGCAATTGGTCCCTCGTTTGTAAAAGCTGTAAGCATGCTACTTGCTATCAGCGCAAATGCTGTAGCAGCAGACATAGCCATTTCAGTAAAGGAGCTTATTTTGTAAAGATGGGGCACGCCATAAAAATATCCGACGAGACTGAAGCAAGCAGCAATTGCTACCGATACGATGAGCGCGAAACCAGTTCTGCGAAACTGACGATTAGCCGGGCTCAGTAGCCATCTGCCTGCTCCAAAAATTGTGAACATTATGGCAGCGTTGGCACCCATTCGTCCGGGCGCGTACGTGCCTTTTTGACTTCCCCAATCAATCGTGACCAACTGATCGATTCCGAGGTTGCGGCCGGTCCAATACTCGACGATTGTCGCTGCGCCGATAAGCGCAACCAGGGCGGCCAACAATTTGCCGGTTTGCTCCCAATTGTTGTTAGTGGTCCTTCTAAATAGGTGTATGCAAATAATTGAAACGGCCGAGAGGAGAAGGCACAGGGCCGCATTAGCCTTCATGGTGGCTTGTCCCATCCATGGCTGGATTAGGTAAGGAATGTGGCATAGCCAGCCAATGAGAGTAATGCCTGCTATAGCAGCACAAACCACTGCTGCCGAGATTGACAGGAAGTCAAAGTTTTGCCTCTTTGCGTTGTCAGGTTGTGTGTCGGAGTGTATAGTTACCGCCTTCTGGGCTAATTTCATGTGTGAAAAAATTAGAACCTCCTACCGCCCTCTTAGCAACCCGGGATTGGATTGCCAATTTCTGGGAGTACTGAACGGAAAATCGATCCAGAAAGCAAGCGAGTCCGATTGCACCTTGAGGGGCGGTGTCCTCGACAGGCAGGCAGTCGCGGCAGGTTGTTGGCAAGAGCGGCTTTGGCCGGAATAGTCCTTTAAGATGATGCTCGCTTTCCTGCGATCGGATAACATTTTGGCATAAAGAACGGCTTGCCCAAGCATAACCCTCTTAAGGGCTTATATTCAGGAGTAAGCCGTTCTTTCCTTTCTGTAATGACGTTGCTGTGTACCGCTGAAACCCATCCTGACTGGGCTGTTATCATTCTATCGAATGAGCCTTGCCTTGTGTCTGCCGTACATCGAAGAGACGATACCTCTTCGGTCTGAAAGACAGACAATATAGCTGTGTCTCGGAGGCTAGTCGATGTCACACATTAAGCAACTGCTTGAGAAAATTCGCGCTAAGCTCTATCGCCCAGAGGACGTAGGTCGCCTGAAGAGGCTGCATGGTCACCTGGAGGAAAGGGAAAGAGGAGTTCATGCGGATTTTCTTGATACACATCATTCAGCAGGCGATCATCAAGTTCGTGTAGAGCATCATGCTGCCAATTTCTGGCACTACCATTATCCTGGTGAACATCCACGCGAGGTCATCGCAAATGATCCGATTGGAGAGCACGATTACTGGACTGAAGACCAGCACCGTCAGGCACGCGAGCGAATGATTGATGCCAATTCCGCTGCATCAATAGCCGAAGAGCACGCACGGGTGCAAAGCACCGATCAGATTCAACAGCACTGGATGTACGAGTCGATGATTGGCGAATTGGCTATGGAGAAAAAAGATTATGCTCAAGCGGAAAAGCATTTCAAAGCTGCTCTGTTGGAGACCGAAAGATTTCGTTTACCCGATCAAGAGCTAATTAAGGTTTTGAGAAATCTGGCGCGATCACTGTCGGCGCAGGGTAAATACTGTGAATTCGAGAATATTTACGAGAAGTCTCTGGTTGCGGATTCGAAGCTGCAGGAAGGAGATGGTCATTTTCCTGAAGAAGAGGAGTTGAATCACATCGCATGTGAATACTTGAGCCAGGGAAGAGAAGAGGAAGCCAAGGAGCTTTACCTGCATGTCCTTGCTGTTCTCGAACGTGTACGCGGTCAAAAGAGTGCTGTCGTGGCGAGGTGCTTGAGTGATTTAGCTGGAATCTATGCAAAGACCGAAGAGTGGAAGAAAGCGGAAGAACTTCTGAAACGAGCAATTGAAATCACAGAGAACGCGCCAACCATGCTAAGTGCGGAAATGGCGACATCTCTTCACAATTTGGGGGCGCTCTATCAGAAGCACGAACGCGCCGAAGAAGCACAAGTACTGTTTGGCAGGGCAATGGCAATACTGGAAAAACATACTTCGGAAATGCAATAGTGTATAAAATCCGACATCAAGAAATGAGCAAGTGAGAAGAGTTTTTTTCGGAGAGTGAGCCATGGCAGCCAGAGTACTGATTCCAGTCGATAATCAGGAGTGTACCGTCTCTGCACTGAAATCCGTAATGTCTCGAGTGTGGGACAGGGATACTAAGTTTTTGCTGCTCAAAGTTGTCGAAGATTTCAGCGAATTGCTCTATGCCAATGAGCTCGGGCATTCTGAAGCGCTTTCAGCTGAACAGGAAGAGTACACTTATGAAATGCGCATGTGGCTCAATGAGTTGACTGATTCGTTTTCCAGAGTTTTCCCCGATACTGAGTCTCGCATGGAATTTGGGCGTGTCTCCCGGCGTATTTGTGAGATTGCCTACGAATGGTGCGCAGACTATATAGCCATCGGCTCGCATGACCGGCACTTGAGTTTTCGCTGCGCTCTGGGCAGCATTGCCGCTGAAGTCCTTAGCTCCGCGCCTTGCTCAGTGGAGGCAATTCGCTATAGAGAGTTGCACCGACTTTTGATGCAGGAAGGCAAGATTACTGATGACGATATCCAGGCAATTGTCTGCCCACCATTGAAAATAATGGTGGCTGTGGATCTCTCACGTGTCTCTGATGTTGTGATCGATTGGGTTGGTTCGATAGGCTGGGCTGAAGGCGCCAGGCTCAGACTCGTCACTGTGGACGATCCGCAACATAAAGATGAAAAATCTCACTGGCGTAGAGGCATAGGGACACTGTATACCCGGGAAGGGCAGCATCATAAAATTGTTGAAACCAAGTTGCGGGATCTGGAAAAAAGATTGTCAGCAATATGCACAATTCCGCACGACTCGGCGATTATTCGCCAGGAGACTCCGGCTGCAGCTATAATCGAGGCTGCCAGTGAGTGGGATGCTGATTTTGTAGTCATCGGTGCTTCCGGCGAGCGCTCGCAGTACGGCACGAGAGTCGGGTCTACGCCCCTGGAAGTAATTGCCGGTTTGCACTGTTCATTGGCTATCATTCAGTCTGATTCAGAGCGCCGCCCCACCTTTTCCTGGCGGCAAAAGTAGTGGAAATGCAGGCCGGGCTGTTTGGCAAGATGTAAGCCCGAACATTGGAGACTTGCCCAAGACGCTGCTAATCTCAGGAATTGCTATCATTCTTTTATCACACTGCCTGCTTTCCGGAGGGGAAATGACGGCGGGAAATGAGAAAGTCGGGGGCGAAGAACTGCAAGAGAAGGAGCGGATTGACGACGCGTCAGTCGGCAACGTTCCTCTTGAGTGTGTGGCTGCAGATGCGCCCAGCACTTCGATAACTGGTGGAGTTCGCGGATTCAGCCCTTTCCAACCGGGTGAGGTTGTTTCCGGTCGCTATCGAATTGTCGGCGAACTGGGCCGAGGAGGAATGGGTACTGTCTACAAAGTGGAGCAGATTTTTCTGCAATGCACTTATGCTTTAAAGCTGTTTGATGCTCGTCATTCGTCACCGTCTTCGCTGATGCGCTTTCAGAGAGAGGCAAAAGCCGCCCACGATCTGAATCATCCAAATCTGGTTCGCGTTTACGACTTTGGCACACTGAACGATGACACTCCTTATTTGGTCATGGATTTTGTAGAGGGTGAGACGTTGGCGCACCTCATCAAGGCGAGAGGGCGGCTGTCTGTACAGCAAGCGCTGGCGATTTTTTTGCAGGTATGTGATGGGCTTGGCCATGCCCATGAACGCGGCATAGTGCACAGAGATTTGAAACCCAGCAATATAATGGTGCAGACATCCCACACCTCTGACAGCGTCGCTGAAGTCAAAATTCTTGATTTTGGCATCGCCAAGATCCTTCATGAATGCGCGCTTGAGTCGCTTCCTCTGACGCGTACGGGTGAAGTTTTTGGCAGTCCTCTTTATATGAGTCCCGAGCAATGCTACGGGCGGTCGGTCGATCAGCGCTCCGACATCTACTCGCTTGGCTGCTCTCTTTTCGAGGCGCTCACCGGTTTGCCGCCCTTTGCAGGCGACAGTGCCCTTTCCACAATGCTGAAGCACCAGCAGGAAGCACCCCTCTCGCTCAGAGACACGCTTTTGGGAGAGGAATTTCCAGAGTCGCTGGAGTTGATCATCCCGCGACTTCTAGCCAAAGATCCAGCGCGGCGCTACCAGACCGTGTCGGCAGTAAGAGATGATCTTCTTTGCGTAATGGATAACCGTGCTCTTTCTTCGCCGTCTGCTTGCTCTACCGGCGCAGAAAAGTCCGCGGGTCCCAGTGGTAAGGTTTTGACAGCAGCATTGGCAGCTTTTCTTTTGCTTTTACTAGCGGCGGGCCTTTCGTTGTTGCCAAAGCGGCAGAAGGCTGCCGAAAGGCAATCTCTAATATCTATCCCACCGGCAAAGAAAGAAGGGGAGATTCTTGCTGAAATTCACGCTACGATGCCATCGGCAATCGACAGGTATTTTGCTTTCTCTTCGATGCAGGAGTGCAAGAAAGGCTCATGGCAGTTGACTTTCCCTCGCCAGTCCATAGGTTGGATCTGGACTCGCTCAGATGGTTACAATCGGAAAATACCGGCGAAAGGAAGCGTTTCTTTTCGTTCGGCACAACCTCTCGGGTTTGAGCCAAACATTTATGGTTGTATGGAGACAAATGTGTTTCGCGCATTTCGACCTGACGAACTTTATGAAGTGAGATTGGCACACAATAATCATGCCGGCGATGAATTCGTACGCAATCTTGGCCGCCTCAGCGGGCTAAAGCATCTGAATCTCGATTCTACTCCAGTGACCGATGAAGGATTGTCGGCAATAAAAGATCTTCCCGGTCTTGAGGAGTTAAACGTAACGGAGACGGAAGTCACACCGGAAGGGCTCTTGCGATTAAAACGCCTGAATCAACTTTCTTGTCTTGAAGCTGGTGAGATCGATAATGTCAGCAAGGTGCTCCGGCAGATGCACGACGCGCCGTTGCGCATCCTTAGAGCTCAGAGTACTCAGTTGAGCGATGATGATCTGCAAATGATTGTCGCCAAATTTCCCAGGCTGACTCATCTATTCATAAAGCACAACAAAGATGTTTCCGATCGAGGATTGGCCTACCTTGTTGGTGCAAGACACCTTGTATCTCTTGATGTGCGATTCTGTTCTCTTTCTCCCGGCTGCATAATGCACTTAAAGCGAATGCCTTCGTTGCGCAATCTGGAAGTCAGTCTTGCCACCTGGACAAAATCTGAAAGGGAGGAGTTGCAAAGGTCGCTTCCCGGCTGTACGGTCAGCAAGGACGAGCAGTAATGCAAGTTGCCTGGCACTGTATGCG
>JADZFV010000074.1 GCA_020854255.1 Candidatus Melainabacteria bacterium | reverse complement strand
TGAGCCCGCACCACTGCCACGTTTTCACTCTGGCAGAAGAATGGATAAGCGGTAAAACGGGACAGGCCCTGGTGAGCTGCCAGGAAATTTTGTCCAGGCAGAGTGCTATGCCGGTGATTGCACTTTTGCAGACGTTTCTCAGTAAGTGGATACACATGAGAGCTCTGGTAGACAATATCAACTCAACGCTTCCTGGCGGGCCCGGGCTGAATCGTAGAGAGCTGCCCATGTCGGAGATGGCTAAACGCATTGCCAACGAGTTGGGGCAGCGTTCTACCTTTATCGTGGAGAGAGACTTGAGAAATATCGCCAAACATTCACTGGATGCTCTTGTGGCTAAACGCGAGCGTTTGACGCAAATTGAGTATTTGGTTAAAACCGGACAAATGCCGGAGGTTCAGGCTCTGGAATCATTTATCGCCAGCTGAGGAGGCTTATGACCAGCCGTTTTGCAAGTTTTAGAACCAGTCAGAAACACAGGGGAGCCGAATAAATCATGCAGGGCGAAAGATATGATGTCGATGAAATGACCTCCCGTGACATGTGGCGAATTTTTCGCATCATGTCGGAATTAGTGGAAGGGTTCGACGAATTGTCTAAGATACCGCCGGCGGTGTCTATATTCGGCAGCAAAAACAGCCAGCCCGGCGACAAAGAGTATGAGCTGTGCAAAACCATATCCGCCAAATTGGCGGAGCGCAACTTTGCAGTCATTACAGGCGGCGGACCGGGCATCATGGAAGCCGGCAACAAAGGCGCCTTTGAGGCAGGCGGAGTTTCAGTCGGATTGGGAATCGATATTCCCGGTGAAGGCAAAGACAATCGGTTCCAGACAGTGCCTTTGAACTTTCACTACTTTTTCGTGCGCAAAGTCATGTTCGTCAAGTACGCAGTCGCCTTCATAATGATGCCGGGCGGGCTGGGGTCTATGGACGAGCTGTTTGAAGCGGCAACCTTAATGCAAACCGGCAAGATCAAGCGCTTTCCTCTCTATCTGGTCGGCAGCGATTTTTGGAAACCACTTTTGGACTGGCTCAGTGGTCCGGTTCTGGCAAAAGGTTTTGTGAGGCAACAAGATCTCGATTTGATGACTGTCATTGACGACCCAGACGAGTTGGTGGAAGCAATTTCGTACTGCCGAACTGACAAGCTTTACGGACTTGAACCTGGAATGAAGGTAATGTCGGCAAAACCGCCTCAGCCTCCAGAGAAATAAGTTTCAAATCGACAATATTGAGAACGGTTTAAGCTGGACGTTGACGATAACTGCTTGAGGTGATTGTCAAGCCTGGACTTATTTCGTGTGCAACCTTGCCCAGGTCGTTTGTTACGCCGGGCTGTCTATCCGAATTAAGGAATATGGTAAAAGATCGAGCCTTTATCGATCTTGCAAATATAATCCGCAATTGAGCCACTTCTTATGGAAGTGCGTGGATATTTGCGGGAGGAAGGTCCTTGAAGATTGCTGTTTGCGTGAAAGCGGTTCCAGATACGGATGCCAAGATCGCCATTGCCGGCGACCAGAAGAGTATAGACTTCAATGGCGTGCGCATCATCACCAGCCCATACGATGAGTTTGCTATCGAAGAAGCGCTCAAATTGAAAGAGAAGCATGGCGGCGAAACGACAGTGTTTTCTGTCGGCGGTGCCGAAGCAACAGATGTATTGCGCGACAGCCTCGCTCGTGGAATCGACAACGCCGTCCATATCAATGACGAAGAGTTTGCCAATCTCGGCCCGCTTGGCACGGCAAAAGTCTTAGCGGCAGCCCTAAAGGACGGCGGATATGATGCCATCTTCTGCGGGCAGCAAGGCGTCGGCGGCGACAACAACCAGGTTCCTTCAATGCTTGCAGAACTGCTCAATTTGCCGCAAGCAACTATTATTGTCAAACTGGAAATTGACGGAAACAAATTCAAAGCCGAAAGAGAAATCGAAGGGGCTCACGAATTTGTCGAGGGTAGCCTTCCTGCCGTATTCAGCACACAGAAAGGATTGAACGAGCCACGCTATCCTTCCATCAAGGGTGTAATGGCTGCACGCCGCAAAGAGATCGCGGTGAAGAACGCTGACGCTCTCGGTGTCAAAGGAAAATTTGCAGCCGGCATTCGCAAGATCAATGTCAAAGAAATGGCACTGCCAATAGAAAGACCGGTGGGTCGCAAGCTCGACGGTGATGTAGATGTGCAGATCAAACAACTGCTCGATCTTTTGAGAACGGAAGCGCGCGTTATTTAGAGCGCAATTTGGGCGGCGCATGATGCCGCTCTATTAAAACGGATTTTCTTACAGGAAGAGTTTTTCAGGAGAAAGCGAGATGGCAGAGGGAATTCTAGTTTTTATCGAACAGCGCAACGGACAAATTCGCAAAGCGAGTCTGGAAACGCTTTCTGAAGCGCACCGCCAGGTTGCAACAGTGGGCGGCAACGTCACCGCATTGATTATCGGCAAAGATGTGAAAACACTGGCCGGCAATTTGCCGAAGTATCATCCGCACAAAGTTCTGGTAGCTGACAGCGCCGAATTCGAGAATTATTCGACCGAAGGCTATGCAGCCGCTCTTGCCCAAGGAATTAAGAACGTTTCGCCGAAATATGTGTTTGCGGCAAACACAAATATGTCCAAAGATTTGATACCGCGAGTAGCGGCACGTCTGGACGCTCCTTGTGTCTCCGACGTTACTGAATTCGCAGTCGATGGCAACAACCTTTTGCCCAAACGTCCTCAATACTCGGGCAAGACCTATACAGTATTTGAATTCAACTCATCTCTGGCATTCATGACTTTGAGACCGAATGTTTTTGCAGCTCAAGAAAGCAGCAATAACGTCAATTGCCCTATTGAAGATCTGGCAGTCAATGCCGGCGAAGTAAGAGCTAAAGTGACGGAGACGCATGCAGCATCCGGCAACAAAATTGAGCTCAGCGAAGCTTCAATCATTGTTTCGGGCGGACGCGGAATTAAAGGACCGGAAAACTGGCCCGTTTTGCAGAACCTATGTGATGCTCTTGGCGCTGCCCTGGGCGCATCGAGAGCCGTTGTCGACGCAGGATGGATCGATCACCAGTATCAAGTCGGACAGACTGGAAAAACAGTCAGCCCTCAACTCTATATTGCTTGCGGAATCTCAGGTGCCATTCAGCATCTGGCCGGTATGAATTCCTCGAAGGTGATTGTTGCCATCAACAACAATCCGGAAGCGGAAATCTTCAAGCATGCAACTTACGGAATCGTCGGCGATTGCCTGGAAGTGGTTCCGAAGTTGACAGAAGAAATCAAGAAGATGAATTC
>JADZFV010000073.1 GCA_020854255.1 Candidatus Melainabacteria bacterium | reverse complement strand
TGCTTATGGGCGCAATCCTGATGGAAGAAGCAAGGCTGGGCGGCTGTGAGAAGTTTGTCGTGGTCGGCACAATATGCTCCTATCCCAAGTTTGCCCCTATACCGTTCAAAGAAGAGGATCTCTGGTCAGGGTACCCGGAAGAGACAAATGCTCCCTACGGCATCGCCAAAAAGGCCATCCTGGTGCAATCACAGTCCTACCGACAACAATACGGCTTCAATTCGATTTATTTGATGCCGGTCAACTTGTACGGACCGCGAGACAATTTCGACCTGGAGAGTTCACATGTGATTCCTGGTTTGATCCGCAAGTTCATCGAAGCAAAGGAATCAGGCAAAAAAGAAGTTGTTCTGTGGGGCGACGGCAGCCCCACGCGCGAGTTTCTCTATGTCGAAGATGCAGCCAGAGGAATTGTCGCTGCCACCATGAAGTACAACGGCAGCGATCCCGTCAATTTAGGCTCGGGAGAAGAAATTTCCATCAAAGAACTGTCTCTGCTGGTAGCCGATCTGATCGGCTATAACGGTGAAGTAGTCTGGGATACGGACAAACCAAATGGGCAGCCACGGCGCCAATTGGACGTCACAAGGGCCAGAGAATTGTTCGACTTTACATCCGAAATTCCTTTCCGAACCGGTCTTACAAAGACCATTGACTGGTTCAAGAAAGAACGCGACAACATCTGCGCTAAAGAACAACTGGCCAAGGCTTTGTAAGTTTTTGAGACTCTATCACCACAATGGATACCGGCGGAATACACAAGGATCCTGGTCAAAATGGAAACGGCTTCTTAGCAACCTTGCAAAAGCAGTCTAATTCGACTCGCGCCAGACTGCTCGCTTGACGACAAGCGAGCGGAACACAGCAGCAGCACATAAATAACAAATTATACTTGTTAAATACGTATTCAACCAGTACAGTTTGTTATTTATGCAAGAGAGACAACCAGACGCGGAAGCACTTTACAAGCTAGTAGAACGACAGCACGGCTTTTTCACTGCCGCGCAAGCCACGCAATGTGGCTTCTCTCAGCAACTGCAGTCATATCACACCACTGCCGGTCACTGGCTTAGAAAAGGGCGGGGTATTTTTAGGCTCAAGCATTTTCCGGCACCGTTGGGTCAAGACGATCTCTACACCAGCTATTTGTGGACCTCAAACCGCAGAGGAGAGCAGGAAGGTGTATTTAGCCACGGCACCGCTCTTTTTTTGCACCAAGTGAGCACCTATTCGCCGCCCGTTCTGGATTTAACAGTGCCACCGACATTCAGGCGCTACAGTTCGCCACCAAGCCGTGTGTGCCTCCACAAGCGTGTTTTGAGTGATGCCGATTGCGAGATCATGCAGGGGCTGAAAGTGACACGTTTGCTCAAAACGGTCATCGACTTGCTCGAAGATGAAGTGATTGACCGCGATTACGTGTTCGATGGATTGCGCACGGGACTGCAGAACTTAAAGATTACGCACTCGCAATTGAAGTCGAAGGAATTTACAGCCGGGCAGCGTGAGCGTCTTCTGTCCGCCCTGGAGAAGATCAAGTATGCGAGGCTCGATGAAATACGATAGTCTTTCTGAATACTTAGATGCGCTTGAACAGCGGATTGAACTAGTCTCGGCAGGCAATGAGATCCTGCGCCTGGATTTGCAGAAGGACATGGCCATGGAGCGTCTGACGGCAAGGTTCGATCCAGCCAAATTGGCAGTCAAAGGCGGTTTCGGTGTGCGCACACTCGTGCCAGGTGGCCCGTTAACTCAAGACCTGGATATCTTGATTAATAACAATGACTGGCAGGGGCTTACGAAAGAGAGGATCTACCAGCTGGTCGGTGACTATGTTCTCGAACAGATGGCGACAGAAGGACCGGACAAGTTCAAGTTCACTCCGACATCAGCCGCGCCATTTTCCGACATGGGTCCCGAACAAGCAGCTGTCCGAATCTGGGCTCAGGTGAGTGTTGGCGATAAGTCTTTTGGCGCAGTCATTATTGACGCTGGGCTTAAAGACCCGTCGGTGCCCGTAGAGCAGCACACAGGTCGGGATGTGCTTGGCTTTGCCGAAATCGAAAATCCCATTATAACAACGCCGAGTCGCGAATGGCTGGCAGCAGACAAGCTCACTTTACTGCTCGAGAATGGTTGGGAAGGAGATCGCCCTCGTGATGCCGTTCACGGTGCGCTCTTGCTCGAAAAAGGCAGATACGACGAAGCGGTCCTTGCGCAGTGGCTAGAGAAATTTGCCGACAGCCGCGGCGTCTTGGCCCTATTGACCGAGCCTCTTGAGCAGCCTTCCAAGATCTGGACGATGCAAGTCAATCAAATCTGCAGCCGCAACGGACTCATGATGACAGCCGAAATCTGTTTCGAGCGTATAAGCTGCGTCTTAGATCGCCTTTTTGGACGCGATCGCTAGCAACATGAATGGTGCACATTCTTTGAATCTCAAGCGAATAAGCTCGAATCTTCTGATTTTTCCGCCCTGAAGTTCATGTGCCAAAAAGGATTCGAGCTTAGAGTATAAATTCGCACGCTTGCTGCTGGTACCCCTACTTTGTGTGTTCTGTTTGTTTCAAGAACTGCCAGCTGAAAAAGGACAGACTCAGACGAAGGCTTTCATCAAAGACTGCGAGAATTCCTTCACCATCTGCGGTGCGCGGGCGAGAGCAGCGTCATAGTCTGCACTATTATCCGGGTCGGCATTCTTGTAATACTTGACCAAAATGCCGGACAGCTGTTCGGCATCACTGGGAGCAAAAAACACGGTCCCCGGCGGCGCTAATTCTCTGAGCACGGCAATGTCCGACGCGATGATCTGTTTGCCCAGCACTTTTGCCTCCGCCACGGTCATGCTCAATCCCTCAAACAGCGAAGGCTGCAGAACCGCCAACGATTGACGCATCAGTGCAAAAGTGTGGGGGCGAGGGATTAGTCCCAGAACAATGAAATTGGCGCGCAGATTTTTGGCGGAAATTGTCTGCAACAACTGATCCAGAAAGTGTGGATGCCTGTAGTCGCGCAGATTTCCGGTGGCAACGACAGTCAACGCGGGGCACTGGGCAACTGCTTTCTCGAGAGCCTCAAGCACAACGATATGATTTTTGTGCCTCCAAAATTGATTGGGCAAATAGAAAAAACGTGATGGCAATCGGTATGAATCCGCAATTTCACGGGGTTGGCATTGCAGCATTTCGGTAGGTATGCTGGTGGCGAAATTCAAAAGTTTGCATTTTTCCGAATAGGTTGGAAAGAAATTGTCCAGATCGTTTTGAACATCCTTGCTCGTCACCACAACGGTTTTCGCCTGCTGCAAAAGACGTAAGAACTGGGCAGAGCGTACCTGGATCTCACTTTGAGAAAAAAGTTCCGGCATCCGCAAATGCTGAAAATCCGGAATCCATGCCACTAAGGGAATAGATGGAACAGCCCAATTTTCCGGCAAATTGGTAGTGAAAAGCAAATCCACCGCCCTTTCCTTCAAAGCGCCATCCATAGGCGAATTGAGCCGATTGGCCAGGTTTTTCAAGACTCTACCTGCTCTGGTTTTGCTTTTAGCTTCACGTTTGAATTTGATCACCTCGTCAGCCAAACTGACAAGATCGTTTTCTTCTGTTTGATCGTCGCAAATTATTGAAATGGTCGGGCGGCTTTCGGCATCCAGCGTTTTGAGCGCGCGAAAAACATTGCCATAAAAAATGGAGCCGGCAGACCAATCGGCTCCGCCCGCCGGCTGAAACGCCACATGCAGTTTCTTGCAGTTAGACATGCCCTCAGCCATGCCCATTTATGTGGCCACTTGCGTGACCGCTTGCGCTTTCCAACTTTTCGAGCTTGCCGCCAAGCAATTCGGCAAGCTGCCTGCGGCAAGCATCCTCATTCAATTCCATTTGCCGGCAACGCTCCATCTCTTCCTGAGCCCGCCTTACTGTCTCACCGCCTGAAGTTATAGACTGCAGTCGAGCCAGAATATCGTTTTCGTCATGGGTATAGCAGCCAGCTCCAACTGCGAATTTTTGCATGTATGCGGCAGCGGCACTATCTTTCGGTCCATGGTAGAAGACGGGACAGCCGACTTCTATGTATGTATTCAGTTTATCCGGGAAAGAAAGTTTCGCCTGCAAGGCCATTTCCGGACTGAACGGATAAGGCAAATATGCGCAAGTGGCATTGGCCAAAATTTGCAGCATTTCTTCTGTGGAGCGAAACCCGAGAAACTCTACATGCATTGGTTTTCCGGCTGCAAATACATCGAGATTGATATTGCTGCCCGTCATTACAAGTTTGACCGGCTTGTTATTAATACGCCAATCTACAGAAGTGAGCGCATTGACTAGCGCGGCAAATTCCTTTGGTGCATAGTTGGACCCTGAAAAAACAATCTCGATTTGATCGCTCTTCGGCGCCCAGGGTTTCAGGGTTTTACTTTTGGAAAAAACTCTGTGCAATACAAGAGTGTTGGCGCCGAATTCGCTTCGATACGCATCAGCCATGGGATCGGATACACACGCGCAGGCCCGCGCGGTTTTAAGTACTTGACCAAACTCTCTCAACATCGATGATGTCGAATACGAGCCCAGTCGCCTGTCTCGGGCAATTGCCTGGGGCGGATCCCAGATCAATGCTACAAGCGGCACCTTCAAGGCAAAAGCAACTTTACGAGCCATCTTAAGAATCGTCGGACTGTTGAGAACGGCCCAGACCTGCTCGACCTGATGGCGGGCAGCAAAGGCAATGGCGCGAGCTATCAGTGTCTGCACTTTCTTGGTGTGGACAGGCTCGTACAGTGCTCTGGCCGGCTTGCCGATTAAACGCTGGATTATGGGACGAAAGATCAGTGTCTCGACAGGGATCTTCTCCATCACCACTTTGAGTTCGCCTAAGTCCGATGATAAAGGACCGGTGAAATATGCCGGAGACACTGCTGCAAAACAGACGAGCTTTTCTTGAGGCAAAAGGCGGCAAACCTCTCGCAGGTAAATCTCCCCAACGCTTCCATCACCAGGCGGCGTCGAGGTGATAAGAAGTGTCTTGGGAATACTCATTTAGCGACAGGAAAAAAGCCGCTTGAAAAAACTACCAAATCCCGCTATTCCATCTGCTAAAGAGAGGCGTCTTTGCAAATTGAGCGCGCCTACAAAGGGCACTTCGTAAAATTTGGCACCCAGCCTGCGGGCCTGGACAAGCTCTTCCATCAAGATGCCAAAACCGGTTTCCTCGGTCATCATGCGCGCTAGAAGCGTGGACTTGATGGCTCGACAGCCGGTCGTATAGTCGGTGATAGGCAAACGCAAAACATATCCGGCAAGACGATTGGCTGCATCACTCAACCATATGTCGAGCGCAGATCCCGCTTCAAGGCGCGAATGCCGAGAATACCGGCTGGCCTTGATGAAATCAAAGGAGAGCATCATGGGGCGGAAAAACTGATCGATAAAATTGGCATCAGGAGTCGAGTCCACATCCATTACAAGCACATAATCAAAGCCGCAGTTAATCGCAGAGCGAAAGCCGGCTCGATTTGCCGCTCCATAACCATCGTGCCGACAATTCACTATTTTTATCAGTGGACTGGCAGCGGCGACATTTCGCAAAGCAGCCTGGGTATTGTCCGTGCTTCCGTCATCCACAGCAAAAATGGCTGTCTTGATATCGAGCCCGGAAAGCTGTTCAATCAGACGCTGTAGCGCCTGCTCTACTTTTTTTTCTTGATTGAATATCGGCACTACGATGCAAAAGGTTGGCAAGCGCTTGCCTCGTCCGACCAGCGCCTTTTGCACTTCCTTTTCGCCTACAGTACTAAATTGGGATTCCGCTGCCAGTGTTACCACGAGAAAAACTCCGTAAAACACGCATATAGTATCAAAAGAGACACTTAGAGTGAGCGATTCATTGCGGATTAGTACGCCTAATAGCGTCAATCTAAACTTGATACACTAATTGCCACAGCCATTTTTCCTCACGCTTCGGGACTTGTTTTGAGATGACTGTAGAGCAAGACAAAGATGGTCCGTCGCTGGAGAATACTCCGGTGCTAATTCTTTGTGGAGGATTTGGAAAAAGGCTGGGCGATTTTGCGATAGACACGCCGAAATCGCTGATCGATATAGGTGGTGAGCCTTTCCTCTCCCACCAGTTGAAACTGTTGAAACGCGAAGGAGCGACCAGGGTGGTTCTCCTTACCGGTCATCTGGGCGACAAAATAAAAGAATTCATAGACAACGCAGGTGATTTCCAAATGGAGATCACCTGCGTAGACGATGGCGAAAGGGCTTTAGGAACAGGAGGTTGCATCCAGAAAGCCCTGAAAGAAGCCGGCGATGAATTTGCTGTCATGTATGGCGATAGCTATTTGGACATATCCTTGTCCCCCGTATACCAGTCCTTCAAAGCTTCCGGCTTGCCTGGATTGATGACTGTTTTGGAAAACAACCCCCACAACAACAATCAGTGGGAAGTCAGCAACGTCGATTTCGACAGGGAAACAGGCAGGGTCATGGCATATGACAAAAAGAAGCCTATTGAAACAATGCATCACATTGATTTCGGACTTTCCTTTTTTCAAAACTCCGCTTTCGACGGCTTCAAAAAACGGAAGTCTTTTGACCTGGGTCTGGTCTTTCAAGACCTGGCCAGAGCAGGAAAGTTGGCTGGGTTTGAAGTGCACAGGCGCTTTTACGACTTGAATACGCCGGAGAGATTGATTGAGACGCGCGCATATTTGAGTCAAAACAAGTTGTGGCAATTCGATTAATATAGGACCAGCCGCGCGCGGTTCGGGTGTTTGTAAAGTGAAAGTCTCCATAGTCATTCCCTGCTACAACCACTGGCAATATCTGCCGGAGGCTTTAGAGAGTGCACTTTGGCAAACGCACGGCGATACCGAGATAATTGTTGTGGACGACGGCTCCACTGAGCGTCCTCCTGCGAGTTTGCTCAAAATGATCGAGCAAAAAGGCATTTCACTGATTGAGATTGCCAACTCAGGCCCCTCATTTGCACGCAACACCGCCATCGAAAAGGCGCAAGGAGAGTTGATTCTACCTCTCGATGCAGACGATTGTCTGGCGCCGACATATATCGAAGAGGCGATTCAAGTATTTCGCAACAACGACAATGCTGGCATAGTTTATTGCGATGCCGAGTTTTTCGGCGACGAGACGGGAAAGTGGCAACTGCCACCTTACAATTTTCCCGATATACTTTTGGACAATTATATTTTTGCCTCTGCGTTGTTTAGAAAGGACGATTGGCATCGAGCCGGCGGTTATAACATCAACATGAAGCATGGCTGGGAAGACCATGATTTCTGGCTTTCCATCATCGAGCTCAAGCGCACGATTATAAGAATTCCCAAGACACTTTTTCGCTATAGAAAACTTGCCGAGTCTCGAACGAAGAAATTCAGCAGAGAGCAAAAAATTGAAATGTACGACAACCTCGTCGGAAATCACCGCCAGCTCTATTCTCAAAATCTCGAGTTTGTTATGCACAGACTGGCCGAATTGAAGGTGATCCTGGAAGACGGCACTTCAGAGACCGAGCTGAAGCGGGATTTACTCAATCTGAAAGACCGCATTCGCCAGATGGAAGAGAGCGGCTTCTGGAAATTGCGCGGACGCTGGCAGGACATAAAAGGCAAAATGGGAATTGCACACAAACATTCAAGCGTCGAGCGTTAGAGTCTCTTCTCTTTAGCCGCTGAAGATAAAACCAGCAAAGCTGCGGGTTTCCAACCTACCAAATCCAGACAGTCTGTAACGGCGCATTTCAAACACACGCACCGGCGCATCGACACCCTGAACAAAGACCTTTAAAGTTAGCTTTTGTCTGTCAGACTCGGCTATGGGCGGGAAAGTGAATACAGTGGGAGCATCGTCTCGAATCACTGTAATAGGCAACGCGCACTGCACGAGAAGGTTTTGCGCCTCGCCCATAATCTGCAGGCAAATCTCCCCGTTTACCAGTGGCACTTCGGCCACGGGTGCGAGCAGCAAACCAGAAAAGTTTTTTCTTTTCAGTTCTACCTGATAGCTTACATAGGGCACGCGCAGCAAGCTGATGCTCGGCTGCAGGCGAAAACTATTCTGTCCCGAGAAGAAAAGCAATGTGTCGTCTTTGAGCTGCTGAAACCCTTTATTCATGAGATTCCAGGCATCAAAAGTATTGCGGAAACGATCAGACCAGTTGATTGCGCGCCGCTGTCTGAAAAGATCCAGCTCTCTGGCGATATATTTGCTTTTTTCCCGAGTCAGCTCGAGTTCTCTTTGAAGGTTGCCGATCTCTTTCAAAAGCGGCTGGTCCTGCATGTTGACCGGCACGCTTTTGACATCGGAAGAATTTGACGTGTGGCTTGCCACCATCGCTTTTGATGGCGGAGCATATTGACGGTGGATCATGACACAACCCCCGCCGGAGGCTTTACTTTGTCCGGACTGGAAACATAGAGCATTTGAATCAGGCCGGAAGAAGGCAACCAGCCAGCCTTAACGTCCGTTTCCTCACTCGTCGAAATGAGGCGAAAGACAAATTCCTGTTTATCGGAATTAGCAATCGGTTCAAAGGAAACTAGGACTTCTCCATTTTCATTAATACGTTTACAGCTCGACGCGTCACGCAAGACATCGCCAGTCGGCGTCAAGATCTCCAGCAAGACTTGACCGACTTTCTCACCATCGGGAGATTCGCCTGGCATGCGTATAGCGCACAGTCCGTGGAAATCGGACCGCACTCGCATCTCCTCCACTTTTCGAGTCGGGCTCGCTGCTGCATAGCCGATGTTGCCGGAGAGCAATTCGTTGATCTGCGCCATCCACTCTTCTTCGACCAGTTCTTGCCGGTATTCTTTGTATACTTGCGCGTAGGCGTCGCGCTTGATTTTTTCGGTAAGGGCTCTGTCTTCTATGAGCCTTGACATACCGCTTGCCCATGATTCGGGATTATTCTGTACGAGTACTCCGGTGCATCCATCCTGAATGCAGGATGAATAAACATCCACATCCGAATAGATACCGGCCACGCGGCAGGCACCGTAGTCACGGAATTTAGTGTTGTTTTTCGATCTGTGGAACAGGGTGCTGGGCAGTGGTGCCAGCCCAATGTCGAAGCCTTGCCTATAAAATTCGCGCAAAAAACGCTCGTAGCTAGGCAAAAGCGGCATCAGCTCGACGCCTTTGCGTCCCGCCAATTCACTCGGCTGGCAGCCCCAGATTGTCAACGAAACACAGTCACCATATTTGTCCAGCACATGGATTATGCCTTCGAGAAACTCATAGTACTGGTCATCGACCACTCGGCTGGTAGCATATACGATGCGCACCTTATCGTTGGCCGGAGGGCGTCTTTTGGCGGCAAGCGAGAAGTCAAACCCGGCTCTGAGCAGCTTTACATTCTTACTGAACTCACTGACGCGATCGCCCAGGACGGGGCTGTACACTCTCACAAAGGTGGACAATTGCAAATATTGCTCAAGCTGAAGCAACCTGGGCGGCAAGCGGTGATAGCGAGCGATTTCCGGATCCGTATCGTAGGGAATATCCCAGAAATTATCGTCGAGATCGTAAATGATAGGTTTTGAAGTGCAGACCGCTTCATTTAAAAGATGCCCGTATGCAGGCTCCGTATTTCTGCAAAAGATAACCACGTCGGCCCAGTGCACATCGCTGAGAGATGCTCTCGATTCCAGCCTCCATCTGAATTTGATACGCCCCTGTGAAGCCAGGACCTTGAGCGGTTTGAGCACATTGATCTGGCAAGATGCGATCAAGGACGGAACAATCGCCAGAACGTTTGGAGCGCTGCGCATGGTCGTTTAGCTCACTGTGGCTGTTGAAACTGCAAAGGACTGTGAAACCCGTCACTGAATTGAGGCACTTAAACAAGCAATTTATTTCCGACTGACAATTATAGTCAGTAGACAAGCTATCAGGGCATCGGCGCTCCTGAAGCTATGTTCAGGTAGCCGTGAAGCTTAATTCATCTTGTCGAAGCGCCCACCAGACAGCCGTTTAGAACGCAGAAGAAAGTATCGACGCATCTGCAATAGTTTTAATCACCGGCAGGCACTTGCCAAGCCCCAAATTTCGACAAATAAATTCACCCCCGCCAATCATAAACAGTGGTAATTCGGCAAGATGCCAAGGGGTACCGGCCGGCAACTTGACAAGCCTCCCGGCTAACAAAACCGTGCTCCGGTTCTGCAATTTCCAAGCTGTGTTTTTTAAGAGTCTTGTTTAGAAGAGATCTATTTCGTATTAGTGGTTTTTTCGGTAAAAGACGGGGAATTATCCTTTTAACAACAAAAGTCAGTCCTGCGACCGATAACATTTACTCAAAGCTAGAGAGAAAACCCGCGAATGTTTGGCGCTCATAAACCACAACCTCCGCCCAGCCGAGGCAGAATCAACCTGCCCAATATCAAAGACATCCCGACCAGGGATGTTTACCAGACCATGTACGATCAGGCTCGAGATAATCAGCCGCGTGATGTCGAGCAGCTTTTTGTTGCCCCCAATACCAATTTGACATACAGCTTGAGCGTCAAATTCGAAAGCGGAAAGCACAATCCCCTGTGGACTTTGCTGGAAGACGACGGCAATGAAGCGCAAATGCTCTGGCAGCAGGAATCAGGAGATTTCGAACTGGTCAACGACATGGTCTGCATGTCGGCCCAGAGCACGCGGGCAATGGACCGCTCCAGAAGCGGCATGGCAGCTCTGGATCCGGCAGCCGTTAAGGGTCAAGCCGCGCCCGGCTATCAACCGCCAGCCAGCGGCTTTGCAAGCGGATATGGCGGCGCGCAGGCGGGACAGTCCGGCGCATTCAATCCGGCAGACCTTCAGGGTTATCAACCAGACGGCGCCTCCGCAGGTGCTTCCGGCAGCTTCAACGCCACGGCCTCCTCTGGAAGCCTTCTTCAGCACCCGCAGTCCGGTGGCGTCGACTATCTCGGCGACAAGATGCCCTCTCAATCGCAGCATGGTCCGCGCTTCTCCGAGCACGGCGGTCCTCAACTGGAAACCAAATCATTTGAAGGCTCTGTCGAAAGCACTCACATTTCTACCCTGCTCAACACTCTGGCCGCCGATGGATTGACCGGACGTCTTGAAATTCTGGGAGACGAGAGCGTAGGAGAGATTTATCTGCTCAACGGCACGGCCATGTACGCGCACGTCGCCGGTATTCTGGGCGACAATGCCGTGCGCGAGCTTACCACCTGGCGAAAAGGCAGTTTTGCATTTTTCCCGGATGAAAAGACAGAAGTGCGCAACGTCATGAAGCCTCTCATGGAAACAGTCATGGAGGGCATCGCCCTTCTGGACAAGAAGAAGCACCTGGAGCGCATGGGATTGACCTCTGATGCTTATCTGGTGAAAAAAGGTCGCAACCTGGGCGAAACTGAAGTTCGCTTGATGCTCTCCAAGGGCGAGCCCATCAACATGGATCTACAGCTGGCAGTGTTCAAAATAATCGGGCACAAGTATTCGCTCAACGATCTGCTGCGCGACCGACCGATGGAATCCGCCGACTGGATTCCAATTATCTTTAATTTTCTGACCTGCGAACTGATCGAGATCAGACCGCCTGATGCCGTCAAAGTGGGGGCGCTGGATTTCCTCGGTGACGGCAAGTCTGAAGTGGACGGCAT
>JADZFV010000072.1 GCA_020854255.1 Candidatus Melainabacteria bacterium | reverse complement strand
GTAGGTCTCGATGATCGTGCCGTCATCCAGCACGACCGGGTCGTAACCCTTGGCATTGCGACGACGGAACTCGAGCGATTGCTCGGCGCCATCGGCCTTCATGCGCTTCCAGTAGTCCAGGAAGTTGCCCGCCACCTGCGCGTTGCGGATGCGAGCCACCATATTGGACTGGCATCCCATGCCTGTGTTGGTCACGTTGGTGCTACCCGTGGTGACGTCGGTGGGCTTGTCTTTTTTGTTGACCTTCACCTGGAACTTGTTGTGCGCGATGCCCCAGGGCCCGATCATGCGGTCCTGGATATCGGCACCTGCCTCATGCAGAGCCTTGCGGGCCGGCGCGTTGGTGAAGTCTTCGGCGCCCGTGTTGCCGAGGATGAGCGAGAAGTACTTGAGGTGCTTCAGGAGGAAGTCCACAACCTGGTTGGCGCTGAGCTCGTAGAGAGCGGCATAGACGTGACCGCCATCCTCCACGCATTCCTTGATGGGAGCCATGAGCATCTCGGGCACGTTGGCCATGAGGTGCTTGCGGATGACGTTGTCCGGGTTGTCGTAGTCTTCCAGAGCGTCGATGATCTTCTGGAAGTTCGGCGTGCCGTCGGGGAATCCTTCGGTGCCGTCGGGCAGCGTGCCGATGAAGCGCGCCAACCACTGCGTCGAGAGGATGCCGCGGGTGAAGCCGCAGTCGAAGGTCTCGTCGACCTTCGTGGTCAACGTGACGGCGTTGGTTGTGGCGACCATTCCCTTGATGGGCTTCAGGTTGCCGGGCTCGCCGCCCATCGCCTGAATCTCGTAGGTGTAGGTCTCACCGGGCTTGCCGGAGAAGTCCAGGTGCCACTTGCGCTGAATCGGCCACACCGTCGACGGCTGGCTCTTCCAGTCTTTGTTGTCGTCCTGTCCGTCGAAGGGCAGCTTGGTTTCGATGACCGAGCGCTTGCCACTCTTGGCGATGCGCGTGATCGCAAAACCGAGACAGCCTGCAATCTTCTGACCGGCGGGCCAGTCGATGCCGATGAGGACGACGGTGTCGTTGTTGTGAGCAGCGACGTCCAGCTTGAACACGTTTTTCTTTGCCATAGTTTTAGTCCTTCTGCCATTTCTGGCCCTTGGCGGAACGCGCCCGGGCCGCACTACGTGCGGTTTTTGCGCGCATTCCCAGACAGATGATGTGAACCATGCAGACGGTGCCGGCGCGCTAGGCCTCCGGTCCCTTCCGCGTCTCAGTTACTTGTCGCGGTTTGCCGCCCAGGCACACCCACGTCTCTCTGGAACTTTCTCTAGAAGAGCTCCTGCATCACTCCATGAGCTTCAGTGCCAGCATTGCTGCGACACCGATGGCCATCAGGGCGATGTGTTTGTACGAAGCTGTCAGAGAATGATTTTGGAGGAAACGCGGGATGAGCCCACCGGCAGCCAGGTAGATGAAACACCCTGCGGCCACCGGCAAAACGTAGGCGGCGAAATTCGAAACCGAACCGCCGATGCTCAAGGCCAGGATGACGCCGATGAAGGCGGTCACTGAGCTGGCGAGGTTCAGCAAGAGGGCGCGCTTGCGGGTGAAACCCGAATGCACGAGCACGCTGTAGTCGCTGATTTCGGTCGGAATCTCGTGGACGAGCACGGCAACTGTCGCTGCAATGCCGGCTGCGGGACTGACCAGGTAGGCCGCACCGATGACCACGCCGTCGATGAAATTTTCCAGCATGTCAGCCGTCAAACTCATTACGCCGATGTGGTGTGCTTCGTGCGGTTTGGCGCATTCGTGCCTGCAGTGCAGCACGCGCTCGATGATGAAGAACAGGAAGACTCCGGCGATGATGAGCAAAGGAACGGTGACGCCGTTGCCGAGCTCCTCAAACGCCTCCGGAATCATGTGCAGGAACGCATTGCCGAGCATGACGCCGACTGCGACGCTGACCATGGGGGTGGTGAAGCGCTGCAAGTTGGTGTTGGCTATCGACAGCGTGAAAAGCCCGACAAGAGACATGCCGCTTATCAAAGCGATGCTCAGAAGGGCGTAGATCCAGATTGTATCCATGGGTGTACCTCCGTTTGGCAGGCAGTCCGAAGGCCATGGCGCTACTTGCGTCATGCTGGGCGGCAATCAACTTCTCGAAACAAGAGCACCTCTAATCACATAAGTGATCAAAAGATTTGCTCGAATGGCGAGAAGTTATTTGGCTATCGGATAATTCTGCGGGATTAAAGACTGGTTGTCATGATGCCCTTACCTTAGGGCTGACTAACTACCGGATCAAAGAGCTGTAACATAAAAAGAGCTGATTCTCGCTTAAGACAGTTCTCGCAAGCCTGACGGGCTCTGTTTGCTCAATTGGCGTTTAATGTGTTAAAGGCTCGCGGGGTTAACGCTAACGACAGCCTGCGTGTCGGTTGTAAGCTACATGTTTGAGGCTTTGCCGGCCAGCGCATTGATGTCTTTGAATTCGCTAACTTTGGCAGCGACTATACGCAAGAATTTTTGCGCACCCAGTCCGTGCAGGTGGACAGGATCGCAGAAATCACTGCGGGAGAATAGACCGCGGCGATTGCAATCGACAAAAGCGGCGCCGTTTTTGCGGGCCAGCTCACTTACACAATCGAGATATCTGTCGTAAACACCCGGCGGCAGCAAATCGGTGTTCTCTTTCAAGAGCGGCATGTTGACCAGCATGACGGCGAAGCCCATCTGTTTGGCCTGCCGCAAAAATTTGTCCATGTACTGAGACTGACTGTTGAAAACTTTCGCCTTAAACGGCCGGTATCGCATTGCATACTCTTTGCTGTTATCGTTCCAAAGCGCGTGGCTGGCAGCCTTTCGACTGTACGGCGTGACAATCCACTGGCCGGGAGAATTCTCCTCCGGTTGTTCCGCCATAGCAATTTTTAGAAGTGGTTGCGGTGTGCGAATGGTATCGAATTTGATACCAGTACAACGGCTGATTGCGGCTTCGCAAAAAGAGCGTTCTATGCATTGAAAGTCAGCTCGTCTTCCGTATAGGTATAAGCCGCGTTCAATCTGGCGTTCGATTTGCTTCCATACGCGTTTGCTTTCCGGCAAAACGTCTTGCGGGTAGGAAACTTTGTCCAGATAGCGAACTGTTTCTGTAGAGGCCGGATCGCTGAAACTGCTATCCAAGAGGTCTCTGGGCGCCACGCCCCAGATAAGGATCGGGCGACTGTCGCCTTGAGCGGGCAGGGCGCGAAATAAAGCGCAGGCATCAGATGCCATTTGTC
>JADZFV010000071.1 GCA_020854255.1 Candidatus Melainabacteria bacterium | reverse complement strand
TCAATAACTGTGCTGAGGGTAAGCGATTTGCGCGCTGGTGGCGAGACCGCCTGAATAAATACTGCTTCAACGACACGGCCAACAACCTCTTTACTGACCAGCGCTGGGCAGATCTTGTACCAGCCATGTTCGAACAGGTCCACATATTGCGTGACTACGGCTGCAATGTCGCCACCTGGAACCTCACGCACAGACAAGTAGAGGGAGAGTTCAGCAGTGGTTTTACCGTTAACGGCCGGCCACTCGTCTTCTATCATTTTTCCGGTATGGATTCCGGCAGGCAGTTATTCATGCTCAACAAATATGGACGCGGCATGCCAAGCCTCTCGTCGCTGAGAAATTGGTACCTGGACCAGTGCAAACAATACGGTGATGATTCTCCTCAGGCAGTCTCCTGGCACTACGGCAGATTCGACAACGGAGTCGAAATAACTGCAGAACACCGTAAGATTTACAAAGAAACTCCACACCTGCTTGAGAGATTTCCGGATCCTTTCAAGACCAATGGCTGCAGTTATTACAATTTCTATCAAACAGAATATGAGAGCCGGACTGCAATACCGGAAAAGAATCGCAACCCCGCATACGAACCAATCATCCTGCTTCTGGAAGAGTCGAAGGCCCATGGCGATCAGTCACCAGATGCACAAGCAAAGTCCGACGAGGCTTCAAAAATGAGCATGCCAACAGCCGGACACGAAAGTGGAAGTGCTGAAGACCTCTTGCACTTCCCAATTTTCGATCCTGAATATTATCTTGAAACCTATCCAGAAGTAGCTCTAAGCGGCAGCGATCCTTTTGTCCACTACTGCCTGACCGGTGCCTCAGAGTTGAAGAATCCGGGTCCAATTTTTAATGCCCGGTTCTATACCAGCATGGTGAACTCAAGCGAGGTCATAGACAATCCACTGGCTCACTTTCTTTCTTTTGGATGGAAGGATTTATTGAGCCCTCACCCTCTTTTCGATACGGCCTTTTACTTAGAGCGAAATGAAGATGTAAAAGCATCCGGCGTCAACCCACTATCTCATTTTATTACTGATGGCTGGATGCAGATGAGAGATCCGCATCCGCTCTTCGATGTCTCCTATTATCTGAAACAAAATCCAGACGTAAAACATTCGGGCATCAACCCTCTGGCTCATTTCCTTAAATATGGCGCAAGAGAAGGACGCAGTCCCCACCCACTTTTCGATACGGAATACTACCTGAGACAAAACCCTGACGCGGCAAATGCAACAGAAAGTCCCTTAGAACACTTCATCAATACCCATGCTCGACGGGCAAGCAATCCTCATCCACTTTTCGACTGTCAATACTATCTTTCCCAATTGCCTGAGTGCGACAGAGAAAAAGCAAAAGGAAATCCACTCGTGCATTTCCTCAGGGCAGAGAATAATTGTTTTGACCCGCATCCCAATTTCGATATGACTTTCTATCGCAATAAGTATCCCGATGTAGCGGCAGCTGGAGTCGACCCCTTGCTTCACTATGTCACATGTGGAGAAGCCGAAGGGCGCAGCCCGGCAAAACAGCCGCTGGCGGCTTCAGTGGAACCTTCAAGAGAAGTTGAGCCAGTCTGTGATCTTAAACTGGCCGCATTTAAGGCGGCGGCAACAGATGAAAGGCCGGCCCTGCTCTTCATCGGGCAAGCAGATCCTGGCGGCACACGCACGCACATTGCCGATCTGTGCCGGTTGCTCGACGGACGCGCGAGAATCTTGATGCTGCGCCCATCACCTTCAGCAGTCTTTTCAAGAGTCGAACTCTCCATTATGAACTCTCAGGCAAATGAAATCATAACAGCGCACAATGTCGAGTTTGACCTTAAACACCAATTCGCCCAACTGACAGATTTCTTGCATGCTCTAAAACTGACGCGCGTGCACGTACATAATCTAGAAGAGAACGAACACTATCTGAAACACTTGATTGACAAACTGGCTATACCGTTTGATTTCACGCTGCACGATTACTATGTTCTGTCACCGCTTTTACATTTAACTGATGAAACAGGAAACTTTGCCGGAGAACCGGATGAAGGCAATGCAGCTATTCATCTGAGCGGCATTGACGCAAAAACAAATCAATCTGGGGAGTTCATCAAGACAGAGACGATGGCAGCATGGAGAGCGCGACATGCCTGGCTCATTGAAGGAGCAGAACGAATAATTGCACCATCTCTGGATGCCAAACAGAGATTCAGGCACCACCACCCGGAGAAAAGTATTTTGGCAGCCTACCATCCTGGTGCATGTGCGCTCGGTATTCCGGTAAAAGCAAACGCACTTGCCAAAGAGCAATTCCTGAAAGTGCTAATCGTCGGACAGATAGGCAATCACAAGGGAGCGGTCATGCTGGAGAGCTGCGCGTTGCTTTCAAGACAGAAACAGCTTCCCATCGCTTTTAAATTAATTGGCTCCAGCAGTTATCCACTAACAACATATCCAAATACTGAGCTGACTGTTCACGGAAGTTACCAGCTGGACAAATTGCCTGACCTGATCGCATCCATTAACCCGCATTTGTGCTGGTTTCCCGGGCAATGCGCAGAAACATTTTCGTACACCTTCAGCGAGATTTGCAAGCTGGGACTGCCGGTCCTGGTGCCGGCAATTGGTGCCTTCCCGGAGCGAGCAGCAGGAAGGCCGTGGTCTTTCGTCGCGCCCCTAGATACGACAGCCGAGGAATGGCTCGATTTGATTATCCAGATTCGCAACAATCACTTTCTTACAGGAATCGGCCCGGAGCCTTATATGAAAGGGTCCAGCCGCGCCTGCTTCGACTTCTACGAAAACCGATATCTGTCCAGGGAGTTGCAGAAACATGATGCCCAATCCAAATCTGAAATCATCTGCGCTCAACCTGTGGCGGCGCCAGGGAAAATGAAATGACTGACACTGCAAATCTGAGAAATTCGGCGATCGATTGCCCCACCTCTGCACTCTATGCACCATTGATTATCACCGGCATGCATCGCTCGGGCACATCGTTGACTGCCTCACTGCTGAATAAAGCAGGATTGCACGTAGGAATTCGTATCAACCCCGGCGCTCCGGGAAATCCATTGGGATATTTCGAAAACCTGGACTTTGTGCGGCTCAACGAGCGCATTTTAAACAGCCTGGGCTATCCCAGAGAAGGATGGACTTTCAACTCACTGGAGAAAATACCTGAGCGCTTTTATGAAGATGCCCTCGAAACAATCACATTGAACGCCACAGAAGACATGTGGGGATTTAAGGATCCACGCACCGCATTGATGCTTGATTTCTGGCATGAGAATTTGCCGCAGGCCAGATTTCTTCTCACGGCCCGCGCACCGTGGCAGGTGGCAGACTCACTTTTCAGACGAGGGGATTCATTTTTCAAAAACAGCCCGCGCTTAGCCATCGAAGTTTGGCACGCTTACAATGAAAATATCCTGCGCTTTTACCGTCGTCAAAAAGGCAGCTGCCTTCTTGCCTGTCTGGACAATATCCTTGAGAATCCCGGCGCCTTGATAAATGCAATCAACGAAAAGTTCGGCATGCAGCTGCGCATACCCGAAAAGTCTGTCTTTGAAGAAGGCCTTCTTCAAAGGCAGAATTCAGGCGCACCACTTTTCGAGGAAATCGTGAGAACCAATTACCCTCGAAGCCTGCAACTCTGGAAGGAATTGCAACACGAATGCCAGTTAAAGCCGGCTGTTGCAACTATTGAACGCAGCGACGCTGCAACAATCGATGACACCAATGGCAATGCCTTCGAACTTCTGCGCAAGGAGGTATCCAAACAGCAAGCGATTGAATTGCTTTTACTCAAACTCAAGAAGCAATCTAGAGAGAAGCAAACTATTGAATTTGCTCGCGACACCTTAGCCAAGGAAAATGCGCTGCTCAAGCTGGAGCTATCTCAAGCACGCGCCAGCCAGGAGAATCATGGTTTTGAGATCAACCGTCATGAAGCGCAGATAGAAGAGTTGCGTACAACAGTAAAATCACTTACCCAGTATTTGAGCAAAACGACTGGACAATTACAAGATGCTCGCCTAAAAACACACCTGACTCTTTGCCAGCTCGGCGATGCCAGGCTCCAGCTATTGCAGCCAGAGACCGGCTCAAATGAAGGCAGTTCAAACCAGCGAGCTCTCGAACAGGGCAACGAGCGGGCTGAGGCTCTGCAGAAAGAAATCGAAGAACTGAAGGCCACTCAGTCAGCCGTTCTGCACAGCCGCTCCTGGAGAGTCACGGCTCCTTTGCGTCGACTCAGTCGACTGACTAACCTGCGCTTTGTGACAAGCAAAATCCTCACAGCGCTGAACACCTCCACGTCCACAGCCAATCCTGCGGCAGTCAATGCAGTAATCGAAGAGCGGCACCAGGCTACATGCACGACTGTCAAAAGCGATCCTCTATGCCCGCTTGCTTCTGCCGAACTGCCGCAGATAGACATGAATGTGGTTACATACAACAGTTCGCAGTGGATCAAACCCTTCGTCAAAAGCCTGACTGAATGCGATTATCCGGCATCTCTTTTGAAAATAACTTTTGGCGACAACAATTCGACGGACGCCACACTGGATGTTCTCAAAGAGGAAATACCCAGGCTGGAAACACTGGGCTACCGAGTAAGCATTTGCCAGAACAAGCGAAATCTCGGCTTTGGTGCAGCGCACAATGCTCTTTTAGAAACAGGCAATGCACCGTTCTGTTTAATAACCAATGTCGATCTCACTTTTGAGCCGCAAGCTCTATCGCGAATTGGCCGAATCGCCCAATCAGACGACTCACGCGTAGCAGCCTGGGAGCTTCGACAAAAGCCGTACGAGCATCCGAAATTCTACGACCCGGTGACAGGCATCACCAATTGGAATTCGCATGCCTGCGTACTTGTAAGGCGAGAAGCCTTCCAGAAAGTGCGCGGATATGACGAAAATCTCTTTCTTTACGGCGAAGATGTAGAGCTGTCGTATCGCTTCAGAAGAGCCGGTTATGTCTTGCGCTATTGTCCAGTTGCTGCCGTATGGCACTACAGCTACGAAGCAGCCAACCAAGTCAAACCGCTTCAATTCAAGGGCAGCACTTTTGCAAACTTATATCTACGCATAAAATACGGCACAAAACGTGACATGCTTGCCATCCCAAACATGTGCATGGAACTCTTCAAAGCACCGGAGGTCTATCCAGGCTCGACAGCGGCACTGCTGAAAAATGTATGCAGGCTTGCCTTCCTGGCCCCCTCTGCGCTTCTGCAGCGCTCCAGGAGCAAGTCTCATTTCCCGTTTAGAGACTGGGACTACGAACTGACCAGAGAAGGAGCTTTTGTTGGGCAGGAAAAAATGCCGGCCGCTGCCCCACTGGTAAGCGTAATTACCCGCACTCGCGGCGGGCGCAATGTGCAACTGCGCCAGGCACTTCTTTCAGTTGCGCATCAAACGTACCCGAATATAGAGCAGATAGTGGTCGAGGACGGCGGTCGCGAGTCAGAAGAAACCGTAAAGGAAATCGCACAAGCAACCGGGCTTGCAGTTCGCTTCATCAGCCAGCCCAATTTGGGCAGATCGGCAGCCGGAAACACGGGATTGGCAGCGGCGAAAGGCAAATGGTGCCTGTTCCTGGATGATGACGACCTGCTGTTCGCCGATCATGTGGAAACACTGGCAGCCGCATTAACGCAGGAATCCGCAGCCTGTGCCGCCTATTCGATTGCCTGGATGGTTTTGACCGCATACAAATTTGGCGAAGGCAGGCACATTGAAACATGTCATAGCGTTTCCAGACTGCATAGGCAGGACTTCGACTACAGTGTGCTCACACACCACAATTACATGCCCATTCAATCAGTGCTATTCGAACGTCGATTGGTCGAAGAACGCGGCGGCATGGACGAGGGGTTGGATTCGCTGGAAGACTGGAATCTCTGGCTGAGATTCGCCTTTCGAAATAGATTTTTGCACGTGCCTAAGGTCACCTCACTATATCGTGAGCCGTCCGACAATCAGCAAAACCGGACTCGCCAGCAAGTGCTTCACGAGAATTACAATCGAGCTCGCCAGAAGGCGGAAGCATCGATCAAAGAAAT
>JADZFV010000070.1 GCA_020854255.1 Candidatus Melainabacteria bacterium | reverse complement strand
TTTCGATTTTTTCAAGCCGTTCTTTGGAAGCAATGTCTTTTTCCTTTTTCAACGCTTCGCGTTCAATTTCCAATTGAATGCGGCGTCTTTCCAGTTCGTCCAATTCGCTTGGCATTGAATCGATTTCAATACGCATTCTGGCGGCAGCTTCGTCGATCAAATCGATGGCTTTGTCCGGCAACGATCGATCGGTGATGTAACGGTGTGACAGGACAGCTGCGCTAACCAGTGCCGAATCTTTGATACGGACACCGTGGTGAACTTCATAACGCTCTTTCAAACCGCGCAGGATCGATATTGATTCTTCCACTGAGGGTTCTTCCACCATAACTGTCTGGAAGCGCCGCTCCAGTGCCGGATCTTTCTCAACGTGTTTTCTGTATTCATCAACAGTGGTGGCACCGATACAATGCAATTCACCGCGGGCAAGCGGTGGTTTTAACAAGTTGCCTGCATCCATCGAGCCTTCGCCGCTGGATCCAGCGCCTACCACCGTGTGCAACTCGTCGATGAAGAGAATGATTTCTCCTTCTGCTTCAATCACTTCTTTCAACACAGCTTTTAGTCGCTCTTCGAATTCACCGCGATATTTTGCACCGGCGATCAGTGAGCCCATATCCAGGGCGATTAATTTTTTGTCTTTCAAACCTTCGGGTACATCGCCTTTCGTGATACGGATTGCCAGCCCTTCGGCGATAGCCGTTTTACCAACACCGGGCTCCCCAACCAGGACCGGGTTGTTTTTCGTGCGCCTGGAAAGCACCTGCATGACGCGTCGAATTTCTTCGTCTCTGCCGATCACCGGATCGAGTTTGCCTTTGGCCGCTGCTTCGGTCAGGTCTTTGCCGTATTTTGCCAGCGCTTCATAGGTGGCTTCCGGGTCTTGACTGGTGACGCGCTGCTTTCCGCGGATTTGCGTAAGGACTTTGAGAATAGCATCGCGCGTGGCGCCGTGTTGCTTGAGTATGCTCCCGGCTTGAGTCTTGATGTCATCGGCGATAGCAAGCAAAATGTGCTCCACGCTGATGAACTCGTCCTTGAGTTTGTCTGCTTCGCGGTTTGCGGATTCCAGCAAACGCATCAATTGGTGCGAAACGTGAATTTCATCCTTTTGGGTGGTCAGCGCCGAACCCTTGGGCTGGTTATTCAAATACTTGCTGACGTCCTCGATAATTTCCTTTTGGTTAATATCGAGCCGTTCAAGGATTTTGACGGCGACTCCCTCTTCTTGCTCCATCAAAGAGAGCAGCACATGTTCAGGCGTGACCTGACTATGTCCAAAGCGCGCCAGAAGAGTTCTGCAGTTGGTAATGGCCTCTTGCGCTTTGTGCGTAAACTTCTCAAGATTCATAAAAACACCCGTTGCTCAGAGATCCCGAAAAACGTCGCGTCAGGAACCGCCCTCTGGACGATTGCCTTAGAAAATCGCCACAATTTGATTATGGAAGCTTTAGTTAAGGCACACTCATTTATCCACAATTTATTTATAAGCTGGTTTTTGTGCACTCGATATTCAAGGGAAATCGGCCTGAGACGGGGCGCCCCTGTCTTGTCAACCCTTTTGTGGGGACGGCGCTCGCTTGAAAAGTCAATCAAGTTTGTGTTCTTGTTTATCCTAAAGCCGATAAAAACCACGCTGCATCTGGCTAGAAACCTCTCTTAGGGCTTAAGATATGAAGCTATCGACCAGAGTTGCAAAGTTAATAGGATGCAGGAGTTCGAGGAAGACTATTACGCGGTCCTCGGCGTTGAGGAATCCGCTTCCCAGGAAGAGATCCGCAAGGCTTATCTAGCGCTTGCCAAAAAGCTCCATCCCGATCGATTTCCCAATGACCCTGAAAAGCGATTGATTGCGCAAAGCGAATTTGCCAGAGTTTCGCGCGCCCATGATGTTGTCAGCGACGCAGAGCGTCGCGCTGAATATGACGCTGTCCGTTTGCTGACTCGCAAAAGGCACTCGCAAAACAACTTAAGTGCTGTCGGCTCCGAAAACCCTGAGATAGGAGATGCTCAACTAGCGGACGTTCCACTGAGTTCGACAGGAAACTTTCAAATTCCCGGGAACGAATCTGAAGAAGAGAACATCAATATCAAATGGGCGAATAAACATTTGAGCAGGGCGGACGATTTATTCCGCAGGCGTAATTACAAGGAAGCGGAGACCGCCCTCAAGGAGGCGATTCGGCTGGTGCCGACGGATCCCAGGTATCACAACAAGCTGGCTGAAGTCTATCTGGCCAGAGGCTGGAAAACGTTGGCGATGACTGAAGTGCAATCGGCACTCAGAAATGATCCTAAAAACTCAGAAGCAAAGAATTTGGAAGCGAAAGTGAAAGCTCTGGCCCGAGAAAAATCCCAGACTCAGCAGATGAATAGGCCTAAGAAAGGCTTTTTCGAGCAGCTAAAGGAAATTCTTACTCGCAAGCTTTGACTTTGTCCGGAGAGATTTATCCGATGTTGACCTTGCCGAAAGCAATAATCGAAATGATGCGCCTGCGCAAACGCCATTTGCTATGCCTTTCTGCCGCTTTGCTTTTGGCTCAGGCACCATTTTCGGTGCAGTCGGCAGCAGCAGTGGATGGCGGAGAAAAAGTTCCGCCCACTGCGGAAAAGACGCAAACAGCCTCAGTCGGCGCCAATGATATGAAAGGCAAACTGCTGCAAGGCACTGTAATTCACGAGGCCGATCGTTCTCCGCTTCTTGATGGTGTCGTGCAGACGATACCGCCGGGAGTGGATGTGAACCTTTCGTTGAATTGTTTCTTGAACTCCGAAGTCAGCCAAAAAGGTGACGAAATATTTGCAAAAGTCTCAGTCGATGTTAAGGACGGCAGCAAGGTAATGTTGCCGGAAGGCTGGTATCTGCGCGGTCTGGTAACAGACGCGACCGGTCAGCGCCGCCATTCGCGCGATGGATATATTGAAGTGACCTTCGACAAATTGATCAGTCCTTCGGGCGACATAGAGCTCGCTTTTCCCGCCAAGTTTTCTACCAAAGACCATGCTCTCAAATCTGTAGCTAAGGTGGCCATGATCGATACGGCCATCGTCACCAAGAACGCTCTTAAAGGTGGTTTGTTCGGGCTGAAAATGGGAGGCATTCCGGTAGCTATTGCTTCCTATGGTATTGTCCCCGGTTCGACGGCGGCTGCAGGAGCGGCATTTGGCGCTATCAAAGCAGCACGCAGGCAGGGCGAAATCAGGAGCATCACCCCTGGTGAGGTCATAAAATTGAAGACGGCAGAACCAATTTCTCTTCCCGGATTCAATGTAAAAGCGCTGCCCTCTTATCAGAAGGCGCCTCCTATGAGGGGAGCCGTTATCAATATCAATAAGTGTTGGTTCGTGCCGGACATAAGAGATAAGAAGGCGCAGTTGCTGAAAGTCGATTTCACTTTCGTCAACGAAACTAACAGGCAGTACAGCTTCAGGGATTTTGTGGTAACCACAAACCTTGGCCAGAGGTACTTTCCGGAGCTCCTTTCCCCTGCAAACTATGCGCAGCTGAAGAAGAGAATCCCGCCAAACATGCAGGAGCAGGGCATTGTTACGTTTAACATCGATAAAGGCAAGAGTGAGTACTATCTAATATTGATAGACCACAACAACAAGGAGCTTTCTCGAGCTTTGATTAAATAAGCCCCCGGTTTTCCCCCCTGAAAACTGGATCTGAATCCTAATTCGTACTAATATACCTCTGTTGATTAGATCAAAACCTGATGTAGTCGAGTTTATATCCTCTATATAAAAAGAGGATCAGAATAAAGATCTGTGGAAGGTCTGGTAAGGCAGGTTGCAGTTCTCTGGCAGGGAGCCGCAGGGGGATATCGATGAAAGCCCACTTGACTCAAATGCTGCAGTCTTTTCATGGCACATCCCGCCACCGCCAGGTGGAAGGACAGCTCAGAAAGATGCAGGGCCAGATTGTTCAGCTCGAGCGGAGCATCAAAGAGAAAGAGCGCGAGATCGATCGTCTCAGACATCAGCTCTCAAACTCTGATGCCCGGCTGCAAGAGCTTATGGGTACGGACGTGCTGACGAATCTTCCCAATCGCCACGTCTTCAAAGAGCACCTCACTCATTCGATGAAGCGCGCTTTGAGATTGGGTTATTCGCTGTCACTGATGCTTATCGATATCGATCACCTTCGCGATATCAATCTGCGTTATGGACATGAAGTCGGCGATGAAGTGTTGATTGAAGTTGGCAAAATATTGAAGAGTTCTGTACGCGAAATCGACATGCCGGCCCGCTGGGGCGGTGAAGAGTTGGTCACAGTATTGCACGAGACCGATGCCGATGGCGCAATGGTAGTGGCGGAGAGAGTCAGACGAAGAATCTCGATGCTGGAAGTGAAGGATCCTAAGACGGGCAAACCGATTAAGATCACGGCAACACTTGCAGTGGCTTGCTATCCTCAGCACAGCAACGATCCGCAAGGCTTGCTGGAAGCTGCGTGCGAAGCACTGATCGAGGCAAAAGATAAGGGCTGCAATAACGTCCTTACCGCCCAGACTTAACTTCAACTTAATCTTAGGTTTCAAACCATTGACAGCAAAGCGGCACTATCAGCGGTGCTGGTTAGTTGTCGCCGATTATTGCGTCTGCTTCAATCTCGACAAGTATGTCGGCTGAGATCAGTCGGCTTACTTGCAGCATGGATGTAGCAGGCCTGATCTCGCCGAAAAACCCGCCATGGACTTCTCCGACTGTCTGCCAGTCGCGCTCGATATCGGTGACATATATGCGCGTGCG
Organism: Candidatus Melainabacteria bacterium; assembly: GCA_020854255.1. Lineage (GTDB taxonomy): Bacteria > Cyanobacteriota > Vampirovibrionia > Obscuribacterales > Obscuribacteraceae > QKMZ01. The sequence continues at coordinate 6,220 of JADZFV010000070.1, read as the reverse complement.
CACCACGTCCTTCAGTGACGCGCCCACCGCTGCCAGCGCCTTTTCAATGTTTTGAATGACTTGCACTGTTTGATCGTGGGCACTGCCGACTCCAACCAATTCGCCTTCGGAATTTGTGGCGGTCGTGCCTGAAACTGCAACCTGATTTCCGTGGCGCACCGCGCGCGAATATCCGACTATCGGTTCCCACTTTGTTCCTGTGGCGTATTTGACGCGTTCCATATTCTGGCTCCTGTCTTTTTTGTTTCACAAAGCCGGTCTGAAAAACATTGGACCGGAACTTAAAAGATCCGATCCAAATGAATTTTCGAATTTAGTTTTCGAATTTCAAAATGAGTCTTCGAACTCAAAATCAGTCTTTCAGTGAAAAACTATTTGACGTCCAACAGTTCAACATCGAAAACCAGGGTGGCGTTCGGAGGAATTACATCACCAGCGCCTCTAGCTCCATAACCAAGTTCTGGCGGAATGGTGAGTTTGCGTTTGCCGCCAACTTTCATGGAAGCAACGCCTTCATCCCAGCCCTTGATTACTTCGCCGCGTCCCAGTGTGAATTGAAACGGTTGTCCGCGGTCACGCGAGCTGTCGAATTTGGTGCCGTCGGTGAGCCAGCCCGTGTAGTGTACGGAGACTCTTTGTCCTTGACGCGGAGCCGCTCCATCGCCTACGTGGTCATCGTTATACCTTAATCCACTTGGAGTTGTAACTTCTTGTGCTTGAGCCAACTTTTTCTTCTCCTTAAATCAGATCCAAATGATTTTTTGAGTTTGGTTTTGAATTTCAAATCAGGTTTCGAATTTCAAAAATCAGTTTGTCAGTGAAAAACTATTGGATGCCCAACAGTTCAACATCGAACACGAGCGTGGCGTTCGGAGGAATTACTGGTGGCATTCCTCTTGGACCATATCCGAGGTCGGAAGGAATGGTGAGTTTGCGTCTGCCGCCGACTTTCATCGAAGCAACGCCTTCATCCCAGCCTTTAATTACTTCACCACGTCCCAAAGTGAATTGAAACGGTTGTCCACGGTCACGTGAGCTGTCAAATTTGGAGCCGTTGGTGAGCCAGCCTGTATAGTGCACCGACACTCTTTGACCCTGACGAGGCGCCGGACCATTGCCGACCACAACATCGTTGTATCTCAAGCCGCTTGGAGTGGTCACACCTTGAGCTTGAGCTAACTTATTTTTCTCTTTTGAAAAGAGACTTTTTGCTTCCATTCCTGTTGCTGGAGCAAAAAGAATAGTGAGCAGTAAAGCTAGAACCGCTAATTTTTTCGAATTGATTTCAGACATCGTGTGCGCCTTTTCTCTGCCCTGGAATAACATTCGCGTCATTATAGCCGCGATATAAATTTGATGCCTGTTGTAAACCGATGCCATGAATACAAAAATTGAAGGCGGCAAAAAACTAGGCCTGTTTGCCTTTGGCAGACGTTCGAGCGTGTATCCTTAAGTTACGGTGATTCAGGTTTGAATTCACTCGGTACCAATGCGTCTTACTTGCCAGGCTTGATGCGTCGGACATTTCAAGGGATCCCACGATGACCAGGTTACTCCTAGTTGACGATCACGACGAGACAAGAATTAAGGTCCGCGAGCAGTTGGCTCAGGGCGGTTTGATAAAAATCGTCGGTGAGGCGGCTACATCGGACGAGGCATGGAAGCAGGCTAAAGAACTCTTGCCTGACATGGTACTGCTCGATCTGCACCTGCCGGGTTTTATCCAAACCCATGACCTGATCAGGAGACTGGTCTCCTTGAGAAATGGAAAAGTACTCGTCTTTGCCAGCCAGGGCAAGGCGGCCGAGGTTCAGGACCTGCTCGATTGCGGCGCCTCAGGATACGTAATGAAGGACGACCCTGCTGCTTTGCTGCGCATGGCAATTGTCATGGTCCAGAAGGGCTCCCGGAACGTTCTGACGCCCAATTTGCCCAGACATATCACCCACCTGTCAATAGATGAGCGCCATATTCTCACTTACATAACCATGCGCGGCAAACTGAATAAAGCGGCGCAGAGAATGGGGCTCACTGACGAAGAATTCAACGAACACATCGAGGCCCTGGTTGAAAAACTCGAGTTGGAAGACGCCGACAAACTCGTCAAATGGGCGAAAAAACACGGTTTTCAGCTGTAGGGGCGATGCCATGCATGGCCCGGCTATTGCGTCGCCCGGCCATAGTCGCTCGCTCAGTGCACTACAAACGGCCTGATCACTATAAGACCGAGCCATAGACTGCCAAAAATCACACATGTAAGCTCAATTGATGAAAACGCTTGTCGCACGAGAGCGTCGGGCGGTTCATGCTGCTTCCAATATTGATTCAGCCGATGCTGGGCAATTATAAGCGGCGCGCAAGAGGTCAAATAGAAGAGATAAAGCGTTTGCGGCAGGACAAATAGTGTCGAAAGCCCAATCATTGTAAGAAGAAGAAGGGTTGCTGCAATTCTGGGATGTCGGGCTTGATACGTTGTTTTGTCAGTTTCAATTCGGGCGATCAGGATGAACTGGCGAAATGCCAAATAAAGGTCGAAAAACGGGATGAACATGCCGATAGTCAATAAAATCGGGTCTTTGCGCTCGACCGCGCTCAGTTCGTCTTTGCCGGTATAGGCAACGAGCCTTTCGTCGGCACTTTCTTCTCCGTTTGCCAACTTGTGCGCGTGTATCAGAAGGGACCAATTCTTGGCAAACCAGAACGGCCAGTACGCCCCGAGCGTCAAGATGTACAAAACGATGACGTGCCAAACCGGCTGGCGCCTAGACTCCTGCAAGTGCGTGATTTCTTCTTTCTTTTCGGCTGCAGAAGTAATGGCTGAAAACTCCATAAGACGCCAATTTATGTACACATTTTGGCCGCGACAGACGGTATTATAATCGTCAGCCAAAGGACGTTTGGGCAAAAGCCCTGTATGCACGCCTTGATTGAAGCTTTGAAACGTTGCTCTTCTTGGCGACGTCGACTTAAAAATGATGAGCGCAAGCTCTCACATCGAAGGGGAAGATAAATGGTTAATTCGGTCATACTTGTCGGACGAGCTGGTCGCGATCCTGAAATGAGATATTTCGAATCGGGCCGTGTCAAGACCACATTCAGTCTCGCAGTGAATCGTCCTACGAAGGACAAGGAAACCGATTGGTTCGATATCGAAATCTGGGGACGTCAGGCTGAGATTGCCGGTGAATATGTGCGCAAAGGCAGCTTGATCGGCATCGAAGGCAGGCTGGATTTCAGTAAGTGGACCGATGACGCCGGCAACAAGAATGTTCGCCCAATCATCAATGCCAACGGTTTGAGACTGCTCGGCAGCAAGCGCGATAACGCTTCAGAAATGTCAATGTCCGACGAATAACGCTTCGTTTAACCTTAGATCAGACTTTTAAAAACTGAGGAACGTGGCCAATAGTGCTGCTCAGATTGGCTGGATAGATTACGTCATCATCGGCGTGTACTTTGTCTTTGTGATTGGCGTCGGCTATGTCCTCAAAGGAAAAATGAGGTCGAGCGAAGACTTCTTTCTTTCCGGCCACAACATACCGAGCTGGGTAACGGGTCTCGCTTTCCTTTCTGCCAACCTGGGCGCCATCGAAGTAATGGGAATGGCTGCTAATGCGGCTCAGTACGGTGTGATGACTGCACACTTCTACTGGGTGGGCGCGATACCGGCCATGGTGTTTCTCGCCATTTTCATGATGCCGTTTTACTACGGATCAAAAGTGCGCAGTGTTCCTGAATACTTGAAGATGCGGTTCAATGAACCGACGCGGGCGTTGAATGCGATTTCGTTTGCAGTTATGACTGTACTGATGTCCGGTATCAATCTGTATGCCATGGCACTGGTGTTCAAACTATTGCTCAACTGGTCTATCGATGCATCGATATTTGCGGCAGCCGGAGTCGTTCTCGCTTACACGATCATGGGCGGTCTGACTTCGTCAATTTACAACGAAGTAATGCAGTTCTTCCTGATCGTGTTCGGACTTTTGCCGATTTCGATTATCGGCTTATGCAAAGTCGGCGGCTGGTCAGGACTTTGCGCACACTTCAAAGATCCGGCATTTGCCCACTTATGGATGAACGCCGGCACCTCGGCCAATCCCATGGGAGTCGATTGGATTGCCATTTTGTCCGGTCTCGGATTTGTGCTTTCATTCGGATATTGGTGCACAGACTTCCTTGTCATTCAGCGAGCACTGGCTGCAGAGAGCCTTCCGGCGGCGCAGCGAACTCCATTGATCGCTGCATTTCCCAAAGTATTCTTCCCTTTGCTGACCGTGCTTCCTGGACTGATTGCATTGATATTGATTCCAGAACTTGGTAAGAATAACAACGAATTGTCCTACAACATGGCGCTGCCGCTTCTTTTGCCGATGATGTATCCAAGCGGCATGTTGGGCGTCGGCCTGACGGCAATGCTGGCCAGCTTCATGTCGGGAATGGCAGGAAATGTCACCGCATTCAATACTGTCTGGACTTACGACCTTTATCAAAGCTACATTCGTCCGAATCAATCCGACAAACATTATCTCTGGATGGGCAAAGTAGCAACTGCCGTCGGTATCCTGATCTCAATCGGCACCGCCTATATCGCCATGGGCTTTCCGAGCATAATGGACTATATGCAGAACATTTTTTCGTTCTTCAATGCGCCGCTTTTTGCCACGTTTCTCCTGGGAATGTTTTGGAAACGCGCCACTCCATGGGGCGCCTTTTGGGGACTGGTGATCGGTACTTTGACTGCGGTGATTCACTTCTATGTCCTGACCGGACATGAACCATTTGTCTATAGCTCCGTAATGGCGGGGAATTTCTGGCGCTCCACATTTGCTTGGGTAGCCTGTTTCGTCTCCACTATTGCCATCTCTTTTGTAACCAAACCGAAGCCGGAAGAGGAGCTTGTCGGGCTGGTATGGGGCAAGCCAAATGAAGTAGCGGCGACGTCGGAAACCTGGTACAAACGTCCGGGAATTCTGGCGATAATTATTCTTGCAGTTACCCTCTTGATGAACGTACTTTTCTGGTAGTGGCATATACGGTGCAGAGAAATGCTTGATATTCGTATTCCAATCGCAGCATTATTCAGCGTTGTCGGCGTGCTTCTTGTCGGCTATGGCTTTGTAGTTCCTCAGTCGATAGATGTGCCTGTATCTGGAACCACCTATACCTTTAATTTGAACCGCGACTGGGGCGCCATAATTTTGATATTTGGAATTTTCATGGGACTGCTCGTTAAGTTGGATAGGCAAAAACCATCCAGACCTGAGTCTTAGAGCGCCCTTCGGCTGATTGAACTAGCCGCTTCACCTTTGCTGCGCCACATTTTTGCTGGCTGAATTTAATATCTTGACATATACTAATCATTGAACTCTTGTTAGCGTGGACTCGTCTATTAAAAGGAGAGCCACCTGGGAGGTGAACACCATGAGCGAAAGTGAAAACGATAAACCTCTTGAAATACTACAGGCAGCCATCAAAGAGATGGTTGATCAACAGCGTAAGACCAATGAGCGCCTGGATTCTGTATCGACGGAGCTACGCTCGGGCCTTCAGTCGTTGGCTAGTAAGCAAGAAATGACGAACGAGCGCCTGGATTCTGTATCGACGGAGCTACGCTCGGGCCTTCGGATGTTGGCTGACAAGCAAGATACGACGAATGAACGGCTGGATAAGACGAATGAGCGCCTGGATTCTGCGTGCTTGGAGTTTCGCGCCGGCTTTAACTATTTGGCTAAAGAACAAATAAAGACGAATGAAAAACTGGATGTGACTAATTCAAAACTGGATAGCACTATAACCAGCTTGAATGATCTCAGAATGCACGTGAGTAAAAAGTTGGACGGTGTTGGTACTTATTTGATGTCAATCGACGATCAGCTCCACGATCATGAAAAATGGTTGCGTAGGCTGGACGAGCGATTCAAACCAGGTCATTCCGCGTAGACTCTGTCGACTATTTGAGACCTGTTTAGCTGGACTGATTCTGCTTCACTACAGCAAGAAAATAATTGCGCACGTCAACTGTTTTGATGTGGATGACTCGACCGGATTTTATCAGATGTTCCAAACTCAAGTCGCAAGCTACAAGCATTGCGGCATCAAGATCTGCTTTCTTTTTTGGATTGTTTTTCAAGGCCGCCCAAATTGGGTCGGTGAACTCTTTTGGTCTTGAGTCTTCCAAACAGTCGGCAAGAAAAACTACCTTGGATAAATCGGTCAT
>JADZFV010000069.1 GCA_020854255.1 Candidatus Melainabacteria bacterium | reverse complement strand
GTTGCGGTTGCTGATACTGCGCCGGTTGCTGATACTGCGCCGGTTGCTGATACTGCGCCGGTTGCTGATACTGCGCCGGTTGCTGATACTGCGCCGGTTGCTGATACTGCGCCGGTTGCTGATACTGTTGTTGCTGTTGAGGATAGGTAGACTGCGGCATCTGCCAGTTAGGTGAAGCAACTGGCTGTTGTGGCATTCCTGATGCCGGTGTTCCACCTGAGCGCCATGGCTTGCTCTGTGCGGGAGCTTGATTGAAATTTGCTGCCGGCGCCTGTTGTTGATATCCAGCCGAAGGAGCACCAAATCCGGCTTGCTGCGCCGGTGCCTGCTCAGGCACGTAGGCAAGCTGCTGGTTGGCGCTCCGCTGTGCTGGCGGATTCTGAAGGTATGAATTCTGCGCAGCAGCAGGCGGAGGCAACGCCGCCATTTGCGGAGTCTCCGCCACCAGCGAAGGGGTGCCGCCGAATGGAGTCGGTGCCCCTGTTGATGAGATTTTGGGCGGATACATATTGCTTGCCGCCTTCATGGGAATCGCTCCCTGGTTAAGAGAATTTGCAGAAGGGGTCTGTCCAAAAGCACTCTTCATGCCGAATTTTTGCTCTAGGCGAGCCAACCTTTCTTGCGGCGCCGCTTGAGTGGGCGCACCAAAAATTTCTTTCTCCAGATGATCTAGCCGATCATCTACTTCGTGCTCCGGATATGTCGAACCGAAAGCCTGCTGCTCCAGGCGAGTAATGCGCGTTTCCTCAGGAGAAGTGCCTTGCCCTGCCGAAGGACCGCTGGAACGGTTGGTTGTCCAGGCATTGCCATTGGCGCTGCCGGCCGTACTATGAGTCGAATCCGGCAGAGGCTTGCCGAATTCCGGAATTTGAGAATCGGAGGGAAACTGGGGAGCGGAATTGCCGTAATCCGGCGACTGGTATGGAGTGTATTTAAAGTTGGAACCATCCGCTTGATCGGGAGCCTGCGGATTGACATCAGAACGGTTGAGAGAATTCCCACGGCCGACCGGCTGTCCGTTGATGCGCCCCAATGGATTTGGATTTTGCGCAGCAGGTGGCGGTATGGGCGTATCCATTTTTGCTTCGGAAGGATCAATCGCCTTGAGCACGGGCTCCAATTGCTGCGGTGCGCAAAAAGCTTGCGGCAAAAAGAATCCAACGCCGGCAACTAGCGCACAAAAAAACGCTATTGCGTGTTTTTCTCTGATTCTTTCCACCTTATGCATTTCGTTAATGCTCTGGATTCTGCTCTGCATTGTCCGCTCTGGATGCCGCTCTTGAGTTTCCTGAAAGTTGCCCGGTCTCAGTCGGCAATTAAGTCTTCTGTATATTCGCCACCAATTCTCAAACTTGTTTGCAGATCCATAATCTGTTCGCGAAAGTTCGGTCTTATCATTTTAGCCGGATTAGTGACCACGTCGCGCAGCAGCGCATAAGCCCCCGGATCCAGCTCCTTAAGCATCTTTCGGCTATCTTTCACGGAAAACGCCGCCACACATTCGGCCCAATATTCATGCATGCTGGTGCGGGCATATCCGGAGATAAAAACTCTCTGGTGCACTTGCTGTGGAGTCAACACCTCGGCATAGCCTTCATAACCGCTGGGCAGCGGATAGTGGCGCGCACTCTTGGCTTTGTGTTTTTCGTACAGCTCGGTAATCAGTGTTTGCGAAGCCTGCGACAAAACAAATTCCAGTTGGTGCCCAAATTCGTGAGAGACAACCAGATTGACGCGCACCTCAACATAAGGCTGCAGGCGAATGGCAATTACGGCCAGCGGGCCGAATCGCTTGTAGAGCATGATTTCCTTTTCGAATTCTTCTTTGTCGAGGGTGACATTGCCGTGTCTCACCCCTGTAACTCCGGCTGCTCCATGGCGCACGTTGCCAAATTGAGCAACGCCTTCGCTCTTTCGCACTATTTGCAAAAGACCGCATGACGCCCATAAACGCATGCTTTCCATCACGTATTGTTTTTGAGGCGTGTTCAATTTATCGAAGTCATCGAAATATCGAATAATCTCGTTGTCCGAGTACGAAAGGTTCTTGCGATACAAAGGTCGAGCAAATTCATGCGTCCAGGCGGAACCGTCTGATTTGTTTCCTTCGAAAACACAATTCAATTGAGTGGTTTCGTCCAGCTTTCGGCGCGGCTCTTTGATCTCTCTGTCACGGGCATAAATCACGCCTTCGTCGTCAAACTCGCCTACCAACCGGTGATCTTGCGTTGCCAGACGCCCGTTTATAACGGTCAGGACGACGCCGTTATATTTCAAAGTTCCATCCGGGCCGACTCTGACTCCAGGCAAATCAAGCTCCATACCGGAGGCATCGATGCCGCGAAAAATGCAGCCCTCGATGTCATCAATGGCAACCAGCCCGTTTTTCTCCGTAAGCGGTCCGAAATTGCCTTTCAAATAACCGTCTTCAAACAAAAAACCGCAAACAGAACCGTCTGCAGCGCAGATCTTCCCGTAATCGACCACGAACATCTCGCCGTCCAACTCGATAAATCCGCTTGGGCCTTGAGACTGCTCAGAGATCGTGGAGACTTTTGTGGACATTTACCTTTGAATCAGTGCAACCGTATGGATCTTTCTGAATCGTATTCAATCTTTCGAAATCTTTTTTTGGCACTATGAGCCGATTTTCGCATTCTGGCACTGATTTAACCAGTGCAAAACCGTTTAAACCCCGGAATTTGCAATTTCTAAAATCCTACTTCTTGGCAGAAACAGGTTCGTTGGCTTTTGCCCAGTCGGCGGCAAATTGAGCCAATCCGGCATCGGTCAGCGGATGTTTGACCAGTTGTTTGAACACTTTATACGGCATTGTCGCCACGTCAGCGCCTGCCAAGGCCGCCTGCGTGACATGTACCGGCGTGCGCACCGAGGCAGCCAGAACTTTGGTGTCCAGACCCTGCATGTGGTACATCTCGACAATTTCAGCCACCAGGGCGGAGCCGTCCTGGTTGATGTCGTCAAGCCGGCCAACAAAAGGGCTGATGAAGTAAGCACCGGCGCGGGCGGCCAAAAGAGCCTGGTTGGCGGAGAAACAAAGGGTGACATTGATTTTGATGCCCTTGCCGGAGAGCTGAGAGCAAGCAGATAAGCCATTTGCAGTCAGGGGGCACTTTACGACGACATTGTCAGCCCAGGTGGCTATGTCCAGCCCTTGCTTGACCATGCCCTCCACGTCTTCGGCCGTCACTTCGGCGCTGACCGGTCCGTCCACAATATTACAAATTTCCTTAACGACCTTTTTGAACTCCCGCCCCTCTTTCACAATCAAGCTGGGGTTGGTTGTGACACCGGAAAGCACGCCCCAGGCATTGATTTCCTTAATTTCGTCCACATTTGCAGTGTCGAGAAATAACAGCACGGCGCGCTCCTCTGAAAAGTCCACGTAAAATCTATCTGAAATCTTTCAGTGTGATCAGTATAGCTAACAGATGTTGGGGATAAGATTTTTAGAAGCCGGTTGTAAACAATAGCCTCTATCTTGAGGCGGGATGATTTCTTGAGCGACAGATACCCAGAGTCACCTAATGCCTTGCAAATTTTGGGTGCCACGCTTTTTGGAGTGCTGGTCGGTCTGAGCATCATTCATTTTACAAAGCGGCCGATATTCCCTTACATTCCCGGCGCCCATCCGGCTGCCACTATTGTCGTGGAAGACTCCACGCCCAGGGCGGGCATATCCTTTCCTCAAATGCCGAAGCTTTCGCTTCTGCCGACACTCGATTCCAGCATGAACATTCTGTGCATGGGTGTCGATTCGAATGGGCGCCATACCCAGCGTTTTCTCAACACGCGCTCGGACACGATGATGCTCGTTCATGTAGACCCAGACACCAAGCGAGTTGGCATCGTTTCTATCCCAAGAGACAGCCGCGTCAAATTGCCCGGGGCTCACGGTATCGAAAAAATCAATTCCGCGCACGCGCTTGGCGGTCCCGAATTGGCGGTGGAAGCGGTCAAAGAAGCTTTTGCCGTGCCGATCGACCACTATGTTGTTGTCGATACGGAAGGTTTGAAGAAAGTGTTCGAAGCGCTCGGACCAATGGAGATAATGGTCGAAAAGCGCATGCGTTATCGCGATCGCGCCGCCGGCTTGCACGTTGACCTCGAGCCCGGGCTGCAGACCCTCAATCCAAAACAAGTAGAAGAATATGTGCGTTTTCGCCACGATCCCAAAGGCGATATCGGTCGTATAGAGCGCCAGCAGTGGTTTATGCGTCAGGTTTCCAAAAAGCTGAAAGAGCCGCAAGTTCTTCTCAAACTGCCTGAGATTTTCAAATTTGCAACCGACTATGTAGTCACCGACATGAACACCGAAGAGATGGCGAAAGTGGCCGGATTCGGCAAAGACATCCAACCCAGCCAGGTGCAAACCGCCATGTTGCCCGGCCATGCTGAATTCATTCACGGCGGCAGCTACTGGATCCCGGATCCGGAGGCATGCTCTGTCGTTTTCAGCCGCATGCTCAATGAGAAAATCTCAGTTGCCGAGCAAGAAGAGAAGACTCAGACTTACGGCAGCGATGCGGCCACAGCCGCCACTACATACAGTGACGAAACCGACCGTCCGGTCAGGATCACAATCAAGTATCCGAAGGGACAGGAGCGTGAAGCCAGGCAGCTTGAGACTGCTCTAAACGGGCTCGGCTACAGGGTCCGCTACATCATGCGCGGAGACATGGCTGATTGCCAGCACGAACAGATCGTACAGATGAGCTATCGCGCCGACAACGCGCTGACGGAAAGATTGAAAGAAAAACTACCGCAGATAACGACCTGGCCGGTCAATGTTATGGTCGAACCACATGCTTCCATCGACCTGACCCTGGTTTTGGCGCCCTGTACCAAGTTGAGCCTTTCTGAAAAGACAGAAGCCGAAGCGTCGGACTCGCCGTCAACGACCGTGAAGACAAAAGCAGCTCTTTGATCCAATTAGCTTCGGCAAAACGAAAAACCCACCTGAATAGGTGGGCTTCATTGACTCGTCGTTCTAAAAAGAAGCGAGTCTACTTTTTCCAGACTGAATTTCTCAATTGAGTCGGGTCGTCGATTCTCTTACCGCATTCGACGCATTGCGGACTTTTGCCGGCTCGCCAGCCAGTTGCGGGCATTACATGCCCAGACACTTTGCAATCAACTATTGGTTTTACTTTGGGAGCAACCGAGAGCATATGCCCGATTGACTTTAATACGTTACCGACGCCACGAAACATCGCTTTGATTCCCTTGGGCTCGGATTTGATTTTGAGGTTTGCTATTTCTTCTCTTGTGACTCGACGAGCGCGCGTGGTGCTTGCGATGAGAGAACGATCCATAGATTGACGCATGAGCGGCTCCTTCTGATGACTCTTTACATCATCGGAAAAGTAGAAATATTGGACGCAACGCTATTTGTTGGTGTAAGAATCGCATTTTCTACATTAAATGGCAATGGTGAAATTACCATAATATTAAGTTCCTCACACAAATCGGTTTTTTGTAGGTGTCCATTCGGATTTGCAAGCGGTTAATATTTGACTCGCACCTCAGGGCTGAACCGGCATTGCCGTCTTTCAGCCGCCGCCGGGTATTTTTAATTTTATCGAGGAGACTATGAGCAATTCAAGGCGAAACATCTTCATATTGGCTGCAGTTTCATTGGCACTGACGGCCGGTCTGATGCCCCAGACGACTCTTGCAAAAGCCTCAGCGACCAAAGTGAAAGCTTCGGACAAGTCTAAGCCTCAAAGTGACTCTGAGACAGCAATCAAAGGCCAGCTTTCCTCGCTTGCTGAAGCCGCCGCCAGGGGCGACGGTCAGAAGATGGCGACGTTTTTTACTCTGGACGGCACATATGTAGATGAGGACGGCGTCAAAACTGAAGGACGCCAATCGCTCCAGGAGCACTTCACGCGCAATGTCAGACCGGACGCGAAGTCATCGCTCAAGCTGGAGCCGCACACCATTAGATTGATCGGCGGCGATTCCGCCTGGATTGAAGGAGCGACAACCAGACAGACGGAAAAGGGCAAACAAATGGACGCCCGATTCACTATGCTCCTGCGTAATCAAAACGGAACATGGCTCATTCAGTCGGCGTCCGAAACGACGGTAAATCAAAGTACTGCAGTCGATCACTTGTCTGACCTCAACTGGCTGGTCGGAGAATGGACTGCAGAACAGGGCAATGCCAAACTGAAAATGACTGCAGAAAAGGTCGGCAATGGTCACTTCCTGCACCTCAAATTCTTGATCACCCGCCCTGGCGATCCACCGCGCATGGACACACAAGTAATCGGTTGGGATCCGACCAAGAATCAAATCGTTTCCTGGCACTTCGACTCCTCGGGCGGCTTTGGCTATGGCAGCTGGCGAAAACAAGACAACAAATGGCTGATCAGTGCAGAAGGCGTCGAACAATCGGGTTGGCACTCTGTAGCAACGAACGTAATTTCATTGAGCAACAACGATTCATTTCAATGGCAATCGATAAAGCGCAACTCCGACGGAATGATGTACCCGGACACCGAGTCCTTGACCGTGAAGAGAGTCAACCAGTAGTTGACCTTTAACCGTTTTGAAACAGTCATGAATCAAGGAACAGGAACTACAAACATGCGAAGAATTGTTGCTCTTACAGCTATTTGCTTGAGCTTATCGATGATGGTGCCGAAGGAGAGTTATGCACGCGGCTTCGGTGGTGGTGGCGGACGCAGCTTCGGCGGCGGTGGCGGACGCAGCTTCGGCGGCGGTGGCGGATTCAGTGGTGGCGGACGCAGCTTCGGCGGTGGCGGACGCAGCTTCGGCGGCGGTGATCGCGGCTTCGGCGGCGGTGATCGCGGCTTCGGTGGCGGCAGTTTCGGAGGCGATCGCGGCCTTGGTGGCGGCAGTTTCGGAGGCGGAGACCGTGGATTTGGCGGCTTCGGCGGAAGCAGCGGCGACAGCAATTTTGGCGGCGGCTTCGGAAACTTAGCATCCAACCGCCCCAGCCAGGGTTTCGGCGGAGCCGGAGTAGCCGATCGCGGCAATTTCACCAACCGACCCAATATAGGCAGCGGTGGCATTGAAAACAAACCGGGATTTGGCGGAAACCACCCCAACTACAATCCGGGCGGCAATCACCCCAACTGGGGTGGCGGCTCGCATTTCCCGACCGATGGCGGTTTTGGGAACATGTCTAAATGGAAAAACGGAAATTTCAACAACAACAATTTTCACAACTTTAATCAGCAAAACAATACCTTCAACAACAACAGCGTTCGCAATTCGTTCAATAACTACAACGTCAACAATTTCAATCACTGGGGTGGTTATGGCGGATACGGTTATGGCGGATACGGTTATGGCGCCCACGGGGCCTGGTGGGGCTATCCGGGTGGATGGTATTGCCCGGGATGGTCATCGGCAGCAGCCTGGACTTGCATGGGCTTGTCGTCTCTGACTTCATTTCTCGGCATTGCAGCCATAGCAGGTATGAGTGGTGGAGGTGGTGGCAGCAGCGGTGGCAGCAATAACAACAGCCCATCATCGGTGAGCAATGTCACTTACGAAGGCGACAATGTATACATAAACGGCACGCCACAGGGTTCTACACAGGACTACTACAACGCGGCAGTCGGTCTGGCATCGCGCGGCTATCAAGATTATTCGACCGATACTTCCGACGGCACTGCCACCTCCGCAGACAACTGGCGTTCGCTTGGAGTTTTTTCCCTGGCTCAACCCGGTCAGACTGAATCATCAATGCTCTTCCAAATGGCAATAGACAAAGACGGCACTGTCAGAGGAAATTACTTCAATCAATTGACCAACGAAACGTCGACAATATATGGTTCGTTGGACAAAGCGACGCAAAGAATCTCCTTTACGCTCGGGCAAAACAACACCACCGTATTTGATACCAGCCTGTCAGACCTGACAAAGCAAGATGCACCAGTGCTCGTCCATTATGGACCGACCAACACTCAGCCGATGATGCTAGTGCGCTTGGAACAACCGAAAACCGCTAGTTAAACGCTGGTTGGAAGGAGCCTGATTTGCTGGAAGCTGCAAAGGAGCGCCTCGAGGAAGCACGCAGTGCTTTAGCGCGTGGCGACACTCAGCAGGCGATCACGGAATTAAGCGCGGCGATAGAAATAGAGCCGTCGGTAGATGCCTATCTGATTCGCGCCGAAGCAATTTTTTCTACAGGCAACGTAGCGGCTGCGCTGGCGGACGTCGACAAGGCAGAAGAACTTTATGACGCCGATCCCAAGTCGTCATCAATACTCTGGGAGCGCATTGACGATGCAAGAAGTCGATACAAGCTGGTTCTCAATCCAGATCCTGGTCCACCTATCACGCAGCGAATCTCGGTTATGTTGCCGATTCAATTGCTTGATCCTGCCGATATTTTCATCAGAGTAAACAAAAGGCGTGAATTGCAGTCGGACGGAAAAACGCTTTTGCGCAAGCACGGATCTGTAATTTACGACATGGAAATTTTGGATCGAAACCCAGTCTGGGCAGAGTCGATCATCGAACTGACAAAGGGAACGAGAGCCAATTTCCACGCTGAATATATTGCCAATCACGCTCAGTTTTTTCACTTGCAAGCGCCCAATCTCGAATTTGCACAAACAACAAGAAATCAATACGACGTGGCGGCGCAATTGCTGCACACTCTGGATCCCTTGATGCGGGCTGTCAATGCGCCTGTTGCACTGATGAGAAACTCCAATCAGGTCAATGCATGTGAGGAGATTTTCAATTGCGCGGCAGAAGAAACGCCGGCTACGGTTTGTGCGGCGTACTGCAGAGTCTACAATGACGACGAACATGCAAGCATCTTTTCTGCAGGCATGCACGCGCTCGGCTATCCCGATGCCGAAATACCGCATGATTTGATGCCGCCGGAAGCCGCCCAGGAAGTGATGTTCGAGTTTCACGAATATCAAGTCGATAATCTTACCTGGAATGCGGGTCCCTCTATCTCTTTTGGCTCCAACATCACCAATCAGATCTATACTCTCAATCGCTACGAATGCGGTCGTTTTGAAACCCCTGGTGAAGCGCGTTTCAATCAATATGGTTTATGGCTTTTTGAAGGGACAATCTCTTAACAGTACACAGGACAATCGGCTGGAATATCTTCAATCGTCACAATAGGGAGATATTCTCGAAAGGTAGAGGTAGAGAAAAGCAGGGATGTTGTTCGCGCAGGCGTTGGTTTGGATTTGAGTGTCGAACTGAACTCCACAGAATCAGGGTCTGCGTCTAGAAATCCTGACCGAATATACCAATAAATCAATTGCAGCTCGTGCTCTTGTTCGCATGCAGTTTTCAGTTCGGACAGATACTGAGTCACAGTCAATCCATCGCCCCGCGAGGCCGCTGCTAGAGCTTTGTCATAATCCATAAAAATAGTATCTCCAATTCAGGCAAGAAATTACGCGCACGGTGCAAGCCCTCTGCGCTGGCACAAGAATAATAGACTTCTGCTTGGACATTGGCGGGACAATGATTAGGCACTAAGAAAAACACCGGCACTTTCGCACCGGCGGTTTAGATTGGTGCGCCGCCATGCTGGCGGCAAATGCCGGCTGGAAGCCGGCGCTCCTAGAACTAGATCATTTCGTCGATCAATTCTTGATGGACGTTTTTCGGCAGTCCGAGTTTTTGCTTGACCAGTGGACCTTTCTTGAGCACAGGCTCGTTGTCTTCATAGGTCTCTTGCTCTGTTTTATAGACAACACCAAGCGGGATTCTGTCGCCCCACTCGTAGGCTTTCTCGATCGCCTTGTAGAAATCAGTCGGGTCATAACCTTCATCTTCCAACTTGTACACGCGCTCTTTGAAGTACGGGTAGGTGTTGACTTTGTTGTAGGTTACGCACGGGCTGAAGACGTCAATCAAGGCGAATCCTTTGTGAGCAATGCCGCCTGCGATCAAGTCGCCGAGCTGCTTTTGCTCTCCGGAGAAGCCGCGAGCAACGTATGTAGCACCGGATGTGATTGCCAACACCAGGGGATTGAGGGGCGACTCGAAGTTGCCCGCTGGCGTCGACTTTGTCTTCATTCCTTTGGCGGTTGTCGGTGATGCTTGACCTGTCGTCAGACCATAGATTTGGTTGTCCATGACGACGTAAGTGACATCAAGATTTCTGCGCATCGCGTGAATCAAGTGACCGACGCCGATTCCGTATCCATCTCCGTCGCCGCCTGTAATAACAACTTTCAAGTCGGTATTGGCCAGGTGGGCTCCGGTCGCCACAGGAACACTGCGTCCGTGCAAGCTGTGAATGCCGTATGCGTGAATGAATCCAGGCAAGTTGGAGGAGCATCCGATGCCGGATACCACCACCAGATCTTTGGGGTGAACGCCGCACTTGCCGGCTGCTTGTTGCACCGAGCGCAATACGCCAAAGTCACCACAACCTGGGCACCAGTCAGGATCGACTGGACCTTTGTATGTTTCGATTGGAAGTTCAATAACAGTAGCCATTTCTACCTCTTGGATAATTTACTGCGCTTGGTGCTTACTTGCTTTCGACCGGTTCCTTTTCAAAATGATAGGTAGCTCCGGTATGCACACCGATCTTCATTTTGCCGCCGCGCTTGCCAGTGACTCTTTCGGCTAGTTCGATGTTCCACACCGGCTCACCTTGACCATTGGCCGACTCGCGCACCGCTCTGACGGGGCGCAGCTTTTCTGCATAGTGGGTACGCAGGTAGTGATAAGCCATCTCCTTAGCGTCGTCTTCCGAGACGTCTAAATCGATCTTTTTACCTTTGAGAATATCTTGAACGCGACCAGCCACTTCTTTAGGTTCAAGCGGTTCTCCGTCGTAGCGATTGACGTGTCCGTCCATCGAAACTCCGGTTTCCATCTTGATGTAGCGGGCCATTTGGCTTGTGTAGTTGACCTCTACAGAGATTTTCTTTTTCGCCTTCGCGAGAAGTTCTTGCACTTCCTTTGCATGGAACGGAACAATCCATTTGATGACGAGGAAATTCGTCTTCACTCCTTGAGCAGTCAAAAGTTCCGCAGCCTCAGCTACGACACCCGATGTAGATCCCCAGCAAACCAGCGTAACATCAGCATCGGCAGGACCTTCCAGTTTTGGCGCCGGAAGTTCTTTGAGCAGGTTTTCCATTTTGCGAAAACGCTTTTCACTGATTTTGCGGCGAATCGGCGGCGAAGTGAACATATCCGATATGAGAATACTTTCTTCGTCATGGTCGTCCGTTGCCGATACGTAGTTGCAATGCTCCGTGCCTGGATATACGCGCGGCGAAATTCCGGAATCAGTGAACTTGAATCGTTTGAATTTGCCTTGCTTCTCCGGATTCCATTCAGTGACCAGTTCGCCGCGGTTAATTTTGACGTCCGAATAGAACGCTTCAGGATCAACGGTTTCCGGGTGTTCTGAGAGCAGGAGGTCGGTGATAAGCACTACCGGCAGCTGATATTTCTCTGCCAGGTTGAACACGTTGACCGTCGTATCGTAGCAATCAGCAATGTCTCTGGGTGCAACAATAAGTTTTGGAAACTCACCTTGCGAGGCGCCATAGACCTGGAAGAGATCGCCTTGTTCTGTTTTAGTCGGCAATCCGGTGGACGGTCCGCCACGTTGAACTTCAACGCAAACGACCGGCACTTCCATGATGCCCGCCATACCGATTGCCTCTGTCATCAAAGCAAAGCCACCGCCGGCAGTACCGCACATCGAGCGCACGCCGCCGATGCCGGCGCCGATTGCCATGTTGATTACGGATAGTTCGTCTTCGCACTGCTTGACGCAGATGTCGACTTTAGTGGCATGGTTGGCCATCCAGTGAAGAATGGTCGATGCCGGGGTCATCGGATATGCCGAGTAGAATTTGCATCCTGCAGCAGCGGCGCCGAAAGCAATAGCTTCGTTGCCTGTCAGGAACGGCCTTCTCTTCTTGCTGAAGGTCCATTCTTTGGTGAATTCTTTGGCGTTCTTCAAAGCGTACTCGTAGCCTACTTTCAGCAATGAAACGTTCAAATTGATTACTTTCTCGCCCTTGTGAGCAAAGGTATCAGCCATGACACTGGATGCTTCTTCCAGACCAAGTTTGGAGAGCGCCAGAATTGCACCGACGGCAACTGTATTTTGCATGATTGGCTGCAGCGCGCCGTGCTCCGCTTCCACTTCCTTGCAAATTTCCTTCATCGGTAAACCGAGGCTTTGCACGCCTTTCGGGACCAGAGTCGGATCGAGCTTCAACTTGTCTGCATTGAAGATGATTACACCACCTTCATTTACTTCCGGTGCATGTCTTTCCAGAGAGTCCTGGTTAAGACAAATAACGGCGTTCAAATTGTCGCCATGATTCAAAACTTTCTTATCGCCGATACGCACGCGCAGCCAGATATGACCGCCGCGGATGATCGACTGATAGCTGTTGTACGCATATACATGCAGACCCAGCCGCCCGCAAGTTTTCGCCAGAGTGTCGCCCGATTTATCGAGACCGTCACCGGCTGCTCCTGCGATTCCAATTGTGACTTCTTGCATTCTCTTTATGTGCTCCCTCTACCATCGAACCTAAAGCCCGCAACGCAACGGGCTCACAAGATAGGCAACACCGGACGGCTTAGCTAAACGCCGCCTCAGAGGGCCTTTCCTGGCCAAGGTAAAGGTTAGCATAAGGGTGCCTTCGGATGGCAAGCGACGACCTAATGTTAAGTGCAAAGTTCTAAGGTTGAAAACGCAACAATACCGGCACTTTCATCCCCACAGGGGCATTTCCTTGCTTCATCCGCGCCTTCCCAAGGGAAGACGCCACGCTAGATCGGGACCTTCCGTATAATGGGCGACGCATGTCGTCGCCCTGTTTTAGTCTAGTGCTCTGGTGTGCCGGTCCTTGCCGGAACCGCCGTTCCTTCAGACGATGGGCTTTGCTCGCCGGTGGCTGTCGTAGTCATTGTGTTAGACCCTTCAACCGGCGGAGTTGCACCAGGAGGACCAACAGTGGTGACGTCATCAGTCTTGGCCGGCTCGCTGGAAGCGCTGGCATCCGGTGATGCCTGAGGCGCCGTAGTTTCTATATGAGCACCTTCAGTCTTGGTCGCATCGGCGCCGTGCTCGGTTTCCTTCAAACCCGCTTCTTCCAGCATCTTGCTATGAGCGGACTCGCCACCGTGCTCGGTAACTGCCGCCAGAGGTATTGCAAACGCCCAGGTGTACATCATCCAGACCAATCCCAGAGCGCAGATTGTGGCGCAAAGCACCAG
>JADZFV010000068.1 GCA_020854255.1 Candidatus Melainabacteria bacterium | reverse complement strand
GGGGATTTGAACCCCCGACCTACGGTTTACGAAGCCAGCACACTGTACAAGTAGTGCTTTTAGAATACTACATTCCACCGCGACGCTTTCTTGTTCGGTTCTTGCCGGCCGTGATGATGGCGCCAGCGAGCAAGTCCTCGGCGTTATCTTGCAACGCTTGCAGACAAACAAGCTCCTGTTGAGTTGAATTTACGGCTACCAGTCTTACTATGCCGCAATGTGGCTGATTGTGGAGAATCGCCAGTGTCCCAAAATCTTTGTCCAGTGTGACCAGGACGCGTTGCTCAGAATGAGCCCGCTTCAAGATCGCCTCGTCGCCAGGATCCGGCTCGTCTCCGACCCAAACAACGTCATGCCCAGCTGCTTCCAACTGCGCCTTTGCTTGCTGTGAAACACAGGTGTCGAGCAGGACCTTCACTTAAACCTGCAGTTCCTTCCCCTTCAATTCTTTATCGAATAGAATGCAGGCATCAATGTCTTCCTTCTCCAGCCAGGGATAAGCTTTTAAGAGGCTTTCCGATGTATCTCCCGCCTCAAGCATGCCCAGAACGTGCTCGACAGCCAGCCGACGTCCACGAATGATGGGCTTGCCGCCGAATATTTCAGGATTTACAGTGATTCTTTGAAGAAGAGCTTTCTTGTTCATCTGCTCCATGGCCTTTAAGACTGCATCTGGATTGACTATATACTAGCCCAGCTCATCCTGGCAAGGCATAGCAGTGGACAAATTTCCTGCGCGGCTTTTTGATACTGCGTCTTATCATCGGTGGCAAACATGAGTGCACCGCAGCAAACGTTAACGGGACAGGTTAATCCCAACGAGAAAGAACTATTTAACCCTTGTCGTTAAAGAAATGCTATATTATAGACATGGACATTGACTTTGCGACCACGAAACTGGAGAGGCAATTCAACTCCAGAAAAGAGCTTGTGAAGGTTCATGGGCCCGAAAGGGCGAAAGCGATCATGAAGCGAATGGCACAGCTAGTCGCTGCTGACAATATGGAGCATTTGCGCAGCGCGCCGGGGCGGTGCCATGCGTTAAGGGGAAACTACGCCGGTATGTTCACACTGGATCTCGATGGGCCTTATCGCCTTCTCTTTCGCCCCTCAAACGATCCAGTTCCATTGCTGGACGATGGTTCTGTTAATTGGAGTATGGTTACAAGCGTTACTGTTATTGAGGTTGGTGATCCGCATGAGTAGGTCGAAGAACACTTACAATCCTGACTACTCGGTTGCGCCGGGCGAAATTCTTTTGGATGCATTGGTTGAGCGCGGACTAACACAGTCTGATTTGGCGCAGCGAACTGGAAGGCCGATAAAGACAATCAACGAAATTATTCAAGGCAAAACCGCGATCACTCCTGAGACCGCTCTTCAGTTGGAGCGAGTTCTTGATATACCTTCGAAGTTTTGGATGAATTTGGAGACTAACCATCAATCGTTCATTGCCAGAGAAAAAGAGCGAGACCGCTTGGAGAGCTGGACGGAGTGGTTGAAGGAAGTTCCTGTCGCTCCGATGGTTAAGGAAGGTTGGATTTCGAAACTGCCCGATCCTATTTCGCAGTTACAGGCGGTACTAAACTTCTATGGTGTCGCTTCTCCCGCAGTATGGAAAAAGCAATGTCTTTCACAAAAAATTTCTTACCGAGCATCTGAGACGTTTGCAAAAGAACCTGAAGCTACAAGCGCATGGTTGCGGCGTGGTGAGATTCTTGCGCAAAAGGTCGAGTGTGAGCCATTCGACGCGAAGCAATTCCGCGAGTCTCTACTCGATATACGGGAGTTGACTGTCAAATCTGCAGGCGATTTTAGAAGTGAACTAGTCAAACTATGTGCCAGTAGTGGAGTTGCCGTTGTCTTTGTGCCCGGATTGCCCAAAGCTCCGATAAGTGGTGCCAGCCGGTGGCTCACGCCGCAAAAGGCTCTTATTCAGCTAAGTTTGAGGCATGGTACTGACGATCATTTCTGGTTCACGTTTTTTCATGAGGCTGGACATATTTTACTGCATGGCAAGCGAGAAGTTTTTATTGATGACGATACTGGCGAAGCGGCTGATTCGAAGGAATTTGAAGCAAACGAATTTGCTTCAAATATCTTGATGCCACCAAAATTATTGTCACCGTTTGTGGCTGCTCGAAAGTTTGACAAAGCGAGTGTTTTAACCTTCGCAGAAGAATTAGGAATTTCTCCCGGAATTGTTGTAGGTAAGCTGCAAAGGCATAAACTGATCGAATATAACCGTTTGAATGGTTTGAAGAGGCAAGTATCACAGAAAGACAAATAAACCCAATTCAATGAGGAATCACCGATAGTTGCTCTCACCCACAAACGCGTGGTAGAAGGGCGACACAGGCAGTCCGTGGCCGTTGAGAATTATTCCGGTGGGAAAGTTGGATCGGGCATAACTTAAACGTGTCGGCCGCTCTATGCCTTCATTCCAGACTTGAAGCGTGCAACCGTCAGGAAGAACCTCGACCTGTGCGCGCGCGAATTTCCCTCCACTGGCTGCAACAGAAAGACCTCCATCACCTTTTATACTGAGATGACCGTGACTGGCTTTGAACTTGATGGAAATTTTGTTCTCGTTCAAGCTGAGCTTTTCCGGCACGGGAATTTCACAGTTGAGAGGCTGATGATATGCGTATTGTAAAAGGGCATTTGAAAGCCGATTGATAAGCTTGCCTTTGCTACTAGGATGAAGGTCGTTCTTGTCACCCAAGTCAAATGCAGGCACCTGATAGACATTTCTCACATCCGTCGCTGTCCGTTGTGCGTCCCAGAAAAGAGGCAACGCAGAACGTCCTACAGTTTGTGTATACAACCCACATCCAGGTATTTGAACAAATAAGAATGGGAAATCATCTTCTTCCTGGCTCCACAAATCTCTATAACCTTCGATGAGGTTGAAGAACTTCTTGCCATACGTGGTTCCCATTCCGACATCAGCCTCACCCTGATACCACACCATTCCTTTTATGGCGAATGGGATCAATGGACTTACGAGTTCGTCAAATATCCGTTTGTGTTTCGAGGATTGATTTTGCCCAGGACTTCCAGCAACTTCTGTGGGCGACCATTCGTCAATTGAGGTCCCACTGCGACTGCAGCAAATAACGCCGATTGGAACTGCCAACTTCTTTGCCAGTGAGCTGCCCGTACCAAGTGCAACAGCGGAAAAATCCAAAACGTTTTTGGAAGAAGCAGTATCCCAGCTATTGGTATATGAAGTTTTCGGTAGATCGGACCCAGAACCTTGGGCCTGATATATGCGCACGTTGCGGCCGATGTTTGCTATTAAATCGTCAGATTCAGCAGTAAACTTCACTTCCATCGCCAAATTCGATTGCCCGCAGCACAGCCACACTTCGCCGATCATTACATTGGTAAATTCAAGCGAATTGCGACCTTTGAGCTTCAAAGAATATGGGCCGCCTGATGATTCGGGTTCGAGCCGCATGCTGAACTTGCCATCACGCGAAGCTACTGTGCTCACGGTCTGCTTGTTTAGCTGAACCGTAACTTTCTCTCCGGGAGAGGCGGTTCCCCAGACGGGAATTTTTTGGTTTGATTGCAGCACCATGTTGTTGCCGAATATCTTTGGTAAAGAAACATCGGCAAAGGCGGACGGAGCGGCCCAGAAGTAGAGTACAAGAGCGGCAAAAACAACCAACCCTTTCTCAGCAAACCCGGTTTTGTCCGCATCATAATGACTGAAAAATTTCACTGCTGACTATGTCTCCAATTCGATTGAAATTTATCTGCTTTCTATATTAAGCGAGATTTGCTCTTTGAAAGCACCTTACTCTTCGCGCTTGTCAACAACAAAGAGTGCTGGTGACAGGAAGGGTGGGCGCTGGTGTATCTTTGGAACTCTGTTAGGCTTCTTCATCATGCACGAGCGAGTGGCTAGTTTTGCTGCTGTTCCTTCCATTTGAGATACCTTGAATTGCGATCTGGATGCGCTGTGGTTTCGTAGTGACTAGTGGTGGTTTGCAGCTGCGGATCGAGAGCGACTCGGCGGTCGAAGACAAAACATTCTCCTTGCCAGTGAGCGCCACCAACTTCTTCAAAGTATCGCAAGATGCCGCCATCCAACTGGAAGACATTATCGAACTCTGATTCCCGCAAGAAGAGTGCTGCTTTTTCGCAACGAATTCCACCTGTGCAGAAAGACACTATGGTTTTGTCCTGAAGATCTGCCCTGATATCATCGGCGGTGCCCAAGACAGCATTCGGGAAATCAGAAAACTGTTCTATTTGTAGATTCAAAGCTCCGTTGAAGGTTCCAATTTCAACTTCAAAGTTATTGCGTGTATCGAGCAGCACCACTTTCCGCCCGCTATCATCGTG
>JADZFV010000067.1 GCA_020854255.1 Candidatus Melainabacteria bacterium | reverse complement strand
TCTGACAACACAGGCGCGATTAAGTTCTATGAAAGGCTCGGAGGGGAGCCGGCTTCTAAGCTGTGGTTTTGGTTTGAGCTGTAGCCTTGTGTGCGGTGTTCTAAAAAAGCTGCTATAAAAGTTGCGGATACTTGGAGAGTCAAGATGAAAATCACCACGTTCATCACGGCATTTGTTTGCGCCACTGTGGGCTTCAATACAATTTCAGCACCATCATTTGCACAGAAGTCAGGTGGAGAAAAAACCGCGGAGCAGAAGCCGGCTGGCAGGCAAGCCGGTCTTGAATCAGCCGCTCAGAAAGGCGGTAAAGCACCTGCGCCGAAAGCTGCTGCGACAATTCCCGCGGAAGGTCTTAGCGGCGAATTGACCGAGATTGCAAAGTCGAATAATCAATGGACAGGCGTGGCAGTCTCCAAGAAGAATCGTGTTTTTGTTTGTTTTCCGCGTTGGGCAAACACAGTGCCGGTCTCGGCGGGCGAATTACTCCCGGACGGTTCAATAAGCGCTTTTCCAGATAAGAAATGGAATGAATGGATTCAGGGTGCAAAGGTCACGGGCAGTGAATTCATATGCGTGCAGTCTGTTTATAGCGACAGCAGTGGCAATCTCTGGATTCTCGATCCAGCGGCACCAAGATTTCAGGGACCGATTACTGATGGTCCAAAACTGGTCAAGGTAAATCTCAACAACAATCGCGTTGAAAAAGTCTATCCACTCGATACTGCTGCACCTAAAGACAGTTACCTCAATGATGTGCGCGTAGACGCCGCACGCCAGATTGCGTACATGACTGACTCAGGTTTGGGTGCGATTGTGGTGCTTGATTTGCGAACAGGAAATGCGCGCCGCGTGCTGGAGAACAGTCCGTCTGTCAAAGCCGAAGCCACCAAAATTCTTATCGATGGAAAACGTTGGGGCGTTCAACAAGATGGATCGGTAAGGAAGGTTCATGCGGATGGAATAGCGCTAGACAAGAGCGGAGACTACCTCTATTACCAGGCTCTGACCGGGCGTACGCTCTATCGCGTTGCGACAAAAGACTTGCGCAACGACAAGTTGAAGTCAAAGGAGCTGAACACAAAAGTTGAGCAGGTTGCAAAAACCTGTGTGGCGGATGGTATCGAATTTGGTGCCGATGGGCTGCTGTACATTACATCGATAGAAGACAGCGCCATCAAACGCATGAATGTGAATGCTAAAGAAAAGACTTTGGAAACAGTGATAAAGGATGCACAATTGGTCTGGCCGGACTCACTGTCCATACGCGGTGACGGCTATATCTACGTCACTTGCTCGCAAATAAATTTGGGGCCAAAACCTGCGACTCCATACAAAATTTTCAGATTCAAACCAAAACCGTAGAAGCTCGGTGAATGTGCCGGTCTTTTAAGAGCACAAATTTTTTCCTGCGTCTGTCATGCGGCGTCGCATTGCCTGTGCAGATCTTTCACATGAGGAGTCCGGTAGCGGCGCAGTGCATGCCTTTTAAATGGGTCATTTGATAGTGCTGCCGCTTGATGCAGTTGCTTTCGACTCGGCAAGCTTCTTCACTTCTGCGAGACGATCCCTCACACCTTTGATCGTTTGAGTATTGGCGATCTGGCGCAAGAAGGGCACCGGCAAATCCAGCAATACAAACGATTGCAGAGTCACTTCCGTAGCCTTCTCATCAGGCAACTCAGTCAATTCCCACTTTCCTTCAAAAGCTTTGAATTTGTCGGAGCTGACCATTTTGTACGCGACTTCCTTGTCGTTTGTGTATCTCTCGACGTAAGTGCATGTCGCGCTTCCGACAATCGGCAGTTTGTTGAAATGTTCTTCGAGAGTCGCTTCACGCTCGGTGCTCTTCAATTCTTTGACGTGGGAATCAGGCTTGTAGCGCAGGGCTCGGATGCACTCATAGACGACACGCGGTTCTGCGTTCACTTTGATGTGTTCTGAAACTCCCGGAAACTTGTCGCTCTTTGCTGCCGCCATTTGCGGAGCCGCGATTAAAAACGAAGTTACAGTCCCAATCGTTAAGGACGTCAGAATTCCCTTGTGCATGTAAAGCGCTCCTGAGAAAAGCGAGAGGACGGAGTCTACAACGTCTTTCGCGCACTTGCCAGGCGCAATTTTTGAGCTGCTTCGCTTGTCATCTGCACGAAAAGTAAAGTGGAGCGCTGGAAGTTGAAGCGTTAGCGCTTTAACTTCTGAGCTTAAAATTCGCTCGAAAAATATTGTCAAGCAGCGGAGTGTTTATTTTCAGACAAATTTTGCGGGTTTGCTGCCATCAAAGAGATCGGCTTTAGTTAGCCTCGAATTTCGGCAGCCTTCTGCTCTGCCAGTGCTGCGCTGTCTTTCTCGCCGAGTACGCGCAGGAGTTTTGCCTTAATCAAGTAAGCGTCTCCCACTTGTGAGCTCTTTGGACCAAACTGTTTTTCTTTGAACTGAATGACTTTCTCGTAAAACTCCAGTATCTGCGGGGTTCCAGAACCGAAGGTGTTGTGCGTCATGGCAAAATCAATGTCAATCAGGGCGGATGGGTCGTGTGATTGCAGTTGCTTCATCCACATTACGATGAGCTTGGCGTGCATTTCCCTGGATGCAGGGTAGTTTCCAGCCCTGTCGTAAATCTCAGCCAGGTGTATATAGCATGACGCCAACTTCGCGTTGTCTCTGTTATCCGGGTATTCGAGCAATTTCATCGCCCTTTCATAATCGAGCTGCGCCTCAGGAATTTTGTTCTGCTGCTGATTCAATAGCGCCGAGGACAGGTGTCCCGCGATTTCAGCACTATTATTCGGCTTGCTGCGCATTGCTTTGAGCGCAAGGATGGTGGCGCCCACTGCGACGAGAGCGATTACAAGTTGAGTAATGTCAGGCATTTGCGAAAAAACTCGGTCGGTAGAGTGCGAGTATTTTACAATTAAGCACTCTAGTACTGTGACACAGGAAATTTGACCGGTTGGAAGATTTCGCACCAATACGAGTAACTGCCAATTCGAGCCCGCGCGCAACTCCCAATCTAACGCGAGGGCCCCGGGAGACACTCGCGCATAGGGGAGCTTCGCGACGATGCCTCAACTAGGCAGTGCAAGAAGCAACATTCCTATATCACCATTGTACATACTTTTGTATGTATGTCAACTCTAAATCGACCATATTTCTTGTGCAAAAGTACTGGCAAAAAGCGTGTCGCCTAAGACTATTCAAATGACCCAAACCACAATTAGCAGTGATTGCTTGAACGTGCACGAATACGAAGCCCGCGCGAAGACTTCGCTGGCGGAGATGGCGTATGACTACTATGCCGGCGGCTCATGGGACGAGGTCACGTTGCGCGAAAATTGCTCGGACTTCGGGCGCCTGGCGATCATGCCACACATGCTGGTCGATTTGACTGACCTGGACATGAGCACCGAGCTGTTTGGTGACAAGATTTCGATGCCGCTTATCATTGCTCCAACTGCGTTTCACTGTCTTGCGACGCCGGATGGCGAGACTGCAACTGCGCGCGCGGCCCATCGCGCCGCAACAATCATGACTCTCAGCACGCTTGCAAATTTTTCAATTGAAGAAGTCCAGGCTGCGGCTCCGAGTCCAAAATGGTTTCAACTGTATGTCTATAAAGATAGAGAAGTGACGAAAGACCTGGTTCAACGTGCAGAGTCATGCGGATACAAAGCAATTGTCCTCACAGTTGATTCTCCGATACTTGGGCGTCGAGAAAAAGATGTGCGCAATAGATTCAAATTGCCTGACAATTTCAGATTGGGACATTTCGAAGGCGGAATGCTGGCCAATCTTCCTGCCGATGTTGCGGATTCCGGCTTGGCTGCTTACATTTCGAGCTTGTACGATGTATCGCTAAATTGGAAACACGTGCAATGGTTGAGTGAAATAACCAAGTTGCCGATTTTACTCAAGGGCATCCTTCGTGCAGATGATGCAGCTCTTGGCGTAAAAAGCGGCGCTGCCGGAATTATTGTTTCCAATCACGGCGGCAGGCAATTGGACTCCACGCCATCGACAATCAGTGTTCTTTCTGAGGTTGTCGAAGCTGTTGATGGGCGGGTTCCGGTGTTACTTGATAGTGGAATTCGCAGAGGTACGGATATTTTCAAAGCCATCGCGCTCGGTGCAAGGGCCGTGTTGACTGGGCGCCCAATTTTGTGGGGATTGGCCACTGGCGGAGAAAACGGTGCCTATGAAGTACTGGAGACGTTGCGCAGTGAATTCAGGCTGACCATGCAGCTTTCCGGTTGTCCAAATTTGAGTT
>JADZFV010000066.1 GCA_020854255.1 Candidatus Melainabacteria bacterium | reverse complement strand
AAGCCACATGCGCCAGCGCTTTGGCCCTATCTACGTTCCTCCACTGCATCGCGATCATAACCGTGTGGTTTCCCAAAAGGATAACCAAATGAGCCTGATTGAACCTGAGTATAGTTTTGATAGCGGAAATGGTCCACCTCAATCAATCCGGGAAATGACAGATGCGAGCGGCAATGTGGTTTCTCAATACGGATACGATCCTTATGGTCGCCAAATTAAGATTGGCGGCACCGGTCCTGATGCTGATTTTGGTTATGCAGGTACTTATGTTCATCAACGCAGTGGACTGCTTATGATGGGCGCACGTGTCTATAACCCTTCGATGGGTCGCTTTATGAGCCGTGATCCAGTAAACGAACCCGGCTTCAATATGCGGACCACATCACCAGAACCGTCCGAGCCGAAACCAATGGTCCTAGCTGCAAGACCTATGGCAGCCATTATGCCTTTAGCCGCTGCTATGCCTCATGGACCATTTGATGTCGCGCTAATGGCTCACCGGACAGGGAGTTATCCTCTCCTGCGTTCAGCATCGGCTGGGATTGGCTTAAATCCCTACACCTACGTCTTGAACAATCCAATCAATTACACAGATCCTACTGGTCTCGACCCGCCCGCTCAAGGTCCAGACTGGGGCTCATTCTGGGTATGCATCGCACAATGTGCTCGCCACACCGGCAACTGGCCCGTCTATCTCCAGTGTTTCAATGACTGTTATTACGGCGTTGGTAGATGTCCACCTCCACCGGATGGTGGTGGACAATAATCTACGAACCTCGACTCAAGGAAAAATCATAAAAGCCCATGACACAAGAAGTTGACGAATTTTTCAACCGTTTTCTTGATCAGTATTCAACGTGCACAAGCTATCGTGACTTGGGAAAAGCCTCTGGTGAACGCGGTGTTTTTCATTTTCGCACTCTCTTTGTGAGACCCGATAAATTCAAATTCGAGTGGACTCTGGCAGATGGCGCCGAGGGTGAATATCTCAACGTCTTGTGCGTGAATGGCGAGGACGTATATTACAGACGTCATGGAAAGGTTGATGTCGAATTGCCATTTGATGTAGCTTTAGGAGGAGCTGGAGGTGCTTCTCAAGGCGTTGCTGACTTCGTACCCTGTCTGCTCATGCCTGATTTAATTTCGTCTGTGATAAAACTCGGGGCGCCTTATGGTTCACCAGATTTGTCAATTAATCAGAGTGGTCTTATCCAGCTAATTTCGAACGCTGCCTCAACTCAGAGGCAAGTGAAACTTTGGATAGACGCGGACACGCTCGTTTTGCGCAAAGCCGTTATTGAATACTCCTTGCAATTTACAGCTGCCCAGGCTCAGCAGCAAGTCAACAGCCTTGTGCAAATTCATCCGGAGATGCAGGAATTACTTCCCAAAGGAAATCCACCAGCAATAGACAAAGTTGCAACTGTTGAAATCGAATGGGAAAACGTCAGTTTCGATAGTTCTATTTCGCTCAATGAGTTTAGTTGTGAGAATCCTTGAGACTTTCATAAATAACAAATTTCAACGGAAAGCTTTCATCATAACGATGCTGGTGGCGTATTCTTCACAAACTAATAGCATCGCTGCGGATTCGCAGAGAGATGGCTTCGAATATGTTAAAAACAAAAACTTTCTGAAAGCGCTTGATTGTTTCACTGCGGCTCTTAAGGAACACCCAAATAGCTGGGCGATCATGCAGAGTGTTGGAAGTTGTCACTTGGAGCTTGGGCAATACGATAGAGCAATCGCAATATTGCAAAAATCCATAGAGGTAGGCGGCTTACATGCCAGCCAATGCAAAAACATGGCTGCGGTTTATCAACGATTAGGACAGCCAAAGAAAGCTTTGTCTTGGCTAAAATTGGCTTGCTCAGTTGATCCAACGCAGGCGGCTGACCCCAATGTGCAAGCAGCAATTAGCAAACTCCAAGATCCAGCAAACAATCCAAGCGGCTCACTGACTGCTTCTGACTATTTATCTAGCCTCGTTTCATTCAAGGGCTGGCGTAAAGAATCAATGCCGCTGAAGGTGCATGTGCGCAAGAACATCCAAATTCCAGGCTTCTATGACGAATTCCTGAGCCTCATTCGCGAATCATTCGACCAATGGGCTGTGGCAACAGGCGGCGCCGTTTCATATAGATTTGTGGAAAGTCCTGATGGTGCCAATGTGCTCTGTGACTATACAGACCGGCGAGAGTTGGTTTCGTCTCAGCACGAGCTTGGTATTGACGGCATTACCGAAATGCTGGTAAAGCGAGACAACACGCCAGGTTCGGCAAACATAATTGTTCTGGTAAAAGATGGTCCAGGAGCACGGACTTTTAAACAAGGGCCACTACTCAGGCTTAGTTGCTTGCATGAGGTGGGCCATACTCTGGGAATGCACGGGCACTCTCCAAATAATCATGACGTGATGTTTTCCGCAGCTACATTTGGCGGTGCAAGCTCGCTCACTGAGCGCGATAAAAGCACAATACGAAAAATCTATCAACGGTAAGAAATCTAACCCTGACAAGCTTTTCCGGGATCGAATGAAACATAACGCCCGGTTACCGGACACTGAACTGTTTGGCGCTAATCTTATGCTTCCATCAATAGCCAATCGCTGAGCTGGCTAGCCATCCGCGCCTGAAATCGCCGCTGCAATTGGCATTTGACCGCTAGCGATCCTGCCAGCAAAAAAACTGAGCAAGAAAAACATCTCCGATCTTTCTTTCCTCAGTGCTCTTGAGGAATCCCGTTATTCCATCTCTGAGGATCAGTACCTCAAAACCGCCGGCGCGAAATCCTGTCACCCGGCATTCCAATTGTTCTCCAGGCGCGAAGTAAGGTGATCCGCCGTCGGCTGTTCCTACAGCCGTTCTCGTGGGCGGATAACGTCCATCGCCTGATGACCTGGACGTTTCCGTCTTGGTTTTTGGAACATCGCTATGATCTGAATCTTCACTCATTGAAATGCTTCAATACCTAAACCGATACCGCCGGTGGTGACACTCGGGTTTCCAAAATTTCTCGCAATTGCGGATATTTAAGTACTACTCTGGTCATCTCCGCAACAGACCAGGCCTGGGCGACACAGCCCACAGGGCGATGGGGCTGGTCACCGTCGAATATTTCCGATATGGAGCCGATGCACGCCTCTTCATTCATATGCTGGATCAATGGCAAAAGTCGCTCGGCAATCAGCTCGAAATTGCTGCGTTGCTGTCCATGCACGGCAACACGGGCATCGACCCAATGACCGAGCAAAAAAGGCCAGGCCGTGCCTTGATGGTAGGTCAAGTCGCGATGATACTGATCAGCAGATGCCAGAGAATCCCCATAAACCCCCTTGTAGGCAGGGTCTCTCGGCGCCAGGGTACGCAGGCCGAAGTCGGTCAACAGCTCCTCTTCCACAACAGCCAAAATTCCGGAGGCTTGCTCCGGGCTGACTACCTTGAAGGGCAGACTGACCGCAAAAATTTGATTCGGCCTGATACTTGGATCCACATATCCTTGCTCGCCTACTGCGTCGAAAAGACAGCCCGCTTCTTCGTTCCAGAAGGCTTTGAATCCAAGGCGCGCTTTTTCAGCCATATCCGCATAACGAATTGCCAGTCCCATATGCAGATCGTATTCGGCTCCTTCTGAGCCAAGCACTGCCGATCCCAGGGTAGTGTGCAGCAATTCGAGAGTCTTCAGAAAATTGAACCAGAGCGCGTTTACCTCAACGGCTTTGCCCTGACGGGGCGTGACGACGAAATCGCCGCACTTAGCGTCCATCCAGGTCAGCTGCAGATGCGGTCCTCCACCCGCCAGCAACCCGTCTGCCGGATCGACTTTGATACCATGCCTGGTGCCCTGCAGATGAGCGATCGCAACTTTGTCCAACAAAGGCACTTGCTCGAGAAGAAACGGCACGTCACCTGTGTTTCGGTAGTATTCATCTAAAGCAACCGCCCACCACAAAGTGGCGTCGATTGAATTGTATTCGGGCTCTTGCCCGGAATCAGGGAAATAATTCGGCAACATTCCTTCGCTCATGTTCTTTCCTAAAGTAGAAAGAACGCTGCGGGCAATGCTGTGCCTGCCAGTTTCTATCAACAACCCGGGCAAGCTGATCATGGTGTCCCTGCCCCAGTCGCCAAACCAGTGATAACCGGCAATCACCGATGCACCATCTGTGGAGCGGCGCTGGACAACAAACTGATCTGCGGCGATCAACAATTGAGCAGCGATCTTTCCATCTGCACCAGACGTTGCAACAATCTCTTTGAGCCGCGCCCATTCGTTTTGCACCGCACTCTTTATTTCGTATTGGTGCGTGGCAGGCTGCAGACCTGCCGTGATTGTGTATGTTTTACCGGCAGACAAGGTAGTTTCTAAAAAACCGGTACGATAGAGATCTTCACTGTCTGCCAGCCCGCGCTCCCATTCGCCCGACCAACTGTAGTCCCAGTACCAATCATGATCTTGCACGTAGCGCCCGGAGGAAAAATGCAAATGCCACTCGGTGGCATCCTCATATGCTTTGATGGAAACACCACTATCATGCGTTCTTTGCTGAAACTGCCAGGCGGCATCCCCACGTGTCTGGCTGTGAAAATCACGAAAATTCGCCAGAACAGCGATTCTCAATACCAGATCAGCCGGCGGGCTTTCGTCACGCAAGTCAGGTAAATCAGGTAAATCAGGTAAATCAGGTAAATAGGTATAGCCGACAACCACACGTTGTTCACCGTGAATCATGGTCACCTGTTTGACCAGCACGCCGCCAGGGATTTCGTACAGCCAGGTCGGTACAGGAAGATTGGCAAATGCTCTCAATCGTTCGTAGCCATGCGGCGATACCACACCGCCTTGCCAGTAAGCCGTGGACAGATCGATGCGGCCTCCGTCCGGCATTTCAACTACTTCGTCCAGGCGCGCCAGAATGACTGTGCGGCGCACCGGAGGATCGAGGGCGGCAACGAGCAAACCATGATAACGGCGCGTATTGGCAAGGGTGATGGACTGACTGGCATACCCGCCCAGTCCATTGGTAGAAAGCCATTCGAGGTCGCTGCGCTCGGCAAGAGAGTTGGTTTCTTTTGGCCCTTCAAAGTCAAGGACAGAGAAATTGCAGTCCTCGTCGCCGATTTGCTCCTTGAGAAAGCGCTCTAGACTGAAGCTGGACACGCGAACACCTTCTCTGGGTTAACTCCCCGCCCTTTTTCCTTTCACCCCTTGACAACTTCGAACAAAAAAATATGTCCTGGTGAAGGTCACTAGTGTACCCGCACCAGAACATATTCAGTTCAGCAAACAAGCCGAAGGACTTGCGGAAAGCATCAATGGAGGGGCACCTCGACTTACGCATACGCGCAGGCCGGGCACCCCTCCATCACACAACTGTCGCTATCTTTTTACCGTGGAGGCTTGACATCACGCGGAATCGAGACGACGATGTCCACCTTCTTGAGCGCACCTTTGGCAGGGTCCTGGTCGGTGGAGCCCACCACAACCGCGCCGAGATCCGCACCCGAGCCGGGCACTTCGCCCAAAGGAACCGGCGGACACTTCTCCACAGGATGAGGCGGCGTCGGAGGGGGCTCAGTCGGCTGTGGCTCGGCATTGCGGCCAGGAAGCGTGACGGCGTAAAACTCCCGGTTGCGCTTTTGCGCTTCGCTGGGAGCGGCGGACTTGAGGACGTCCAGGAGTTCCTGAATGATTTTCGTCGCTGCGTCCTGATGCTTCTGGAAGGGAATTTTCTTGTAGCCGTACCGCCCGAAGTAGCGCTGCCAGACGAGCTGGGAAGCGATACGAAAAGTGACGAGCGTGTCGTGGTCACCGGTTTCTTTGTAGTTCCACGTCACGATGCCTACATCGAAGAAGGTCTTCGCTTCCGGATCGTAAGCCGGATCGCTGACCCATTCGTGCTTGCGCATGGCCCGGAGCGTAGCCGTCAAGCCCTTATCGAAGAGCGACGGACGCCTGCCGACCTGCCAGACTTGCTTGATGAAGCGCGTCGAGCCAGTGGCATTGGGATACCATCCGGCCGGAGGCGAAGTCTCCACATCGTAAGGCGGCAACCAGGGCTGGTCGTCGGCCAGTTTGTACTCGATGCGATCTTCGCCATTCATCGAAGGGCGGAAAGTATCGAGCCGGATCACGTCGTACTTATGGCAAATGCGAATCAGGTGATCGAGAATGTTGACGTCGCCGTGAGCCACGACGTGGGCCACGAACATCCGCCTTTCACCGTGGAAGTTCGGCACTTCCGGAGCAACGTCGCAGCGCTCCAGTCCGGGATTCTGCTGCTTCTGGCCGCCGGCATGGCTGTGCGACGAGTGCGACGCGCCTCCGGACCTGTCACCGCAATGATTGCCGTGAGCCATGATGCCGAAGCCTGAGAAGTGGCCCTGGCTGTCTTCCTGGTGGCTGTAGCCGATGCTCAGCGCTTCCCAGGTAGCTTGCCCACTGCCACCGAAGTCTACGTTCCCATACGCGTCGTGACCCGTATGGGAATGACTGCCCATTCCGGCGTCGTGGCCATCATCGTGACCACCACCATCATGTCCGTCCATATGAGATCTCCTTTTGAGCGTCCAGAGGGACCCTCGTTTCAGTTTTGACAAGTAGAACGAAATCCCGCCCGGCAAGCGCCATTCGGGAGTTTCAGAGAAAAGGTCAATTTGAGTTTCAGGCAGGAGTTGCCGTGAGCCTTTCGATCAGCTCGTCGACAATGGTTGCGATCAATCTGTCCACCGGACCGACCGTCGTTCCCATGATGCCGCGCGAACGCCTTTCCACCAGCCAGTTGAGAAACAACAGGCGGCTGAGCGTTTCAGCATGCGGCAAAACTCTTCGTACATCCTGGGCATCGCGACCGGCCTCGTAACAGTAGGCGTCGATGATATCCTCGCCAAAGCGCGCCAGCGCACCATTTTTCTGGTGGTCGGACGTCACAGTGGCCAGATCCATAATTGGCACACCAAGCATGGTGAACCACGACCAGTCGATGATGAACAAGCGCTGCCCGCGCTTGATGATGTTCTCTGCGTAGAGATCACCGTGAACCAGTGAGAACGGTTCGCCGGCAAGCTTTGGTGCAATGCCGGCGGCAAGTGCCTTCAGGCTCTTCGCCTGCGAACGAGTGGCCAGCTTCCAACCGCTTAGCTTGCGCGTCAGTTTCACGCTGAACTCTACGTAGTCGATGGGAAGCAGTGTGCTGAGAATTCCCATCTGCACCAGTTCGTCGGTGCGGTAGCAGTAAGAGCGGTGCATCTTGGCCAGGTCTTCACCGAGCCTCTGAGCAATCTCCCTGGTGGCGACATCCTTGACCTGTACATTGCCCAGGTCCTCGAGAAACATCACCGTCACTTCACCATAGTGCGCGCTCATGTAGAGCTGCGCCGAATTGGTGATGGACGGGATGAGAATGCGCTCGTGCAAATCCTGCTCGATGTCCCAGGGCGGAAGCACCTGCTTGTAGATAAGCGAGGCAGGCAGCGCGTCTCTTATTTTGAGGCGCTCTACGTAGCTCAAATCGCGGTGACGAAGAACGTCGCGCTCCTCAATCTCCACCTTTTTGCCGTAGAACTCTTTCAGCCACGCCTGAAGCTTCTCTTCCGGAACCGGCGTGAGAAGTGTAAGGCTGGCATCTTCAGGCATCGTCGAACCCCTGTCGCTTTCTCTATCTTAGACTATGCCGCCGGGCGCTCTTGCGCTCACGGTTTTGCTTAGAACTTCCAATAGGGAGCATTGGTCAGACGCTCGTTTCCCTTGGCTGTAACCACGAGATCGTCTTCGATGCGCACGCCTGCGAACCCGTCGATATAAATGCCTGGCTCGTCTGTGACGACGGTGCCGACATCGAAGGCGTCGTGTTCGTAGTCGTAGGGGTCATGTGCTACCAGCCCGAGGCTGTGCCCGAGACCATGCGTGAAGTACTGCCCGTAGCCGCTTGCTGCGATGTAGTCGCGGGCGATTTTGTCGAACTCTTTGTAGGTGATTCCCGGTTTGAGCCCGCGGCGTGCAGCCTGATTAGCTTTGAGAACGATGTCGTAGACTTCCTGGATGCGTTTGCTCGGCTCTCTGCCAGGCACAAACGCAGTGCGCGTTATGTCCGAGCAGTAGCCGCCCGGAAATAGACCACCGAAGTCCATGATCACGGGCTCGCCGGCACGAAGCTTGCGCTCGCCTGTGGCGTGGTGCGGAATGGCCGAATTGGGTCCGGAAGCGACAATCGAAGTAAAACTGTTGCTTATGGCGCCGTAGCGTCTCAGCCGCATATCCAGTTCGAAAGCCACATCATTTTCCGTCATGCCGGCGCGGATAATCGCTGCCACTTCGTTGTAGACGCGGCTGGTGATGCGGCAGGCTTTGCGCAGAAGCTCAACTTCTTGAGCGTCTTTGTATTGCCTGAAGCGCTCGACAGCATGGTACGTAGGCACCAATTTGCCCTTCAACTCGCGTTTCCAAATATCGGCAGTCGCCACCGCAATGTGAGCTGCCTCAAAGCCGATGCGGCTTGTTTTGGTGAGCTTCGCCATTGCCAATGCTTCATTGATGTGGTCTGTGATTTTCTTGCCGCGAATCACTTTGACCAGCTTGTAGTCTTTCGCCTCTGCTGCGGCACGCGTGTAATAACGCGCGTCGGTGATGATGTAGGCATGCTTTTTCGTGATCAGCAGGATGCCGGTTGTGCCGCCGAACCCGCTCAGATAAAGCACGTTTTGGCTATCACCTTCGTTGACGCGCACCAGAAGTGCGTCGACTTTGTGCTTTACAAGCGCCTGCTGCAGTTTTTTAAGTCGAGTATTCATGACTGAATACTCTACCAGAGAAGCAACCTCAGCACCAAGAAGGCGCCGGGAGACATCGGTGAGGACATCCCCCGGCACCAGCCGTTGGCACTCTTGGTTACTTCTTGGCGTTGCCCTTGGCGAAGTCGACAGCCAACTCCACCAGGGTCTGCACCGCAAAGCCGGTCGAACCCTTGGGGTCCACGCCGAACTCGCGGTCGCGGAACGCGACCGACGCGATGTCCAGGTGAATCCACGGCGTCTCTTCGCCGGCGAATTCACGCACGAACCAGGCGGCAGTCGTCGCGCCGGCACCAGCAGGGCCGCCCGTGTTCTTCAAGTCGGCCATTTCGGCCTTGTTGAAGTCACGCAGCTCCGGCCACATGGTTAGATGCTCGTACTGCTCGCCAACCCGCTCGCCGGCTGCCTTCAGCCTGCGCGCGAAAGCGTCGTTGTTGCTGAACAACCCGGCTGCCACGTCGGAATTGACCTGGCGAATCGCGCCTGTGAGGGTGGCGACGTCGACGATATAGACATTCTGGCCGGCATCAGCGCGGTTGCGCGCATGGGTGATCATGTCAGCGAGGGTGAGACGGCCTTCGGCGTCGGTGTTGTCCACCTCCACCTTCAGCCCGTTCATCATGCGAATGCGGTCGCCCGGCTTGAAAGCGCGTCCTGAGACCATGTTCTCGACCGGAGCCATGTAGGCCTTGACCGAGATGGGCAACTGCAGATTGGCGATCGCCTCGAGTGTGGCGAGAACCGCAGCGCCGCCCGACATGTCGCGCTTCATGTGGCGCATGCCGTCAGCGGGCTTGAGGTCGTAGCCGCCCGAGTCGAAGCAGACAGTCTTGCCGACGTACGTGAGCACGTCCCTGGTGGCACCGGTGGGCGGGGTGTAGACCATCTCGATCAGGAAGCAGGGCTCGTCGGAACCCTTGCCGACAGCCAGGATGCCGCCGGCACCGAGGATGGCCATGTCCGCCTGGTTCCACACCTTCATGGTGATCAAACCGCCCGACTCGTCGGCAACGCGCCTGGCCTCGGCGACGAATGCGTCCGGGGTCAGCTCGCCTGCCGGCAAGTTGGAAAGGTCGCGGGCAGAGTTCACAGCCTGAGCGATGACGCGGCCCCGGGAGAGAGCCTTGCGCACTTTGGAGGGCACTTTGCCGGTCGAGAGAAAACGCATCTCTTCCAGCTCGGGGCGAGGGATGTAGCCGAGAACGCCCTCGGTCTTGTTGTGGTTGATCTCGTAGTCGACAAGACCGGAGACCGTGGCGGCGATTTCGGCGTACTGAGCGGCGCTCACCTTGGTGCCGGCCAAGGACACGTCGGCAATCGTCACTTCATTTACCTTCTGGGCGCGAACCACCTTGAAGGCAGCGACCAGCGCCTTGCGCAGCTGAGCTGTGGTGAGCTTGTCACGCTGGCCCAGACCGAAGAGGACGACGCGCTTGGCGGCAACGCCGGACGGGTAGTGCAGGAGGGTCTGCCCGATTTTGCCGGAGAACTTCTCCAGCGACGCCTGAGCGGCGAGGTTGCCACCGCCTGTGGTGTTGACGAGGTGTGAGAGGCCGGCTTCGGACTCCCCTTCGAAAGTAGCGATCAGGAGCGCGGCGGTTTCGACCTGGCCGAAGGCGCGCTGTGTGGTGTTGAACTTCATGATTTTGAACCTCATTTCAGACTCGAATGCGCCTGCCACACAAATGGCCAGGCGCACAGCGAGAGGGTTTGGATCTGTCACCGAAACAATCGGCGCGACGAGACACGGATTACTTGAAGTCGGGATCTCCAGGAAGAATCAGAAGAGACTTCGGAGGAACCGGCGCAGGCGGTGGAGGCACCAGCTTGACCGGGTTTTCCCAGATCTTCGAGTTGGGGATGATGACCGGCCCGGAAGGCGATTCCACCTTCGTGGACAGATATTCGATATCGACGACTTTGCCCTTGGCGTCAGCGA
The DNA here is from genome assembly GCA_020854255.1 of Candidatus Melainabacteria bacterium. Classification (GTDB taxonomy): domain Bacteria; phylum Cyanobacteriota; class Vampirovibrionia; order Obscuribacterales; family Obscuribacteraceae; genus QKMZ01. Next base: position 2,759 of record JADZFV010000066.1, on the reverse strand, counting down.
TGCCTACAACTTCAATGTGCTGGCCTACTTCGAATTTGGGCATCAGCTGCAAAAGGGCACCGCTGATGACTTCTTTCATCATGCCCTGCAAGGCCAGAGCCATAGCGGCACCGAACAGGCTGACTCCAAGGAAGAGCTTACCCAGCAGGTCAGGAGCGAGCATTGTCGCGGCGATGAAAATGGCCAGGCCCCAGTAGATGAGCTGCAGGGAGCGTCGGACCATGATTTTGCCGCGATTACTGGCGCCCGAACGGTCCAGAGCCTTACAAACGCCGGTGGAAAGTGGCGAGTACAGGAGATGCGCGATGCTGAGAAACAGCGCAGCTACGAGTAAGTCGCCGACCATCGGCAAAAGCTTGACTCCGAAGCCCTTGAGAGTGTCGATGATGCTCTGATGCAAGCCGGCTGGCAGCCAATTGGTGAAAGAGGCTACCACCACCAGTGCCAGCAAAATGAGAGTGGGTAAAGCTTTTCTGAGCCACCCGGGTAGTTTGTTGAGCATAGATAACTCCCACAGATGCGCGAAGGTAGCGATAGGAGCTAAATGAAAAGACTCCAATCGGTGGCTTCGCGCGGGTTGGGCAAGTACTGCAAGGGCCAAATCATGAACACGAGCACATCACTGTCGTGGGTGCGCGTCTCCAATTTGGCTGACAATGCGAGTCTTGCGTGGTGTTCGAGTCGATACTCATGACGAATGGTTATTTCGTCATGGCAGGATTATTTAGCTTTGGAAGAGCTGACAGAGTAGACGTTTTAGGTCGAAAAGGCTCTCCAGTAGATTGGGTGAAAGAAATGAACAAGTTAGGCTACTAATAACGGTCTTGAATTCACAACAGTTGTTGCTGAAAAGGATTTCAATATGGCCCGACGAACTCTTTTATTGGTTAGATGTAATGAATTCGAGCTAGCGCACCTCCGACAAGATTGAAGCGCGCTCATCTTTCCAACCCTGAAAGTGCCACCACGCGCGGTGGTAGGCTAGCTGAATTTAGATCCGCTAGCTTGCGCTACAATGTTGCCAAGAGGCAAAACTGGTAAGCATTTTCACTAACTTTTGTTTCATGAGCTTTAAACAGGCTTGTCTACTTTGTTAGCGTCTCTGAGCTTCTTACAAATTTTTTCTTCAATTCAAATTTCTCTACCCACCTCAGAGTGTAGTCCCCAACTGATTTCCCCACTCTTCACTTCTCTTTTGAAGTGAGCGAGAAAGGCTGTTTTTGAGGATCTGCACAGTGTTCAACGAACCAAAGAGGAATACGACTATGAGCGAAACTACTGAGGTTAACGGGACTGAAGGTCCCGCCGCCCGCGACCGCGAGGTTCAGCCGGCACCCCAGATGTTCATGCTTGCCATGGGCAAGTTCTCGCAGGCATTCGATGCCGGCGATTTCGCAGAGTGTCTCAACTGGTTGAAGCAAGCCGACAGCCTGACTGCCGGACATCGCGATGCGGTCACCGCCCATCGTGAAGCCTACGCCCGTTTGATCACTGCCTGCACCAACAAGGGCATCACCCTTGCACTGCACACCGGCAACGTTCTGAAGCAGCACCGCGACCTGGCGGAGATCATCTCCCGCTGCGCCGCATCGCTTACCGAGAAGTATCAGGGCGACCAGGCCAAGCAGGCGATGGCCACCGTCATCGTCGGCTACGCGAGCCAACTCACCAACCGGCTCAACCGCGTCATGGCCATGGATCACTACGTGACCACCGCCGAAAAGCTCGACGGGGTCCTGGACAACATGTTCGACATCCTGAGTTTCTCGGTGAAGCTGGACAGCAATTCGCAGGAAGCTCTTCCGGGTATCTGCGATCGCCTGGCCCTGGCCAACACCGCTGCCAGCAACGCCGATTGCAGCCTGACCTGGTTCTTCTCGTCCAGGCTGTCCGACTGGGACAAGGCTGAGCTTTTCTGCCGGCGTGCCGCGCAGTGGCTCAAGCACAACAACGAGTCCCCCGGCAAGGTCGACCCGCACTTTGACGAGTGCGACGCCGCCCAGGTCGTTGCCGCGCTGGAACAAGCCGCCGAAGCACTCAAGCTGCGTCAGTACAAGCGCAGCAAGAAACTGCTTCTGGCTGCTGAAGCGGCGCTTGCCGAAACCAGCTGCGTCTAGCAAGCGAGCAAGCGCATCGAATCGGCAGGAGCGGCACCAAATGTGGTGCGCTCCTGCTCTGTTCTTAACCGTCGAAAGGCATTTTGCTGTTCGACAGAAAACTCAATGGAGACAACCATGAACTTCCTGCCACTCTTCACCCGCAGCGCCCTCGGCTCTGCGGTCGCCACATTCCTGTTCAGCGCCGTCATCTTCTTCCTGGCTGTCGGAGCGCTGCCGCTTCTGCCCCTGCTCGTCCAGTCCGGCGTCACGGGCGTCATCTTCGGCCTCTTCTACACGGTGGTGCACCTGAAGCGCCAGCCCACATTCCTGTCGAGCATCGGCACGGGCGTCGGCTACGGTGTGGTGAACGTCGTCATCGGCTTGATCGCCGGAACGGCCGCCGGTCTCTCGCTGGGCACGCTGCTCGGCGTGGCGATCATGGGTCTGCTGCTCGGCGGCGGTGCCTTCCTGGCTACCCGCCTGGGCGCCGGCAAGTAAGGTTTTGCCTGCCGCAAGTCCTCAAGACATAGCTGGCGCGACAAAAACCTCAGACAAGCTACTACAGGCCGCTCTGACGTGATGTCGGACTGCCTGGGCTGGTGGTTGAGGACTCACCCCCTCTTCCACCAGCTTTTCTTCCCCAATTTTCTACTATCTCTT
>JADZFV010000065.1 GCA_020854255.1 Candidatus Melainabacteria bacterium | reverse complement strand
GGTTTCTCATCGAAACAGTCTATGCAAATCGCGCCATCAACAGCAAAGCCGACAAAAGAGGAAGAGTAGCCGAGGTGGCAATCCTCAACTACTCATTGTCTGGTTCCGAAGATATTTAGAGCATTTCCAGGTTAAGAAGATTCCCGTTTTCAAATCGCTGATAGCGCTTTTGCGGTTCAGGCAGCGGTTTAGGCATTTCCTTACCTTCTGGCTTGGTTGGCTCTAATTTTGGACCTATACCCTCAAGAATCTTGCCGAGGTGAGCTCCCAATTTTTCGGACTCCAGGGCGTTCTGGCGGCGCGTTTCCATAATATTTTTCACTGCCACCTCTACCGGCACAGACGCTCCGGTGCCACCGGGTCCAATGTCAATGTTTCCAGTAGTGACGCCGTTTTCGTCGACCCTAACCATTGAGGCGCTGGTGCCTTTAGCTTCGTTGGTGATTTCCAAGCCTTGACTGCCCAGCGTTATGCTGATGCCATAGTCGGCTTTCAATTGTTCACTGAGCTCTCTAAATCGCCTGGCGGCATCACCATTGGGATCATCGGCAAACTCCTTGGCAGAATTGCGAGCCAGTCCAGCCAGGTCGTCTCTATCGAATTTGCCGGTTTGAGCCATTTTAAAGGCTGCCTGCATGAGTTCTTGCGAAGCCTGGAAGCTGTCGGGGAAATCCTCGGCTATGGCGGCCATGGCTTCATTGAAGCGCTGTCTTTTCTCGACTTCCGGACGTTGCCTATCGCCAAGGGGCGGCTTTTCAGTTGCATCTCTCAGTGGTGGATTAAGGTCGGATTTTTGAAGCCTGCCAAAGTCAATCATGTCGGTAGCAATTTTCCTTGCGGCATCCCCGTCCCAATCTTTGAGAGACTGAATTGCACTGGAAATGGCATTCCTGATTACCGCAGCCGTGTCTTTTTCTTGAACGCCATTTATGGTGTCACCATCGCCACGCAATTTTTCCAGATTGGCACGAAGTCCAGTTTTGCCGGCTGCGCCTTCCATCATCCGGCTAACGTAGTTTGCCGGTTTTGCATTTGGATCTTCGACTCCGAACTGGTTGAGCATATCCTCGACTGCTTGTGAGTATTGTCCGGTGAAGTATCCTCTTACAGCAGCCACGCCTGCTGCGACTGCCATGTCAGTGACGGTTGGTGAGTCAGAGCTGCCCATCTTGTTGCCCGACACAGGTGGGATATTTTCATATCCTCCCTTCTGAAGCGGAGAGAAATCTTTTTGCGATTGGAACCCTTCTTCCGGTACAGGAGGAGTGGCCGGAGCATCGTTTTGTCTAGGTGCAACCATTTTTCGAAACCTCATATCGGGGTTAAAATCGGGATACTGTGAGCTTACGGATTGTGTGTTGCCGGTAGGTTGCCGCTCAGGGAAGGGGACAACGCCGTCCGGACGGCGCTCTCAGCAAACGAGAGTAAGGTTCGTCCACTCCCACAAAAGTGATTAGTCCAGCGCAAGCTGCACGAACGGTCAGTAATAAGGGTCTTGTAACCTGCTGCCGCAACCAAGATAAGTTGCAATTAGGAAAGCTCCATTCTCCTTATCAATACTCAGATACAGCAGGTTAAATGTATCTTTACATCAATATCCGAATGCTTTAATTCAGCTCTTTCTAAGAGTAGGTTTTTGGCCTCTACCCCATCCCCACTTTTTCTTCTCATAACCAAAAACCAGCAATACTCCGCACGCACGCTCTGCCGAACGATTCGCATCCGCGAGCGATTCAACGTCGTCTCCGAGTAGAACCGCGCGATTCGGCTGCCTGGTGGGATTGGGTGATTATCCAGCCTGCAAACAAACTTAAGGGCGCCGCCATGCGTCGCCCGCTTGAACGGCGCTCCATGCAGCAGAGATGCTTCATGTGACGCGTCTAACGAAACCGATTCTGTGATGTCTACGTGGCGTGCAATGTCTGCGCTCCGATTCAAGCACGGATGAAATTAAAGGAGACTGGGGAATGTGGCGAAAAGCCTCCTTAACCCTGGCCGCCATCGCCCTTGCGTTAGCAGGTGCCGTGGTGCTTTTTGCGTCCGGTCAGGTCAATGTGACCACCGACGCATTTCCTGATCGCACTGGTATCGGTATTGGCTTGCCCGACGCGAAGTACGAAATCGAGCAGCGCATCACCGAATTTCACGACGATCGTCGGACTCCAAAGACAACGACCAGGCTTTACAGCAATGGTGAGATGGGAGTCGATCATCATCGCAAGGACGGCACAATCGAAACCAGAGAGTTGTTCTATCCTGAAAAGGCGGACGGCTCCAGGCAATTGAAGATGACGGCCGCAATCGGGCTGGACGGCGCCACTTACCTCACAGACGCGGCTTTCTACCCGGATGGCAAGAAGCAACGTCAGGGCTTTTTGCGCGCGGACCGGTCGTATCAGATCGCCGGCTATTTCGAGGACGGCATTCACGTGCGCGTCAATCAGCTCATAGGACCAAAAGGCGAGCCGCTTTTCGAAGCGATCTTGCGCCTCGATGGTTCGGTAGAGCAAATGGCTCAGCAGAACGAGAAATCGTTTGATGTGACCACCTACACCACAGACAGCAAGGCGATCAGAACCGTCAGCAAGGCCAAGTACTGGTCTCGCGAAACCACTTATCACGCGGACGGCAAGACGCCGAAAACAGACTTCCTCATGGAGTCGTACAAAACCACCGCGTCTTACTACGCGCCCAACGGCAAGCTCGCGCAAATGCGTGAGTTCACCAACTGGCAGATGGTGGCGACTTTCTACAAGGACGGCGTGCCAGCCTACAGGCAGACCTGGCGCTTGCTCAACCAGGACGCCGTCAAGCCGGAGCAGGTCCGCAACTACAGTTTGATAGAAGCAGCTGTGCTCAGTGCCAGTGGCAAACCGAGCTGGCGCGTCACTTTCAACTGGCAGACCGGCCTGCCGGCGATGATCGAGGCCGGCATGGACCGGGCTTCCGAAGACCTGGTGTCACCAGTGACCCGCAAGTGGTACGGCAAAGAAGGGTATCTCGAACTTCTAATCGTCAAGAAAGGCGAGTATGGGCCCGAAATCACCCGGCTGGAATACACGCCTGCCGACGGAATCAAGCCCGATCAAATCCCGGAATATCTGAAAGAGCCGGTGCCTTTTGAGGTGCCACCGAAGCCGGTGCCGCCGCAAGAACCCTCGATGTACCACTGACGCAGCCACAGAGAGTGACTGTAAAGCAGCCGCCCTGGTGGCTGTGACGCGATAACGGAGGGCGCCCGGCGCCCTCCAGGTGCAACTCTAGACTCATGGGAGTCTCACATGAAATCACTACACTCACTTGTTATCGTTGCCGCTGCCGCTGTCCTTCTGGGCGGTGTCGCAGTCGCTACATTGCACGGAGAATCGAATGGCGAGGACCTGACCACAGGCGCCTTCCCCAGCCGCATTCCCCACATCATATCGCTGCCCGACAGCAGCAAGGGTGTCGATCAGCAGGTGACGGAAATGACCGCCGACCTGCTACTGCCGGCATACGCCACGATCGACTTCAAGAACGGCGACACCGGACAAGATCTCTTCCGCGGCGACGGCACAACCATGCAGCGGGAAGTCTTTTACAAGCAGGAGCCGGGGCAGCCCAAACAGCTCAAGTGGCGCGCCTCCATTGCCGAAGATGGTGTCACCTATCTCAACGACCAAGCCTTCTGGCAAGACGGCACCAGGAAGCGGGCTGGCGATCGTTTGCCAAACGGCACCTACTTGATCTTCACCTACTTCCTGGGCGGCACGCTCGAGAATTCCAAGACCATCCTGGCCGCAGACGGCTCGGCACTGTACCACCGCGTCCTTCGCGAGAAT
>JADZFV010000064.1 GCA_020854255.1 Candidatus Melainabacteria bacterium | reverse complement strand
GTCCTGAAGAGCATTTGATCGAAACAATTTCGCACCATCGTCATGTCTTTACAGTGGAATCACATTTCATCAATGGCGCACTGGGCTCTATGGTTTCCGAAGTGATTGCTGAAAACGGGCTGAATGCGCGTCTCACACGCCTGGCAGTCAGACAAAATCCGCGCGGCGCCGTGGGGTCGGAACAATTCCTCAAAGACAGATTCGGCATCTCTGCCAAGTGCGTGGCCGACACTGTTGTGAAATGCCTTAATCTGGCTGCGAGATAGTGCCTGCTCATGACTGATTCATCCGAACGCAAAGTCGTGCTGGTAACCGGTGCCACTGGATTCATCGGCGCGAATGTGGCTCGGCGGCTGGTTTCAGACGGACACTATGTGCATCTTCTGGTACGCAAGAAAACCAATCAGCTTCCCTGGCGCATTACCGAAATAAACGATCGGGTCAAACTGGATTTTTACACGCCCTCCGAACCCGACTCGATCGATCGCATTTTTGCCGAAGTAAAACCAAAGTGGGTGTTTCATCTAGCAGCACACGGAGCTTACTCCTGGCAGAAAGATAAGGTACAGATTCTCGAGTCAAATTACATTCTCACCAGCCGCTTGCTCGAGGCTGCCGTCGAACACGGCTCAGAATCGCTGATCAATACCGGCACTTCGTCCGAATATGGGCAAAAGGATCATGCGCCCAAAGAAGACGAGCCGCTCAATCCGGTCAGCTATTATGCCGCCACCAAAGCAGGTGCCACCCATCTATGCCGCTATATTGCCGGCGCCCACAACATCAACATGCCGACCCTGAGACTGTATTCGTGCTTTGGCCCTTATGAGCAGCCAAACCGCCTGATCACCAATCTCGTCGCCTGCGGCTTAGAAGGTCGCTGGCCCGCCCTTGTAAACCAAGATTGCGCGCACGATTTCGTCTACGTCGAAGACGTCGTCGACGCATATATTCTGGCGGCAAAGCGTCAGCTCTCCCAAAATTGCGACCCGGGAGCCATATACAATGTAGGGACCGGAGTGCAGACAACCTTGAAAGAAGTTGTCCGAATTGCCGCGCCCTTAATGAATATTGAAGCAAAGCCGACCTTTGGAAGCATGCCGAATCGCTCGTGGGACGCCGAAGTATGGGTTTGCGATCACGCGAGAATAACCAGAGAACTCGGCTGGCGCCCCCAACACAACTTTGAAACGGGGCTGAAAAAAATGGTCGACTGGTATCGCCAGTCCTCCCATCTGCATTCTATGTATAAGGATCATCTTCAGCTGGCCTGATTGGCAGATTGGGCGAGCAGCGCTTTGTTTTTGAATGTTATCGGGCGGTCGAACGTCTTTTTGACCTTATCGACCTGCAGCCCGATCACAGTTATCGCATCCGAATCCACGTTGCCCACCACCTGGCCGGCAATCTTGATGTATTCGAGTTCGTTGGGGTCAAACCCCATGGTGCGCGCGCAGGTAGCGTCGACAGCAGCAAGGTCGTCGCCGAGAACGTAAAAACCCATTTCTTTTCCGGTGCCGTTTATAGGACCATCACCTTCCATGGCAATCACTGCGTCAACAAGCGCAAAACGCGGTTTGATCAGATCTTGCAAATCGAGAATGCATTGCGGTATGCCGCGGATGTGCAATAGGTTTTTCGGCCATCCATATTTACGGCCGGGAACCGCGCCAAAGAAGTTCTTCATCGACGCGGTCATGCCCACCCAGTGATGAGTTTTCATTTTCGGCACGCTCACCACCACATCGGCATTCATTAGAGTACGCGGCAGAAAAAATTGCTTCAGTCCTGAAAATCCATCTTTCACATCCAGCGCTTCCAGCTCGTCCAGATTAAGATCTACAAAACGTGCGCCCAGCTGCCTGACCATCTTTCCCAGCCCGGTTGCCTCCAGAAGAAACTCGGTATCCCGCATGTGCCCCGGACCTTCGCCTATGATGATGTCTTTGGCACCAAGATAATCAGCCAGTTCGAAAGCGGCTTTCAGTGCAAAAGGGCTGGTGGTGACGGGGCTGCCCGGGTGAAACTCAACCATGTTTGGCTTGAGCAAAACAGTCTTGCCGGTCAGATCTGGCAACTTGAGCTGCTTTGCATATTTCTTCAATTCCGGCATCGGATCATCCTCGTAAGATGCACAAGGCACCAGTGCCACTGTTGAAGGTGTCTGTCTCTTGCGGGCAGCCTGAGCGGCAGTCGGCTTAGGCAGAGGCGCGCCGGTGAGAGTCTTGCCGCCACATCCAGCCACAGAGAATGACGCAGCAGCAGCGACAGAGCCTGTTATAAAAGTGCGCCTGGCAATGCCTCCCTTATTTTGCAATCCGGAGCCGGGCTGCCCTTCGGTTCTTTGTTCTTGAACCGGTCCGACTGTGCGTCCGGTCTTGGGGCAACGTTTTTCCTTTTGATCCACTTTTGATTCCTAGATGCTGCGGGCGGATAAACTTCCCAGAGACATTATGATACTTTGAGCGCGTTATCGCCGAGGTGCGCCTGCAGCGCCAACATCGAAATGGCGGTGACCATCAAATCAGGACCGAATGAGCCATCATCATTTTGTCTGTCTATAAGCGCCGCAATCGATTCCGACGAATCTTTTCCATGTGATTGCTGGGCGATTGACACCCAGGCAAGAGACATAGCCGACTTGTTGTAGCCGATGGTTTTGCTCAAATTGTGAAAAGCCTTCTTCACCACATTCGCCTTGTTCTCATTCTGCAACGCAATCAACGCCTCAGCTGTCGTCACCGCAAATGGAGGCAGATGTACATTGAGGCAAAGATCGTTTCCGTGATTCCATCCACCATCCTTGCATGCATGCTCAAGAAGAAACTTGTCGCCGCGCATCAAAACATTTTGACTGTCTTTCGCTTCAACAGGTCCCGGAATTTTCAGCGCAAGCAGTGCATATACAGTCGGCTCCACCCAGTGAAAGGCGCCCTGCGACCAGGGCCATCCGCGCGCCCAGTTGAGCCCCTCTTCGCCCTCATTGAACTTCACCATTGGCTTTGCCAGCCACAGGTATGGACCAAATAATTCGAAGCGCTCCTCGAAGAGAAACTTGACTGCATTATCTAATAGCGATCTGCATGCCGGATCGATTGAGCCTTCTTCCTTCAGGAGAATGCGCAGGGCAAGCAGCGCCAGACCGCTTGTCCAGTCGGATTTGCCGAGCCCCGGTGAAGTAGACCAGCCACCATCTTTATTCTGACTCGCGCTAAGAAATTCAATTACTTGCTTGCGCGCAGCCCCGTCTTTGCGCCGGGCAATGCCGCAATATGCAGTCGGTTCGACACAGGCGGCGTCACCTGGTTTGTAGGCCCACGATCCGTTCTTAAACGCTTTTTGTATGTGATCGTCGACTTTCGATAAAGCCCTCAGTGCAGCCTTCTCTTCCAATTTCTCAGGGTTCTTAGCTTTATCCGCCCCTTTTCTTTCGAGTTTTTCCGCGTTCGGCATGTAGGTAGACCCGATTTGTAACGAGGGAGGGCGAAATGTTAAGGCGTTCTTTCCCAGATTGTATATATTATTCTCACTTTCCTATTTTTATGCTCCCGCGGTCCCGACTGATTAAACCGGATCGCCCCACCGGTGACGGCTCAAGAAATTAATTTGACAACTTCTTCCAAAACCACTTCCGCCCAGAGAGCTGTCAAGGTAAGATGGTTATGTGGCACGGGAATGTTTCCGGGCATAAGTACCTCAAAGCCAATCAGAATGGCGGTTCCGAGGAGGTGAGAGGCAGACCGATAACATACGGTGTGGATTAGGCCAACATTTTAGACAGATGTGTTACTAAATTTTCGACAAAAACGTTGTCCACCCTTAAAATAGGTCTTTGCGCTGGCGGGCTTGGCAAAAGTTCCGGTTGGTGTATCTTTCTCTCTTAAGTCAGGGACAACACAAGGAGGTATGCATGTTGAAGCGTTTCGTTCGGGACGAATCAGGTCAAGGTATTACAGAATATGGCGCGATTCTCGCATTCGTCGCGATTCTCGTAGCGCTCGTGTTCAGTATCACCAAAGGCGCTT
>JADZFV010000063.1 GCA_020854255.1 Candidatus Melainabacteria bacterium | reverse complement strand
ACAACCTATTCAACAAAGAATTCCGGGTTGGGTGTTGCTGCAGACACGCAAAACAACATCTTCGAGTATCAAATCAGAACACGATTCACGATTAACCCGTGGTTGAATATGTCTGGTATGCCTTTCATAGGATCCGTGCCGATCGTTGGGAAACCAGCTGGCTGTGCATACACAGCCAATTCGAATGTTGAGCATCCGGAAGGACTACAGTAGCGAAAGCCTGGCAGGCTGAGGATTTCAGGCTCCCTGGCAGGACTTTAGCTGCTTGTTAGATTTTCTCGATTTTTTCTAACAAGTCTATGAAACCCAGAATTTAGGGAACTTTGGGCGTTTGATAGTTTTTGTCCAGAAAATCTAACAAGCTGTCAAAATCTCTCTTTGACCGCCTCAGGGTTCGCCGCTTGGCACTCGCGGTCAAACACGATTTCCCCGTCAATCATGGTCTGCAGAACCTTGACCTTGTGAATGTCTGTGTTTGGAATATCGAACAGGTTCTTATCGAGAACAATCAAATCAGCAGCCTTACCAGGCTCCAAAGACCCAGTTTCGCGATCCGAATGATCGACATAAGCGCCGCCGCAGGTGTAAGCAGCAAGTATGTCCATCAAATTGACACGCTCATCAAGGTTGAGAGGCTCGTCCTTATAATCTTCAGGCTTGTCGAAAAGACCTTTTCGAGTCACGGCAACCTCAATAGCATCCAAAGGATTGAGCGAACTCACTGTCCAATCGCTGCCTGCAGACAATACTGCACCTTGCTTCAGCAAGCTGTTGATCGGATACATGCTGTTTGTGCGCTCTTCACCGAGCACCGGCACGGTAAGGTCCTTCACAAAAACATCGCGATAAGCCCAGAGCGGCTGAAAGGTTGCAGTCACACCAAGCTTACGAAAGCGAGGCATATCCGCCTTGTCGATCAACTGAAGGTGCGCGATGTGTGGACGCAGATCAAGGTCTCCGTTGGCTTTGCGTGCTGCCTCAATCGAATTCAAAGCCTGCCTGACCGCCTTGTCACCGATGGCATGAATATGTATTTGAAATCCGGCTCTTTCAAATTCGGTAGCAAGCTTTGCGAATTTCTCATCGGTCCAATTGCTGATTCCGGTTTCTTCTTTTTTGTCGAGATACGAGGTCAATAGTGAAGCAGTGTGTGTTTCCACAACTCCATCCGCGAAAAACTTTGCCTCTCCAACACAAAGGCGCCCGCCCTCATACTTTTTCTTCAGCCAGCGCGAACGATTTACCTGTTTTTCATTGCCCTGTGGATCGGTTTCCACTGCGGCTCTAATTTTCAGATTGAGCGCACCTTCGTCCACAAGTCTCTTGTAAGCCTTGAGAATGTCTTCGCCAGCGTTTGCTTCAGTGACATGCGTTATTCCAAAGGAATTGGCATACTTAATAGCATTCGTCGTGCCCTCAAGCATCTGAGCTTCAGTAATCTTAGGTGACTTGCGGCGGATCAGATCCATTGCAGCTTCGCGCAATGCTCCGCTGGGCTGCCCGTTTTTTTCGCTTCGCTCGATTCTGCCCAGTGGGGGATCTGCAGTTTTGTCCGTCACGCCAGACAGTTGGAGGGCCTTCGAATTAGCCCAGGCCGAATGTCCGTCATTAGAAATCAGAAACACAGGTCTGTCCTTTACGACTTCATCAAGTGTTTCCTTCTTGGGATTTGCATGCGGGAATAAAGTGAGAGCCCAATTACCGCCAAGAATCCACTTTTGATCTGGGTTCTTCTCAGCATATTCTTTCAAACGCTTCATCGCCTCTGCAATATCAGCGCAGCCTTCCAGACTGAGTTGAGAGAGTTCTACACCGCCTTCCGCCAGATGCACGTGCGTATCGTGAAATCCCGGCAAGACCATGCGTCCGTTCAGATCGATCACCCTGGTCGACGGTCCTATTTCCGCTTCAATACGCCGATCAGACCCAACACAGGCAATCTTTCCTTTGTAAATCGCCAGAGCCTGGCACCAGTTTCTGGCCGCATCCATGGTGCAAATCGCACCGTTCTTATAAACGATATCGGCAAAGTAGGGTGGCATCCCGCTTCTCAAACGTTTGCTCATATCCTCACAGGACGATCGAGCAACTGCTCCCACAGGCGGCGATTGTCCTTCTTCAGGATCAGCTTCCAGAGAGGTATGAACGAATGGCACAGCGCTTGCCGGCGCGAGACAAACGAACCACAAACTGAAAAGTAAAATGGCAGAAACACTGATAGACATTCGCCTCAATTCGGGCGCTGAACCGAGCATGCAAAGGGTCCTCTTGGGATTTGCCGACAGTAAACAAGAACTGAAGAGTATAATCGCTTGAGACCAAGAAGAGATTTTGGATGCTTAAGTTCGATGTGGTTGTAATTGGCGCCGGCGCAGCAGGCATGATGTGCGCCATTCAGGCAGGGCGGCGCCGGCGCCAAGTGGCGCTTATCGATCACGCCACTGTAATCGGAAGAAAGATTCTCATATCCGGCGGCGGACGCTGCAATTTCACCAACATAAACGCCGGTCCAGACAATTATGTTTCCAGCAACCAACATTTTGCTAAGTCGGCTCTGTCGCGCTATTTGCCTTCTGATTTCATCGATATGGTGGAAAACCATCGCATCGCTTATCACGAAAAAAAGCTTGGCCAGCTATTTTGCGACGGCTCGGCCAAACAGATTGTAGATATGCTGGTCAAAGAATGCGAAAAGGAGGGTGTCAAATTCTTCAAAGGGCGAGTAGTCAAAGAAGTCATGAAAGACGATGGCTATGTGATCCACACAAACAACGAATCGCTGTCCTGCCAATCACTCGTCATCGCCACTGGCGGCTTATCAATACCGCAAATCGGCGCCACCGGCTTCGGCTATTCTATAGCACGGCAATTCGATATTAAGGTAGTGGAAACCGCGCCCGCGCTGGATGGTTTCAATTTTAGTTCAGCTGATCTATCCAAATTCAAAGAATTGACGGGCGTTTCGGTCGACTCGATAGTTTCTGTCAAAAAGGCTGCCTTCCGCGAAAACATTTTGTTTACGCACACGGGATTATCAGGACCAGCAAGCCTGCAAGCTTCGCTTTACTGGAAGAAGGGCGACTCTATCTCCATCAATATCGCGCCGGAAGTCGATCCGGTTGCATATTTCAACGACCGTTTTTCAGGCGGATCCAACAAAGAAGTGAAAAACATTCTTGCCGAAATCATTCCACGCAGGCTGGCAGAAATTTTGTGCAGCATGGAAAACATCAAGGGAAACATCTCTGAACTCTCTGAAGCCAAACTGCGCAGCTTGACTCAAAGACTTGGGAATTGGCAGATCACGCCTCAGGGAACGGTCGGCTACAAGAAAGCCGAAGTCACCAGAGGCGGTGTCGACACCAACTCATTGTCGTCACAAACAATGGAAGCGAAGCAGGTGCCCGGACTCTATTTTATTGGCGAGGTCGTCGATGTGACCGGGCAGTTGGGCGGTTACAATTTCCAGTGGGCATGGGCTTCAGGGTATGCAGCCGGAACGGCGGTTTAAATCTGAAGAGACCCCGGCATTAACGCCGGGGTCTCCTTGTGAGGATGAGCATGCTGTGAATCTACCAGCCCGGCATGCTGTGAATTTTTCAGCGCTGCATGCTGTGAATGCCGGGGCTTGGTGTATATGGCTCTTTCGGATCAAACGGATTATCGAAGCGCAGAAGCAGATACAGCCCTTCTTCTTTGATAATTGTAAAGCCGGGCATCTCCAGAAAAGGTCCTTTGTTGCGGGCACGTGTGATCACGTAGCCGCGCTTCATGCGGCCTAGTTCAGACGTCAGAGTAGCCCATGTCCAGGCTTGCGACATTTGTCTGTCAGCATAAAACGGAACTCCGGGTTTGCGCATATCAAATACGAAGGCAGGCTCCTTGAACTGCCCGACATATCGCGCCATCTCAGGAATTGGGCCTTCCCAATGTTTTGCCAATGCTCTGGTCAAAGGCGGCGTCAGGAGCGTGCAAAGCAAGACTTGTGCGGCAAGAAGAATCGCTACTGCCATAATCCTTTTATTGATCAAGCAGGCGACCACAGCTCCTATCGTCAAAACGGACATGTAAATGAAGGCAGGCTCCGCAATCTGCAGAAGCCCGTCCGGCACATGTCGGAGTCTGGCTATGATAATCGGACAAACGAAGACTCCCACGGTATAGATCAGAGCAATTATGGCGATCGGCACTAGCAGACGTAAACGGCTGGGTCTTCGAATGGCGTTTTCGATTTCCAGAGCGAAGAGAATTGCCGCTGCAGGAAATGCCGGCAGCGTATAAGGCATGAGTTTCGAAACGCTGGCGCTGAAAAATGCGACCGTAATTAACAACCAGAGCAGTGCAAAATACTGAACAGATTGGCGCAATTCAAAGGTTCTCAAAGCCTCGCTCACG
The DNA here is from genome assembly GCA_020854255.1 of Candidatus Melainabacteria bacterium. Classification (GTDB taxonomy): domain Bacteria; phylum Cyanobacteriota; class Vampirovibrionia; order Obscuribacterales; family Obscuribacteraceae; genus QKMZ01. The sequence continues at coordinate 2,692 of JADZFV010000063.1, read as the reverse complement.
GAGCGCACTCGTGCAACGAGCGACTGCGATGAGGCAAAAGCTCCTTTCAGTTTTTCCTTGATCGAAGAAATGGCATCGCAAATTGCTTGCGGCAAAAAAAGCGAGAATGGTACGTAGCCGCCCATTACGGCGGCGACGTGATACCAGATGGGTCCTTTGTGCGAATCAACTTCAGCTGTGAATCGCTGGAAATTCTCGCGCACGAAAAACTCTTGAAAGTACTCGCCTTTGGTGACGGCGATTTCGAGCACGAACCAGGGTAATGCCAAAACCGCGACAATGAGCGCGCCAATTATGGGAAAAAAACGATGCCAGGCTTGTTTCAGTCCACCAGTTGAGAGCTGAAATGCACCCAGAATGGCGACCGGTAGAACCACAGCCACCGGTCCTTTAGTCATTACGGCAAGGGCAATCAGGACATAGCCTGCGGTGGCAAAAAGTCTATAGTTCGTTTCTCGAAAGGCAGCGAAGAATGCCATGAGAGCGCCGCCCAGAAACAGTGAAAGCGGAATGTCGGTTATGCAAGTTCGTGCTGTTCCAAAAAACAAAGGAGCCGACACAAGTGAAAACGCACCTACAAGACCGGCTCTCAAATTCAGGTAACGAGTCAAAAATGCTTGTGTCAAAACAACAAGTATGGCGCCGCAGATAGCTCCGAACGATCGAGCGGCAATCTCGCTCACGCCAAACAGGTGGAACAGCAAGGACTGTACCCAGATGACCAGAGGAGGCTTGGTGTAGCGAACTATATAATTGAGATGGGTAGTTAGATAGTCGCCATTTTTGAGCATCTCTCTTGCCGGTTCGGCATATAGCGCTTCATCTGGGTTGAAGAGCGGAAAGTCGCCTAGCCCATTGAAGAAAACGAACACGCCTATCGCAAAAGTAAAGGCGAGAGCCCAGGAGCTCGTCGCCTTCCAGTGAGGAACTGGGCTTTCCTGAACCTTATCTTGTGGCACGGCAGTAGGCAACGAATTCATTGAAATTTGCTTGAGAGCAAGGGATTTCCAAAAGCCAGGATTTGCATAATTTCAGGATTTCAGACAAAGATATCGAGATCTAGTGGTGTAAATGACAACACCGAGCCAATCTTAATGTAATTCTACTTAAGCAGACGCCAGCGTCCTGCCTGAAAACCCAGAGCAGGTAGAGCTTTCTGGAATTCAACTCAAAAACGCCGCAAAAGAACGCTTCAAAGACGCGAAACCACCACCAAATCAACGTCTCCATCGCTTAGAATAGAGGACTTATGATGGAAGCGCCGGCGCAAGGCTCTGTGACCTTTCAATGAGGACAACGGACTTGCAGTTGGTCTTGCGGTCAGCGAACAAACTATTGGGGTTCTTGCCATGGAAGTATCAAAGAGAATGAAATCGATCCCTCCGTATGTTTTTGCGGAAATCGATAAGAAACGCCAGGCTGCTGTTGCTCGCGGAGTTGATGTAATCAACCTGGGCATCGGCGATCCCGATCAACCGACTCCCAAACACATCGTCGACGCCATGCACAAAGCGATCGACAATCCAGCCAATCACAAATATCCCCCTTTCGGCGGCACCAAAGAATACAAGACGGCTGCAGCCAACTATGTCAAAAAGCGCTTCGGCGTGACAGTGGACGCTGACACAGAAGTGACTTCGCTGATCGGCTCCAAAGAAGGATTGCACAATACGATTATGGCGTTCATCGATGAAGGTGACGTCAACATAATCCCGGACCCAGCCTATCCTGTGTACAAAACATCGACAATTCTTGCCGGCGGCGAGCCTTATTTTATGCCGCTCAATGCCGAAAACAATTTCCTTCCGGATCTCGAGCCAATTCCTGCCGACATCTTGAAGCGCGCCAGGTTGATCATGCTCAACTATCCGAACAACCCCACTGCCGGCGTCGCCGACCTGGAGTTTTTCAAAAAGCTGGTAGCTTTCGCCAAGAAGCATGACCTTTTGATCTGCCACGATTTGTCTTACCCGGAAATGACTTATGAAGGTTATGTCGCGCCGTCAATTCTGCAAGTTGAAGGTGCCAAGGATGTTGCCATCGAACTGCACACCTTGTCGAAATCATTCAACATGACAGGCTGGAGAATCGGTTTTGCCATCGGCAACCCTATGGCAGTAAAAGCCCTCGGGTCCATCAAGTCCAACTGCGACACTGACATTTTCCGCGCCATCCAGATCGCAGGCATCGCCGCACTGGAAGGTCCGATGGATCACATTGATGAATGTAACAAGCTCTATATCGAGCGCCGCGATCTGGCTGTAAAAGAACTGAGCAAACTGGGCTGGAAGGTCAACCCGATCAAAGCGACGTTCTACATGTGGTTGAGAACGCCGGAAGGAATGACTTCGGCGGAATTCGCCGAGACCATGCTGGACAAGGCAGGCATCGTAGTGCCGCCCGGCACGGCTTATGGGCCTCAAGGCGAAGGCTGGTTCCGTATGGGTCTTTGCGCCGACAAAGGCAGAATGCAGGAAGCTTTCGATCGCATGGCCAAGCATGAGATCACCTTCGACATGAAAAAGAAGGCGAAAGTCTAAGTCCAAGCCGGAACCTTAGAAAGCATCCTAGAAGGACACTGGCTGTTTCAAACTCGAGGGCGGAACCTTTCCATGAATCGCAACCTCCCTCGATGTCTTTTGTTTTCACTGATGACGGTTACAACAAGTTTTGTAAGCTGGGGTACACCCTT
>JADZFV010000062.1 GCA_020854255.1 Candidatus Melainabacteria bacterium | reverse complement strand
TTCCAGCATCGGCTTGCTGTAGCGCTTGTATGTAACGCTGCCTGGTTTTTCCTTCGACGTCTAATGATTCACCACCCCAAGAAAAAATTCGCCTATTGGAGTAATACATGAGTAAGTCAGCTACTAAGCGTGCGTGGCGGCCATTGCCATTCGGAAATGCATGAATGCTGACAAGTCTGTGGTGAAATCTGATCGCACACTCTTCAATCGGAAAGATCTGATTATCGAGCCAGTAGTTGCCATCCGCGGACAACATATGGAGCTGCATTTGAATTTGCGCAGGTTCGACGCCAATATTCTTGCCGGTTAGTCTGAATTTGCCCGCCCATTTCCATGTTTCATCGAACATCCTTTTATGTAGGAATTTCAATGACTCGATTTCAAATAAGGTGCTGCGCAACTTCTTGCTCGAACGAGACCATGCTACTGCTCTTGCTATGTTTCGTTGTTCAAACGTATTCAATTCTCCGCGCGTAGTCAGTCCAGGAATCAATCCCTCAGCTTCGTCCGGATCTAGTGGTGTTGCGCCTTCCGGCAATTTATCGTCATCGATCATTTACTGTTTTCCACAAAGCACTTCCGCCTTTCCTGACGATTTCATCAGCAAGTTCTTTGATCAATTCCTCTTGTTCAACCTGCTCTGTTGCTTGTTTCTCAAGTGCCATCGACCTTCCCACTGATCGAACAATCTCTCGTGCGTTTAATAGCGCTTGCTCGAAAACTATCTCCTCAAGCGATTCCTTTGGGACGACTGCATAAACAACTCTGCAACCAAGTGCTTCTGCAGCATTTTCCAGCGTTTTCAAAGATATTGAGCCGCGATGCTCATTTTTTTCCATATCAATTACTGAAGGCTGGCTTACGGCTAGCCGTTCGGCTAATTGGCGTGTAGTCATTTCCAGCGCAGTACGGATTTCATGAATGTATCCACGTGGAAGTCTGGGTAGGTCTTTGTAGTGTTGAAGCGACGTATCAAGTTGGCGTCTTCGAAGTTTGGCAGCAAATTTCTGCATACACAATTTCCTGATTGATAGGTGACAACCATTCATTCTATATCATATTGATAGGATATTTTCTGTCAATTTGCAAAAATGGATAGGGTATTGTTTATCGGGCTCGCGCAGAACGATAGGCAATAACCTATTATCTTTTGTGGTTCGCTTTAGAAAAAGCGCAACTGTCTAGAGTTTCGAGATCGGTACCGTCAAATGCACGTCGCGGTATTGTTCTGACGGCGGCAGGAAATTAGGCAGTGACACATCAGCCGATGCGTTCAAGTCTCTGCCCGGCACTTTGATGACGCCGTGAATTTCGCCGTGGGCGTTGATTTGCTTGCCCGAAAACTCAACCTTTGCATACTGTTCGGGTTTTCCAGGCATCTGAATTTTTGCAGAAATTGTGGGCGGCAACTGCATTGGCAAGTCGCGATCGTTCTTCAAAACCACTTTCAATTTGATCTGAGAACGTGATGGAACCACGCCCTCCAGCTCGAAACGCACAGTGCCCCTGGTATTGCTTGCGTTTGCTTGCATCGTTTGCTTGAGTCCGGCCAGCTGCTCGGGCCTCAAACCTTTGAACATTGCCGCTTGAACATTGGGCGGTAGTGAAGGCACGCTTGCTAGAAGGTCAGGTGACAAACCTTGAGTCGATGGAGCTTTTGCGCGCGAAAAGTCTGGAGCCGCCTGAGGCACAGGCGATACGGGAGGCAAGAGATCGGGCTGCGGCGTTACCTGGACCGGCGCAGTCATTGGTGCGGGCACTAGATCTTGCTGATTACCGGGTGTCGGCGAAACCGGCGGCGCCATGGTTTTCAAAGCACTTTGTGCTTGGGCGAGTTGTGAAGCCAGCTGGCGGTTTTGCTCTTCCAGGGAGCCAATGCGTTGATAGGCTTGCTGCAGACCCTGAGTTGATCCTGGAGTCTGTGCGTTTTGAGGCATCAAGGAATTTGCTGCTGCTGCCGCCGCCGCAGCAGAACTCGCTGCCGGCGTGCTGTCTTTTGGAGCCAGTCCCAGTCTGGATGCGGCTGCACTGGCTGCCATCGCGGTTGCAGCTGAAATATCGGCTGAGGACATTGCTTTGAAGCCGCCGGACATCATTTGTGGTACTGCCTGTGCAGCCGTGGCTAAATTGGCGCTGGACAATCCGCCCGGAAAAGTTTTCAATGCCAGACCGGCAAGGGTATTGCTCACAGCCGGTGCTGCCGCGGCCGGAGTTGCCATTGTTGCTGCTGCTCCTGCTGTCACAGGTGTTTCTGTTGTCAAGGCGGAAGGCAATGGAGGCAGGGCTGGAAGTGGAGGCAGTGGAGGCAAGTTGAGGCTGGAGCCGCCAGAGCCGGAATCACTCGATTTATAACCCAAAAGCTTACGAGTGGCATCCTCTTCCTTTTGCAGGCGTTCCTTCTCTGTTTGCTGGAATCCGCGCAATTGCCCGAGGAATCCGGAAAGACTGGACACTTGGTTGTCTGTCGCCAGCGGTTTAGCTGCCGCAGTTGCCGCCGCCGCTGCGGCTGCTGCAGAGCCGGTCGGTCCGGCCAGTGTAGGCGCCGGTGGCAATTCGCCCGGACGCACTTGCGAAGTCATTTGCGACAATATAGATGGTGGCGGAGTAAATTGATTCTGATTCAAGAAAGTGATCACTTGTGGTGAAGCAAGCCCGTTTGCCTGTGGCGCGGACGGCGGCATGATCATCGTTGTGGCTTGCGTCTTTGCTGCCAGCTCTTGTAATTTCTTCGCGGCGGTAATATTTTTCGGCTCTTCGCGAATGACGGTCATGTAGGCGTCGTGTGCTTGCGAATAGAGACCGAGGCGAGTGGCCAGATCCCCTTCATACATGCGAATCTTCACGTCTGTTGGCGAGATGCCTGAAGCTTCGACAATCTTCAAATGAGCTTCTCTAATGGCGCCGTTGGCATCGAGATTTTGCGCGGCTTGATAGGCTTTCATCGCTTCCTGACGCGCAAGAGCGAGTTTGAAACTTTGTCTGGCGGCAGGAAGATTCGGATTGTCGGGCTCCAATCTCACCACTTGTTTGTATTCATTTTGTGCAGATTTCAGGTCGCCTGAAAGTTGATAGGCTCTCGCCAAACCCAGATGCTGACTGGCATCGCGCGGGTTTTTTGCCACCTGCCTGTGCCACAGATCGATCAATGTTCGCCCGGCTACTTTGTCTTCTGAATTGATAATCAGCGCGCGACTGAGATCGTTGTTTGCTCCAATCACATCGCCTTGCGTGTAGCGCAAACTGCCCAGGTGCCTCAATGCCGCACCGGAATTGGGATCTAGCTCGAGTGCTTTTTGAAACTCGGCCTTGGCTGTTTCTTTCTTCCCTTCCTTAATGAGCATTGAGCCGGCGCCAATATGTGCATCTGCGGTGGGCTTGATCTTGAGGGCTGCTCTGTATTCAACTAATGCTTCTGAGTTTTTGCCTTCACGCGCCAGCGTGTCAGCAAGCCTCAAGCGCACGTTATCTGAGGCATGGTCAACGCCTTTCTTCTTCAGCCAGTCGTTGAGCAGGGCTGTTGCTGTGGTGCTTGCCGGTTCGATGCTGAGGGCCTCGCGAGCCGCTTTGATGGCGTCGTCGAAGTCTTTGGACGCTACCCAGGCTTTGCCGTTGGTGATTAAGGTTTGAACAAACTCGGATTTAAGAACCCGGTCTTTTGGAAAGTTTTTCAAATAACTTTTGATCAGCGCCTGCGCTTCTGTAAACTTGCCTTCCTTAAGCAGGGAATCAAGTTGAGCGGCTGCATGCGTAGCTTGTGCTGAAATTGCGCGTGCTTGCGGCGAGTTCAATGCTTCCAAGCCGATGCGCGGCGACGCGGCAGTCGGTTGTGACAGAGGGGCTATCATGCTCATTGGCGGAGCAACGATGGATGGAGTTACAGCCGGCGGCGGCGGGATCAGCCCGTTCTTTGAAGGCCTGGGCGTACTGGTCGAGCCCTGAGGAAATGAGATATTGAAAGGCTGAGGAGCCGGTGCCAGCACGCCTTGTGAATAACTGGAGTAGCCGCTGTCTAAGGCCGAGCCGTTGTTTGGATTCATCGAATAGCCGGACGTCTCGCGTACTTCTGAGTCGTAGCGCCGCCTGATTCTCGATGCCGGGACGATAATTTGTTTGGCGTGGGCGAAGTCGGCAGCCCGGGCAGGAGACGAAAAAACCAGCGCGGGAGCCGCCAGGCAAGAGCCCGGCAGTACTAGAAATAAAATCGCTGTTTTTAGTCTATCTGTGGTCACAGTGGTTTTTCGAACAGAGTCCCAATACCCACATACTGGCTCGAAGCAAACCGGCGGTTCGCTCAGGCTGTATTGCTTTTGTTTGCTGATTGGTGAATCGGCAACGCCACAGATATTCTAGTGACAACCTTAGATTATTCAAAGAGGGAAATTACGAGGTAAAGCAAAGTTTTGTACGGCTTTCATCGGGGAAAACCGCCGAAATTGCCGAAAATGGTGTTTTTCTGTGGCTTTGGATGAAAACCCCCCCTGTAAAGCAGGGGGTGCTCGCCGGCGCCCTTTGTAAAAGGTTTAGGAACACCCATCTATAAATGTCTCTCTTTAACTTACACTTGGAAAGGTTGCCGGGCGCCCACAAAAAAGTCGTAAGACTCCTTTGTTTTGCGTCTGGCGCGCTGTTCAACATTTCCAGTCTGTTCAGCATACAAAAAAGGACCTTATAGATGACGACGGCAGTCAAAGACAACGACACTAGTTTGATGGAGCGGGTCAATCACCTGACCAGGCAAGCCCGGCTTGCAGCGGCTGTCTTCAATCAGTACTCGCAAGAAGACGTGGATCGCATTGTCAAAGCGATGACTGTAGCCGCCATCGAGAATGTCGAAAAGCTGGCGCGTGCCGCCTGCGACGAGACGCGCATGGGGCTTTTCGAGGACAAAATGTTGAAGAACTTTGTTGCTTCGGAATTTCACTATCACCAGATCATAGACAAAAAGACAGTCGGGATAATCAAGGAATTTCCCGAAGACAATATGGTGGAAATCGCTGAGCCGGTGGGCGTCATCCTCGCGATTTCTCCGGTCACCAATCCGACTTCTACAATTGTGTTCAAGAGCCTGGCCGCTGCCAAAACGCGCAATTCGATCATCTTCAGCCCGCACTTGATGGCTGCGGACTCCAGTAACCTGGCGGCAAAAGTCGTCTATGAAGCGGCAATTGAAGCCGGAGCACCTAAAGGTTTCATCGGCTGGGTGGAAAAATCTTCTCGTTTGAGGCGAGAAACAGAATTGATGATGGTGCACCCGGAGGTGGATTTGATCTTCGCGACCGGCGGCACGCAGATGGTCAAAGCCGCATGCAGCTCTGGAAAACCTGTTCTGGGCGTGGGTTCGGGGAACACGCCTGTGTACGTGCACAAGAGCACCAATGTCCGTCAAGCGGCGATGGACATTATCATCTCCAAGACTTTCGACAACGGCACCGAGTGCCCGTCAGAGCAAACGCTGGTCATCGACCGGGAAATTGCCGATTCGCTGATAGCCCAATTTAAAGAATACGGCTGTCACGATTGCAGTGATGAAGAAGTGGAAAAGGTTGCAGAGACTGTCATTGATGCCCGCACCGGCGGTATGAACTACCGCATGGTCGGTCAACCAGCTAATTTTATAGCCGAGAAAGCCGGCATTAATGTAGCGCCCGGCACCAAAATTTTGCTTTGCCAGCTGAAAGGCGAATTGCGCCAGCACAAATTGGCGGTTGAAAAATTGATGCCTGTTTTGAGCTATGTCATTGTCGATTCCGTCGAAGACGGGCTCAACCGGGCACTTGACGTCAACTATGCAGGCGGCACAGGACATACCGCAGGCATCTTTTCCGAAGACGAGGAAGTCATCGAACAGTTTGGAACATACATCAATGCCGGACGCATCATCGTCAATTCACCGACGTCAATCGGTGGTCTGGGCGGAATTTACAATAATCTGAACACCACATTGAGTTTTGGTTGTGGAACCGGCGGCGGCAATATCACCACCGATAATGTCGGCATCAAGAATTTGCTCAACTACAAGCGGGTGCCCAGGCGCAAGCACTTTACTCTGTCGTTCCAGACAACTAAGAACATTTATATCAATCCAGGATCGATCGATCATTTGCGTAATATCAAAACCAAGCGTGCATTTGTCGTCACCTCGAGATCTGCCGCTCGCAGAGGGCATCTCTCCATGGTGCTTGAGCGCCTGCCGCAAGACTGCCGTGTCGATGTCTTCTCGGAGGTCGGTGCGGAGCCTGAATGGACGATCATTCAACAGGCGCTGCAAGTGATGTCGCAGAGCCAGCCGGATACGGTTATCGCTCTGGGTGGCGGTTCTGTTCTCGATGCCGCTAAAGTAATGCGGCTCTTCCATGATTATCCCGATCTGAAGCTCAAAGAGATTGCCTTCAATTTCCTCGATTTCCGCCATCGCATGGCCGAGTTTCCCAAAGGCGTAAAAACCCAACTGGTGGCTATTCCCACCACTTCGGGAACAGGCTCGGAAGTGACTCCATTTGCTGTTTTGAAAGACAGCCAGTCACAGAGAAAACTTTCTCTGATTGACGAAACGCTACTGCCGACGGTGGCAATCATCGACGCCAATCTGACCAAGTCATTGCCGCGTGATATCACTGCCGACACCGCTTTCGATGCTCTCACGCATGCACTGGAAGCGCTTGTTTCTGCGGTTGCATCCGATTACACAGATGGTCTCGCCTTTGAAGCGATGCGTCTGATTTTCGAAGCATTGCCGGAGGTGTTGAAAAATCCAACCAACGTGGTCTGGCGGCATAAATTGCATAATGCTTCCTGCCTTGCCGGTATGGCAATAGGCAATGCGTCTGTCGGCGTAAATCACGCACTGGCACACAGTCTTGGCGGTCACTTCGATGTCCCGCACGGCCGAGCCAACGGTGTATTTCTGGTTTCCACTCTGGCATACAATGCCAGTATTCCAAACAAATTTATGGTGCAGTCCTGCTACCCGCTCTGGGTCGCCGACGAAAAATATGCCCGTGCCGCTCAATTCCTTGGCTTGGATGAAGACGGCAAGCCGGCAGGCAAAGGCAAAGGCGATAAGCTGACGAAAGACGACATCAAGCAATTGAACCTTTCATTGAGACGAGCTGTCTACGACCTGGCGGCTCAGTGCGGGCAGCCAATGTCGATTGCCGAGCTCGGCATTTCACAGGAAGACTTCGCGGCTGCCATGCCGGATCTGGTCCGCGGCGCTTTTGAGGATATGGCCGTGAGAACCAACCCGGCTGTGCCATTGTTCGAAGACTTGAAGGATTTGTTCATCACCGCTTATCCACCCAGGCAAAGACCGTAAGCCGGATTGCCATTAATTGGAGTAAAACTCGTGACTGAAAAGAGCAAAAAATCAAAAGATTCAGGTGTTTCAGTGAGAGAAACAATGAAATTTCGACTGCCCGGTCCTCTGGTCAAAGGTCTCGATGACGTGGACAAACTGATGGCGTCGAATTCGGGCGACTTGCTTCTGGACTTCTCAGACTGCACATTCATCTCTGTCGAAGGGCTGGAGTGGCTGGAAGAAATGCTTTTGCGCGCACAATCGAAAGGCGTGTCAGTGACTTTCGCCAACGTGACGCCGAGCGTATATAAAGTCTTCAAAGTCGCACACATCGATTCGATTATGGGCGCCTGCGGACTGCCAATCTCAGGACCGGTTTGCTAGACAACGTATGGGATCGCCGCCATCCTGGCGGCATCGAAGCAAAGACTACCCTCTGCCAAGCCGGCAAGCTGATGCTGCTGGCGCTCCGCGACCGATTGGCTGATAACTGCTAATATTGCAGACAAATGAGTGAAGCGCCGTCGATTAAGGTATCTCAGCTCACGAAGGTTTTTGGAAAGAGAACCGTCGTCGACCATCTTGACCTGGAGGTTCATCCTGGCGAACTTTACGCGCTTTTGGGCGACAACGGCGCCGGTAAGACTACGACCATAAATATGCTCACCACATTACTGAAGCCGACCGCGGGCAGGTTCAGCATCTCGGGGTTTGATGGCATTTCCGACCCGGAGAAAGCTAAATCGAAATTTGCCGTGGTTTCTCAGGAAGTGGCACTCTATCAAGAGCTTACAGCTTTCGAAAACCTGATGTTCGTCTCTAGATTGTACGGACTACCCAGAGAGGGCGCCGTTGCGAGAATCGAACAGCATCTCAGTCAATGGGACTTGCTTTCGCGCAGAAATGATTTTGTCGGAGATTTTTCGGGCGGCATGCAGAGAAAACTTTCGATTGCCGGCGCTTTGCTGCGTTCGCCCAGGGTGTTGTTTTTAGACGAACCGACTGTCGGGCTCGATCCCGGCTCGCGCCAGCATATCTGGGAGATTCTCACAGGTTTGAAACACGAGGGCGTCACCATCTTTTTGACCACTCACTATCTGGAAGAAGCTGAGCTGCTTGCCGATCGTCTGGGCATTATAGTTCGCGGAAAGCTGATCGCAGAAGGAACAATTGACGAATTGCGTGGACGATTGAATCATATGAAGTCCATTTGCGTGCGCATGGCTCGCCGCCCAAGCGCTGACGAACTGGACTCCAGCCTGAGCAGCTTGCGCAATTTTGCCTTCGGAGAAGTCAGCTACGACGAATTGCGCAATACATTTTCCATTGCCCTGATAAGTGAAAAACATTTGTCAGAGACACTCAGGGCGGTGACGGACTGGATTGAGAGCGAGCACATTCCAGTGACCGGTGTGTCGACAAGTGAACCCAGCCTCGAAGAAATCTATCTGGCGCTGTCGCATGAAAATATACGGCTTCCCAGGGAAGAACCGGCCTCCGCGCTTCCCGTCAGTAAGGAAACCTAGAGATGGAACAAGTTTTGGCAATAATGCGAAAAGATTTGCGTCAATGGATCAGACGTCCTGCCTATTTGATTGCCAGTTTGATCATGGCAATTTTGATTGTCGCAGTTGTTGGTGATACCCTGTCCGGTGCCAGACATATTCCCTTCGGGCTCTATGATCCAGGCAATGTCAGCGATCTGAAGAAGAAGCTTGCTGCCAGTGAACGCTTTGAAGTGATCGAGTATCAGAATCTCGACCTGGCAAAGCTTGATTTGCTCGGCGGCAAGATCGTTGCCTTTGCAAAAGTCAATGAAGATCCGCTCGAAGACACAATTGAGATTGTGACGGAAGGGCACAATCCTTTTGTCGACGATCAAATTTCGATGGGACTTCTGCGCGGCTTGACCGGTCCGGGCAATCAAGATATTGAAACAGCGATCAAAACTTCTTCACTTTCGAATTTTCAATACGAATTGCGTGATTTCATCACTCCCGGTCTGACAGCCTATCTTTGCTATGTTCTTGCCTCGATGAATTTGGGTTTTTCCTGGATTTACGAATGGATGGAAAAGACCTATCGGCAAATTATTCTGGCGCCGCACGGATTGCGATCGGCAATTATTGCCAAGACGCTGACAGTCACTCTTCAGGCGTCGGCTGTTCTCTGGCTTGCATTGACCTTGACCGCGCCCTTCGTGCACTTCACTCTCGGAACCAATCCCATCGGCTTGATTGGCATCACACTTTTGAGCGTATTTTGTTTTGCCTCGATCGGACTTTCTTTCGCCTGCTGGCTGCGTACCATTCGTGTATACACGATGACTGTCTCCATCCTTGGAGTTGCCCTCATGTTCGTATCCGGCATCATCGTGCCTTTGGAAGCTATGCCGCAGTGGGAGCAACTGATAGCGCGCAGTATGCCGCTCTACTACGCGGCCGATGCCTTCAAAGGCGTATTCCTGGACACCCCGGCGCGATATGGGCAGGACGTATTCGTATTGTCTGCCTGGAGCATCTCGGGATTGCTTATGGCCGCCTATTTGTTGACAAAGAGACAGGCTGCGCTCTGAACAAAAGAGTATCTGGGGGAATAGCGGTGTCTTTAAAGTGTGTGACGAACTGCCATTGCCAGGGCTTGATTGCATTTGCCCTTAGTCTCAGCCTGTTGTTTTCGCATGGCGCGATTGCTGCCTCTTCCAGGCGGGTAACCGAGAAGGAATTGGTGGAAACTTTCATTGCCGACGTCTCCCGTGGCGGCACCGATAAGAATGGCAAAAGCATGTTTGAAACAGCTGCTCGGAGTATGAATTTTGAAGAAATGGCAAAGCGCGCATTTGGCGAATCGGGCTGGACCGAATTTTCTCCAGGCGAGCAAAAGGAAGTGACTGCGCTGTTTCGGCGCTTGATTCAGATTCGATATTATCCGCGCTGGAGCCGAATTTTTCAGAAAGGACGCTTTGAAATGACGTCGCAAACCAAGCAGGGCAACGATTCTCTGGTTGCCGGCACACTCAATCTGGATGGTAATAAAAACGCGTTGACTTTTCGAATTACAAAAGTCTCAGATGATTTCAAGTTGGTCAGCATGTCCGTCAAAGACAAAGATTTGCTCGAGCGTACGTCCGTGCGTCTTAAACGGGGCTTGTCCAAGAAAGGCGCGGCTGGGCTGATTGCTCATCTGAGAAAGCGCACGGCAGAAAAACCGAAAGATAAAGAAGAAAAACCACAGCTGGAAGAGTTGATCTCAGGCGGTAAGTGATATCGTCTCCGGATCAGTGCCTACAGTCTGCCTTTTTTGCTGCCGCCTTGAGCATTTGCGAAAACATCTTTCTGCCCTCTAACCACCCACGGATCTTGCAAGATTTGTTTTTGAATTTCGGCCGGAACTTCATACAGCGCGAAGATTAATCTGTCGATGTCTTTCTGAATGATGTTTTCTATTTCTCTAGCCCAAAGTAAATATTCTGAGCTTTCTGAGATTTTTGAAGTTGTTGAATCTTTTGAGCTTCTTGAAGCATGCTTGAGTTTTTCCGAGCCAAGTCTTTCTGCTTCGCGCGCCAGATTTACCGCTTCTTCAGCTAATCTTGAAACTTCCAACTGTGTGGTTGTGTCCGGCTGTGCAAAAGGAAGCCTTCTGAGATCGCCAATTTGAAAATTGATGGTCGGATTGAGAACGCCCAGGAGAAAGCGCACCAGAGACGAGTTCATGAATCCGAGCATGTACATCCGCAGGTACTCCGGCGTGAATACGGACGAACTGGCTATGTCGAAAATGCTTTCCGGGCTGAGCAGTCTGGCCTTGAAACCTTGCGTTCCTATATATGAATAGGTGATGCCCGGCTTGAAATAAAAGTCTTCGCCGGGCAAGCTGCGCGACTGTCCGCGCGACGCCCGGTAGTCGCGAATCACATCTCCGTCTTTCACCCAGTGCAGCAAATATGGCGTCGAGTGGTACCACTTCTTGCCACCGCCTTTGTCGTATGGAACGTACTCATGCCGCCTATCTTCGGGCACCTCGTCGAATTTCTTGACGAACATTTTATTGTTGCAGGTGAATAATCCATTGACGACAACTATGTCGCCATGGCTGTTCTGCAATGGCGGATGGTTATCGAACAGTTCCATAATGTAGGCAGGGCACCATGGTGCCAGCAGCGCTTTTGAATCGGACGACGAATTTTCTATGTGATTGTCTCTTACTTTCAAAATTGATTTGATACCGGAAATTTCTGCTCGTTTCTTTTCCTCCGGATAAAGTATGCGAGCATACTTAAGGGTCGTAGAGTCGCTTTTCGTACTGATTTTGGAAGACCTGCGCAAGGTGATGATGGCATTATTTACCTTCTCGCCCGGCCTGGTCGGAAAACTTCCTGGACCCAATTGCACTAGTGTTTCAATTTTGCTTTCTTGTTCGATCAACTTTCTGAGGGGCTTATACCTTGATATGGAAAGCACGCTCTGCTGGCAAATCAAGCTGCCCTTTGAGCCATCTTCCAGCAAGTCTAAAGAGAGTTCTACAAAAGCAGAATAAAGATCGTAGCTTGATAGAACATAATGCTCCTTGAGAAACACAGCCAGATCTTTTGGCATGTTGCGCATGCTCATGTAAGGCGGGTTTGCCGCAAGCGCACCGAATTTTTGCGGTATTTTCGTCAGGGGCAGTAGGTCCTCTTTATCAACCGGCAAGAGGAATGTTGACTCGGCTAGAGCCGTTGAGTTCAAACGCAAGGATCCGCCGATGCTCGCGTTCCAGGTTGGAACTGAAAGTTGTGAGTTTTGCTTTTCGGCGAGGTGCGCTTTGTTCGATTCAACGATAGTAAAAACATTCGCCACACTTAGTGGCACTTTTAAATCCATATCTCGGCAAGCCAAATAGAGGCTGAAATTTGCTGCCGCGCTCAATTGCGGATCGATTTCCAGTCCGTACAAGCGCGTGCTGATTGCTTCTTGCAGAGCCTCCTGTTTTGAGGCACCGGACGCAATCAAGAGTTCCACTATTCGTTTTAGCGCCGGCACCAATATATGGCCCGCTCCGCAGGCCGGATCGACAAACGTTCGTCCGCCATCGGTGATTGCCTCCTCGACAAGAAAGTCGGCTATCCATAAGGGCGTAAACCACTTTGTGTAAAACGGCGAATGTCCATTTGTCGGCGCTGATTTTTTCAACTCCTTTTCACTTTGGTGGATAAGGTATTGAAAAACCCAACCGGGCATCAAAGGGTCAGCGAGCGCAGCTCGGTTGCTGGGTCCATCCGGACCGTCAATCACTTTTTGAAGACAGGTGACTGCACAATCGAGTTGATCTTGATGAAGGTCTGACGCCAGATCCATGATCAAATTACCGGCTGCGATGGCCATATCGCATTTGTCCTTCTCTGGTGAGGACAACCCGAAAAGGTCAAGGCTGATCCTTGCAATTGCTGCCTCGATGGGTTCGCCGAGCAAATTGCCGGGAATCAGCCCTCTTTTTGAGAGACTTGTCAGGCAAGCAATCAGCCATGTCAAATTTGATTCGAGCGATATTTCGCTCTGGCTGCCAGAGTGGCTGAAGCTACTGGCGTGGCGATTCTCGACACGCCAGGCTGCTAATTTTGTTTTGGAAAAACTCTTGCCCAGCGCGTCAGTGAGCCGTTTTACAATGGATAATTCCAATTTCTGTTCGCTCAATTTGTCCACGCGTGAAACTGAAATTAGGCTATGGTCGGACGATAACTGTTGTCATTTGGTGTATAAAAACCGATAACATAAGATTAGCAGGAGCTTTGGAATGGTCAAGGCGGGGCTGGAAGACATCGTAGCTGGTTCATCCACTATTTGTTATGTGGACGGAAAAGAAGGGCGGCTCATTTATCAGGGTTATGACATTCATGACCTGGCGGTGCATTCTACTTTCGAAGAGGTCGTCTATCTCCTCTGGTTTGGGCGGATGCCGAACAAGAGCGAGTTGGAGGCGATTGACACGGGACTGAAGACAAATCGCAAAATTCATGACGACGTCGTCAATGCGATGCGCGCTTTCCCCAGAGAAGCGCAGCCGATGGAAGTCTTGCGTACCGCAGTTTCGATGCTGGCAATGTACGATCCCGATGGCAAAGGCGAAGACAGGGAAGCGAATATTCGAAAAGCTACTCGCCTGACAGCGCAAGTACCTACTGTTGTTGCCTATTGGGACAACATTCGCAAAGGCAAAGAGTGCCTTGCTCCGCGCGAAGATCTAAGCATCGCTGCTAATTTTCTCTACATGCTCAACGCAAAAGAGCCGGACGAGTTGGCGACCAAGTCCATAGATGTCGCTCTTATTTTGCACGCCGATCACGAGTTGAACGCATCGACTTTCGCAGCTCGCGTCGCAGCCAGCACGCTTTCCGATTTCCACTCTGCGATCACTGCAGCGATTGGCACACTGAAAGGCAAACTGCATGGCGGCGCCAATCAAGAAGTGATTGAGATGCTCTTGAAGATCAAAGATCCCGACCAGACTTTGCCCTACGTCAAGAAAATGCTCCAGGAGCACAAGAAAATTTCCGGCTTCGGCCACCGCGTTTATAAAACAGAAGACCCGCGTGCCACGCATCTTCGCAAGATGTCGGAAGAATTGGGCAAAGTCAAAAACGAGCTGAAATGGTTCCAGATGTCACACCAGATCGAGCAGTACGTTTTGCAAGAGAAGAAGCTCTTCGCCAATGTCGATTTCTACTCGGCGTCGGTCTACTACATGCTCGGTATTCCCAACGATTTGTTTACTCCTGTATTCGCCATCAGCCGCATGTCCGGCTGGTCCGCGCATGTTCTGGAACAGTACAACGACAATCGTTTGATCAGGCCGCGCGCTGAATACGTCGGCGCGAGCAATCTCACATACAAGCCGGCTTCTGAACGCTAGGTATTAGACTGCCGCTTTTGGTCGGCAATACTGGCGACCAACAACTCGCGCGAGCTTCAGCGAGTTACACACCTTGAAGTTGAAGATTGGTCCCAGAGTCG
>JADZFV010000061.1 GCA_020854255.1 Candidatus Melainabacteria bacterium | reverse complement strand
TCAAATCAGGTCTTTCAGCAGCACTATGAGGGAAAAGTTTATAGCGAAAGATGCCACTTCCATACCGCTCCCATTGCCCCGACTTCACGTAATACACCTGATTCTGAAGCGAATATCCAGACCATTGAGCATGTTTCGAAGTGAAAAAACCGTCGTAGCGGTTGATCCACTTACTTAATCTCTCAAAGTCTGGATTGGTAACTGGTCGGTGCATTTATAAATGTCACTTTGATAATTGTCCTTCTATTAGAAGTTTAGCACGGCTATTGCCAGAAAGTCCTTCAAGTTCATCTATTAGTGCATTTATAAAGGTTGGCTTTATAATTGCACTAAACTGCGCTGTGGAGCTGTCTGAAGACTGGTTGTGTTCCATCCATTGAACACAATATCCCATTTGTTCAGTCATGGTACTGCGAAAAAGGACGCTCCACCAATTAGTCCACGCCATCGGCAATCTTGCCAAACCTAACTACATCAAACTTCGCTGCTTGGGCAAATATCCTTGAGCGGGCAAGTTAAACAATCAGGCTTTCGGGCGAAACACATTCTTCGCCCGTGCCAGATGATGGTGATCGAGAGCTGCGACCAATCTTCATCAGGAAACAGCTTTTGCAAATCCAATTCTATCTTGTATGGATCGTCGTTCTTTGTTAGACCCAACCGCCTGGTCAGGCGCTGCACATGCGTGTCGACCGTCCAACCACGTTGACCAAACTCCACTCCAAGGACCACGTTAGCTGTCTTTCGACCGACACCCGGCAGTGTCGTAAGCTCCTCCAGCGTATCCGGCACCTTACCGCCAAAACGCTCGACCAGCTGTTGAGCACAAGTCTGAATGCTCTGCGCTTTGGCGTTGTAGTAGCCTGTTGGTTTGATGATCTCTTTTATCTCTTCTATTGAACCTTCAGCCAGAGCCTTTGCGGTTGGAAAACGAGAAAACAATTTTCCAGTGACTTTATTGACCTGAACATCAGTCGTCTGCGCAGACATAATCACTGCAGTCAATAGTTGAAATGGAGAATCAAAATTCAACTCGCAATCGGCATCCGGATACAAAGCTTTCAGCCGGGCCATCATTTCATTAGCCATCGGCTTCGAAACCAGTTTCACACCTTTAGAATCAGCTGCAGTCTTTGTTTTCGGATTGGCTGCGGCCGCAGCCTTGACTTTCAGTTGGGTCTTCGCTTTCTTTGCTTTTTCTTTAGTGCGTGCCTTTGTTCCAGATTGCGCAGCTGTCTGGGAAATCAACTTCTTAGTGGATGGAGAAACTTTCTTGACCATGCTAACTAAGTCGCTCCGCAAGCAGTTGAACGCCACATCCAGCGGATTCTGCAATGTAACAATCCATTTCCCAACCTTCCTGCTTTAGCCAGGCAGAATCGCCTCTGGTTTCCTCTTCTTTAAACTTTCGTCTGATCGCATGAGCCATTTCAAGATTGGCCACTACAGCAAAAATGCTGGGCCCGCTGCCGCTCAGTTGTGCAGACCAAGAGCCAAGCTCCAATAGCCTGTCTTTGATTAATGCAAGAGATGGATGCATATCGAACACAATAGGTTCAAAAACATTTGCAAAACTCTTTGTTGCGCCTTCAAGATCACCGGCAACTAGAGAATCAATTGCAGCTTGATGATCGATCCGAGGCCTCCATCCGAAATCTCGTTCTTTCACCCAGCGATCGTATGCGGCAAATACTTGCGGCGTAGATATAGACAATTGGCGGGGTTTAACAACGACGAACGCCAGACGTTGCTCAATTTTTACAGGCGTCAATATTTCGCCTTTACCCTTGCCCAACTGAGTGCCACCATAAAGGAGAAAGGGAACATCAGCACCAATCGCGGTGGCAACCTCGCACAGCTCTGTTTCCTCAAGAGGCGAAGAAAAAAGATTGTTCAATGCCAAAAGAATCGCTGCGGCGTTAGAGCTGCCGCCTGCCAATCCGGCTCCGATTGGAATTTGTTTCTTCACGCCAATACGAATGAGGCAGTTATTGATCAAGCCGGTTCTATCATTGAAAGCCTTAGCGGCCTTTGCGATCAAGTTGTTCTGATCGAGAGGAAATGCGCCTGGCTCTCCGACAAATTCCGCCGTGATTTCCATTTCCAGCTGATTGCAACCAGGCTGAATCCGGACATTGATAATATCGTCCAGACTGATGGCATGAAAAAGAGACACTATCGAATGATAGCCATCGGGCAAATCACCAGTCACATCGAATGTGAGGTTTAGTTTTGCTGGCGCCTTAACGGCTGCCCGCATCTCAGTCTCAATATGCATTAACTACCTGGAGGCTGCCACAGCGTTGGTGATCTTAGCAAATTGATCGAGTGAAAGCCTCTCGGCACGCACCATTGGATCAATCCTTAAGGATGCCAGAAGGCTGCCGAGTTGGTCTTGCGTCATATTGAGGAAGGAAAGATTGTTCTTCAGCATCTTGCGGCGCTGCTTGAAACCGGCTCGAATAATCTGGCGAAGCAATTTGTGATCCGTGCAATCGATTGGAGGTTTGTCGTATGGCTTCATGCGCACCACGGCAGAAGTCACATTTGGCTCAGGAATAAAAGAATCCTTGGGTACCACCTCAAGCAGTTCGGCTTGCGCGAAATACTTGATCAAAAGCGTAATCTGGCTGTAGTTCTTATTGTCCGGGCTGGCGACAAATCTTTCCGCCACCTCCTTCTGTACAGTCATAACAACACTGTCGATCTTAGACAGCCAGGGCGCGGGCGCGCCAATTTCTCCGAACAGTCTTGCCACAATCGGAGTAGTGATTTGATATGGAACGTTGCCAACCACCTTGAGAGACGGGCTGTCAATTGCGGAAAGATCGAACTGTAGAAAATCCTGGTGGTGAATTTCCACTCCGTCAAAATTGCTTTTTTCCAGCTCTTCCACACATTCTCTATCGAGATCGATGGCCAGAATTCGGCAACCGGAATTAGCCAAAAACCTGGTCAGAAAACCAAGTCCAGGACCGATCTCTACTACGCAATCGCCCATCTCCAAGTCCAACGCACCGGCAATACGAGAAAGCACTTCCGGATCGACAAGAAAGTTTTGCCCCAGCCTCTTTTTCGTATGGAAAACGCGGGCCAGTTTTGTCAGTTGAGCCTTAGTCGGTGTCTCCGTCGCGTTAATTGCGAGGAACCTCCACTGACTTCGTATTGCGAGACCTCTTAGTAGGCGTGCCTGTGCCGTTGCTTTCTTTCGAGGACTCAGGTTTTTCCTTCATTATCAAACGCAATTTATTGATACGGCGGCGATCCGATTCTTCAACACGCAAAGTGTAATTGTCGGTAGTTATCTCGTCGCCGAGTTCGGGAGCATGCCCTAGTTTGCCGAAAACATGCCCACCTAAAGTATTGAACTCTTCATCCTCGATATTCAGTCCGAGTTTGTCGTTGGCTTCTTCCAGATCCAGCTTGCCGTCCAAAATGATCGAACCGTCTGTTTGATGTTGAATATATTCCTTGACGATATCGTATTCGTCGGCAATTTCACCAACAAGCTCTTCTAGAAGATCTTCCAGAGTGACGATACCACGGGTGGCACCATACTCGTCGACGACGATAGCCATGTGAGTTTTCATCTTTTGAAATTCAGGAAGCAAATCGCCGAGACTCTTATTTTCAGGGACTACAAGAACCTTACGAGCGAGCTCGCCTACGTGGGTCGACTCTTTGTGTTCCAAAATTGCGCGCAGGCAATCTCGAATGTGCACCAGACCGAAGATATTGTCGGGATTGTCCTCGAAAACCGGCAACCGGGAAAACCCGTGCTTAAGCGCCAGATCAACGAATGTCTTGACGGTAGCGCTGCCGGGAATACCGATTAAATCGGTTCTTGGTGTCATGATTTCGCCGGCTGTCGTTTCGGCAAAATCGAAAACACTGTGCAGCATTTCCTCTTCTTCAGGCTCGAGAACACCACCTTCGTGGCTCTCGGAAACAAGCATTTTCAGCTCTTCTTCAGTGTGAACCTGATCGTGCTCCAACGGGTCTTTGACACCGCACGCGCGCATCACGAGTTCGGTAAAGCCTTTCAAAATATAGTTGAATGGTCTAGTCAGCCAGCACCACAAATTCATCGGGTAGATGAAAAGCAAAATGGTCTGCTCTGCACGCTGGAAAGTCCACTGCTTCGGAAGCAGTTCGCCGAAGGCTGTCTGCAAAAATGCAGTTATGCTGAATGCAACGAAATAACAAAACCCTTTCACGGCCGCAAGTAGCGATGCACTGGTAATGACGCTGCCAAATAAATGTTCTGCCAGTCTCGCCAAATCTTCTGCAAATGCGGCTTCGCCGACCGCGCCCAGGCAGAGCGTAGCAATCGTAATACCAAGCTGGC
>JADZFV010000060.1 GCA_020854255.1 Candidatus Melainabacteria bacterium | reverse complement strand
GATCTTTGGTTTCCGATAATTCTTCTTTGATGGAAATCTCCAGAATGATAAGAGAGAAGGGTCTCTGGAAACGCTCAAAACGCTCGTACTCCCGCTCGAGATGATAGAAGAATGCCGGATAACTCAAAAATCCGGTTTCAGCGATTTTAATCGAGTCTTCAAAGGCCTGTATGGCCGGCCAGTCAATGTTTTCGGCAGCCGCTTCCTCGACACCTTCGCGCAGCGGCCGATCCGAAAATGAGACCAGGCTGCAGGTGACTAGATTGAACATCACAGGCACCCAGCGCGGCTTAGGCATTGGACGCAAACGCAACAGGTCTTCAAGCGTACTTTCGTTATCAATCAACTGATAAAGCATCTTCTGCAAATTCATCTCAGCGGCTGCGCCTCTGGACACCATTTCCTCAAACAACTGTTCGGTGATGTCGGCATGGTTGCGCACCAGATAGGAGTCAAGGTTGACGCCAATCTCCTTCAAGAATTTGTATTGATCGATAAGGGCTGCGCCTTCCATAAGCAAGAGGTCAAGACGCTTTTTGATAGTTTCTCTATGATGCGGCGATTCCACGAAAAATCGAAATTCGCCTTCATCCCAACCGATCGTCTCAATGATAGCCGCTTCGCCTTCCGAATTTCTGAGCTGGCAGTGCAAGGGCGTGCCTTCTCTGAAATAGATAACTGCAACTTCGCCGCCCGACAGCAAATCCAGCCGTCCGGTCATTTTGCCCATGTTAATCGACTGCAAAAGAGTGGGCATCTGCAAGTTAGTCAGATCGCCCTCTAGCATTGGCCGCGCCTTCAATTTCGAACTGGTGGCTTTAGTAGATTTCTTCTGCTGTACAAAAGGCGAATCCAGCTCAGGCCCACTGGCACTGGCACTGGCCGGGGCAACCGGCTCGACTATTATGCTCGTGCCCCTGTCGTCTTTCAGCCAGCCGCGTCCCGAAGGTGGCTTCGCTTGCGATTCTTGCTCCAGCTTCAAGGTCTTGTCCGAAGAGCGAGCCTGAACGCTCTGAGCATCGGAAAGCGGCACTGTTTGAGCAGTGGACTCAGTAATTGGGGCAAGAAATGATGGCATAGCGGAGTGATCGGATGATGCCCCCGGTGTGGTCTGTGCCGCTTGAGCCGGAGCTAGAAATGAGGCGGGAGGCGCCTGTAGTGTGTGGGCCAGGTGCACACCTTGAGGTAGTAGCAGAGGCGTGTAGCCGGGCGGCGGCTCCAAATTCTGATGATGAGGCTCAGGCGCCGCCTGCGGCCCGGCAGAGGGCGGCGCCGGGGCCGGCTCCTGAGGCAGCAAAACTTGCGGCTGCTGGAAAAACTGATGCGCGGGAGAAGCCTGGGCAGTCGGTTGAGGGGCTGCGACATTTGCTTGTTGTGGAAAAGGTAAGGGCACAGGCTGTGCGGTCTCAGGCTGTGCCGCAACAGGTGCGGCTTCCGGACGCACTTTTTTGCTCTCTTGCGCTCCTTGATCGGGCAATGTGAGCAGGTCGTGCTCAGGCTTGGCGCTCTTGGGAAAATTGGCAGTGGCAGAGGTATCCGTAACTTCAAATTCCGAGTCGGCCGGGAGCTGCAAGTCCTGCGCGTCCTTATAATTGGCAACCGCTCTGGCCACGGCTTTCGACTTTGGGACGGGTGTAAAACCGGTTTCTAACTGGGGAAACTGCGATGTCATTAGATGGTGAATCAGCCCGGTATCGTCTGTGACCATATTCCAGAGCAGCGTGGAATCAGGGCCGACTCCGCGATAAAACATCCAAAAACATTCCGCCTTTGCCGACTCGACAAAGCTGCTGAGCATGTATGGTACTGCCGATTCATTAAACGGCAATTCCACCGTCAAGCGCATATTCTTTTTCGCCGTCGACAATAAGTCCTCGATTTGAGCTTCCGCAGGTGCCCGCGGATGCTTAATCAAGCGAATGGTCTTGGCGTCTTGACTGGAAATTTCTTCAGGCAACATTATCAGACCGCTATGTCATCCCTAAAACTGTTTGTACCCAGAGTTTTAGTTTATACCGATTGGCTTGCTGCCCAATTTTTCAACTATGTCACCGGTCTGCCCAAAGACCGGCTTAATGCCGTCTAGCCTGATGCTATGGTTGTGATTTCCAGAAGCTCGCCGATTGCCAGAGGACAAATCTCAACCTCAGTCCCGGTCGCGCGCGCGTGTTTGACCAGATCGGAAGACTGGTAACGAAAAGGCACACGTTCGACCAGCGCCTGGTAATGCAAAGGCACCACGCGCTTTGCACCTAGCTCTTCGGCAATTCTTAAGGCTTCGTCCGGAGAGGCGACTCCATACTTTCCGCCAATCGGCAGGCAGGCGGTATGCACTGGAAAACCCCTGAGACTGTCGCGAATTGCCTGCGTATAAATGGTATCGCCGGCATGATAAAAACCTTCAAAGTAATAGCCGTTAACCGGTTTTCCCGGTGCACGACTGCGGGCATGCAGAGCCAAAATTGTCTTGCCCAGCCGGTTTACGGGATGGTGCGCCGGAATGGCGCGCACTTTGATGGAACCAAAGGAAATTGTTTCGTGTTGGTCGATGCTGATCAACGCTTCATGCGGGATGCGTTTTTTGTATTTGCGGGCCACCCAGCGCATCAAAACGCGCGGCCCGGCAAATTTGCAATTCCAGGCTTCGTACAGCTTGGGTGCCAGCAAAACGCCATGATCGAAGTGTCCGTGACTGAAAAGGACGAGATCGCCCTTAGGCAATTTCGTCCAATCGACCGGATCCTTGAGATAAGGGTCGACATAAATGTTGACCCCAGAAACATTGAACCTGACTGCACTGTGGCCCAGGTAAGTAAGACTCAAATAACGCCACTCCTTCGTCCAGTCTTGATCGACAAAAATTGATCGGCAAGAAAGGTTATCACATTTGCTAATCAGTAAAAATGGCTGATTGCTTGTACAATTCACAGTTTTGATGCTGGCATTAAAACTGTTTATTGACGGAGGAAAAGATGCTAAAGAGTACAGAAGATCGAACCGCAACGGCAGTCGCGTTTAGATCAATATCACTTTCACTGGCGGTGACTCTTGGCGTTGGCGGAATAATCCTTCCACTTCAAAAGGCAGAGGCAAAAAATTCGCCGGTCGAGGTTCTCAAGTATTTCAATCCAATCCCGGAAAAAAAGCACTATTTGAATGAAGGGCAAGACCGCCTGATTAAAACCAAGAAATTCAAAGCCGTCGCCATCGATGGTGCGCAGCCTGTATTCAACAAAGAAATCGGTCTGTTTGCTGTGATTCCCACTGAAAAAATCGGACAGACTCAGGCGATAAACGAAATTCTCAGCAAACCGAATCTGAGCGGAATATCAGTGATCATTCCCTGGAAGGTGCTGGAGCCGAAAGAAGATGAATTCAATTGGCAGCCTCTGGACAATTTGCTGGAACTGGTCAAACCGTCGGGCAAAACCGTAATCGTACGGATTTCCACCTGCGGTCTCGATACCGTTCCTGAGGGCTGGCAAGCACCCAAAGTGGAAGAGAGCGACAAGAAAGTCGCACTCGATTCCGACACACCCAGCTGGGTATTCTCAGGCGACGTCAAGACAATGGAGTACACAGGCAAAGATAGCAAGCAGCATCTGATGCCAATCTTCTGGGACACAAACTATCTGGCCAAATGGTCGAACTTCATTACCGAAATGGGAGAGAAGTACGACAAGAATCCGCACATCCATTCGATCGGTATCACCGGCGGTGGCATAACCGGTGGCACACCCGTGGTTCCCGATGTCACTCTGGAAAAAGGAAACTATGACAAGCTCGAAAAGGCGCTCACCAAGGACCATGGCATGAGCCAACGACAACTGGTCGAGCACTGGAAATATGTCGCCGACATTTTCCCGAAGGCGTTTCCTACCGCAAGACTTAATTTCGATGTCGATGCACCGACCGCGAATCGCGCCGGGCAAAACACTCTTGATGAAATCTCCGACTATCTGATCTATCGTTATGGTCAGCGCGTCTACATCACTCGCCAGAACGTAAACGATGGAAAACATGGCTTCGATCAATATCGCGTCGTGATCAAATTCCATCCCGACACTTTTACCGGCTATCAATTGACTGAAAAAGTAGATGCGCTCGATCTCGAAAAAATCGCCAAGAATGCTCCAGTCGATGGCATCAGTTATGTTGAGCTGCCTTTGTCCACCATTGAGGCATCAGCCAAAGACGAAGCCCTGGCGAAGTCTCTGGAAGAGCTCCGCTCGAAACTCGGCTATCAATTAGTCTCGCAAAAGATTTCGTTTGACCAAAAGCTCAAACCGGGCGACAAATTGAAGGCATCCTTCGAATTTCTCAACCTGGGAGCCGCTCCTCCCTTGAGACCATCGCGCGAATTCGACAAAGATATTGCCGGTAGTTACAAAGTGCAAATGGAATTCCGCGATGAGACCGGCAAGCCGGTCGCGCAATCCTTGCACACTCCGCAGCCACCTACGAATCAGTGGTTGGCGGGCAAGCCGATCACCTGGTCGGAAGAGCTCAAAATGCCGACTCTAAAGCCCGGCAAGTATGGAGTATTCGTTTCCGTCGTCGATGTAGACACGAAGCGAAAATTACAAATTCTAAATGCCTCCGGCACGCAAGGCAAACCAACCGCCGAATTTGCTATCGCGGCTGGTGATTTGCGCATAGAGTAGGTAAAGCAATCAAAAAAATGGAATCTGTCGAGGCAAAACATCTAAGTGATCTGCCTCTCGAAACACAACTATTGGAAGCTCTCTCCAAAATCGAGAGCTTCCAGAAGTGCGCCTTGCTGGACTATCCGGACCATCTCAATTCAGGCGATCATCTAATCTGGCTGGGCACGTGTTTTTACTTGATTGAGACGCGAAAGGCACAAGTTACCTACACTTGCTCGCTTGTCGATTTCAATCAAAGCGAACTGAAAGAGAAAAACGGCAATGCGCCGATTTTCCTGCAGGGCGGAGGCAACCTGGGCGATATCTGGCCGGACAGTCAAAAGTTTCGGGAGAAAGTAATCGCCGGCAACCATGATTGTCC
Organism: Candidatus Melainabacteria bacterium; assembly: GCA_020854255.1. Lineage (GTDB taxonomy): Bacteria > Cyanobacteriota > Vampirovibrionia > Obscuribacterales > Obscuribacteraceae > QKMZ01. Next base: position 2,663 of record JADZFV010000060.1, on the reverse strand, counting down.
GATTTACATCATGCCTCAGTCGATTCAGTTTTCCGATGAGAAGGCACTGCAGTTTGCCCAGAGTGTTTTCAATGCGCATCCGAATTTGACGATCTTCACTCGAGACAAACGCAGCTACGAATTTTCTTGTCAGTACTTTCCGAAGGCGCAATCGATAATGGCGCCCGACATGGTCTTCATGCTGGCTCCGATTTTGCAGATGTTTTTCAAAAAAAAGACCAACGGCAAGAAAGTGAAGTGGTTGATTCGCAACGATCTCGAATCTTCAAAAGCAGCAAAACCAAGTGCAAATGCCGACTCCAATTTTGTGATCGAAGACTGGGAAACATACAGTTGGATCTATGACGGGCGCGGTAAAGCCGCGGAATTGCCGAAAATCTACAAAAAACTGCCAGGCTCTGATTTTGTGGCCCGCGAATTATGGCAGCGCGGTCTTTCAAAACCACAGCGCTTGCCTGGGCGCATAAAGTGGCGGTATTTAAAACGCTTCGCGCCCGTTTTTGAGGCGACGCCGAACCGCAATCAAATGCTATTTTCATGGATGATCGCCTTCGACGCCGCGCATCAAATTGCAGAATGCCGTTTGCTTATCACAGATAGGCTGCACGCCCATTTGACTGCTTGCATTTTAGGAGTGCGAAACGCTTTGATCGCCAACTCTTATCACAAGAACGAACAGTTTTTCCAGACCTGGAATATGCAATTGAGAAACAGTCAATTTCTGACAACTGAAGAAGAGGTTGCCCAGTTCTCGATGCAAAACGAAGCCTGTAACTAAGGAGCTGCCACTCGCCGGACATCACCCAACCCGCTCAAGTTGCCCTGTCTGTCGAGTGCAGCCTTTTCAGGCGCAGTAAATTCCCCATCGAATGATGAGTCAATTGCGCTTCCGGGCAGCCTTCGAAGTATGAAAAAGCAAAAGCGCAGAAGCGGATTTTTGAAAACTTGATCGGCAAAAGCGATTCGTTTCATCGCTTCTTTGTGAATGTCATGAACGCGCCTGGACTCCTGATCGATGGAAAGCCACTCCTGATAGAGCTTGTCGTATTGACCTTCCAGCTGCCGGAATTGGCGCTCTTTGTAAGACATGACCTCAGGATAATGCCTGTCGTAGAGTTCTCTATGATGTTCAATCAAAGCCGGAATGGACTGCCACCACTGATCGCGATTTTCGCAGGACATACTGATTTCGTGCTTGCGATACTTGAACAGGGGCTTCTCGACTCTAGCAAATTGCATTCCGTCCGCCAGAGCCGCCACCCAGAATTCATGATCGCTGTTCATTGGTAAAAGCTGGTTGTAGCCGCCCACAGCCTCGAAAACCTTCCTCTGCATGAGAAAAGTCACCGGTCCCGGCACTCCGGCCAGCAACGAAACAAGTGAAACTTCTTCTTTCCACAAGTAATTGCGCGAGCCAAACAATTGCATGTAGGTATAAACGCCATTCTTGCCTGAATCTTGTAGAGCCGCCATGCACTCTTCCAGGAAGGTCGGCTCGATCAAATCATCCGAATCCAAAATTACCAGAAAATCACCTGAGGCATGTTTCACACCGGTATTCCTGGCTTCAGGCAATCCCCTGTTTGTTTCATGCGTTACAACTTTGAGCGGAAAATCGAGCTCGCCAAAATTGAGGTCGTGCACGTGCTTTTCCGGTGAGCCATCGTCGACAACGATCACTTCGAAATTGCGATAAGTCTGCGCACGTATGCTCTCCACAGCTTCCAACAGATAGTCGGCGTAGCTATAGTAGGTGATGATAATCGAGATCAGCGGCGCTTTTTGCATGGTCATGAGACTGCGTTTTGTACCAGTCTACCTGCTGCCGGGAAAGCAACATGACAACCATCTCATGAAGATATGATCGGCAATATTATACAAATGCTCCATGCGCACAAGTGTTTTCCCGCTAGAGCCCAGGAAAGTCGACGGAAAGATCGAACTGGCTGCTGAAATCGAGATGCCCAATGGGCAGCGCCATCGCCTCTGGTATCGAATACCCGAAGAATTGGGCGAGCACCTCACGGCAAGCGCCGATCCATTTCTTTTGGCTGTAATTTTTGCCGCCATGAAAGCGAAAGCCAATGTACACGTGCACGGCACCGTATCTCCTTACCTGATTCGCAATCTCATGGAGTACCAGGCTTACTGGTACGCGCACATGCCGCGCAAGTACAAGCGAGTTGAAATTCAGGCTGAGGCGGAAAAAGAAACCGACCCCAATTTCGACCTGGATCTCTCCATTTGCGCCTTTTCCGGCGGCATAGACAGCTGTTATACCGTTTATCGTCACGCATCGGGAATTTGCGGCAAGCTGAAGAGAAACATCGGAGCCGGGCTGTTCGTGCACGGTTTTGACATTCCTCTCGATGACGACACGGCGTATCTGCGCGCTTTTCGCGCCAACGAAGACACGCTAAAGTCACTGGGAATCCCGCTCTTCTCGATGCAGACCAATCACCGCCTGCTGTTTGATGAATGGAATGAAACACATGCCGCCGGCGTGGCATCGTCTCTCATGTTCTTCAAACGCGGCTTTTCAGAAGGAATGATTCCCGGCACATACAGTTATGTGGACAAGTCGCCGACATGGGGCAGCAATCCTACAAGCGATCATTTGATGTCGACACGAAATTTTTCAATTTTCCATGATGGTGCCGTCT
>JADZFV010000059.1 GCA_020854255.1 Candidatus Melainabacteria bacterium | reverse complement strand
TTGGAACTCCAGACTTGGGTCATACTTACTGGCAATTTCCCTCATCTGAAGTTCCTTCTCGAGGATCTCCTTCGTGCAATTCTTCACGTGCTGAAGCTTTGCCTCAGGAAGAACACCCTCAATACTTCTGTGAATGTAGATACCGTTTGTCATCACCGTTCGCTGCCTCGCAACCGATGCTCCAATCCTACGGATGGTTCGTGAGGGACCTGTGAGGAAGAAATTGTAGGGGCGATGCCATGCATCGCCCCTACGCCGGTGGAAATGTCACCGTAAAGGTTGTGCCTTTGCCTTCTGTGCTAGCGACTGTGATTTCCGCATCGTGCATATCTACGATGGTTTTTACAATCGATAGTCCCAGACCGGTGCCGCCTTTGGCACGCGCAGCCTTCTTATCGACGCGATAGAAGCGGTCGAATAGGCGCGGAATAGCTTCCTTAGGAATGCCCATACCAGTATCTTCCACCACTACGCAGGCTTTGCCGTCGCGATTCTTGAGTGTAACTTTCGCGGTCGAACCGGCTTCGGAATATTTAAGAGCATTCTCTATCAGGTTCGAGAATAAGTGATCGAGCGACTCACCATGGCCCATGATCATTGGACTTTCAGAGATCTGCGTCTCAAGCTTCTTTTCAGCAGCTTCAAAGCGCGGAGAAAACTCTTCTAGTGCGCGTTCAAGAGTTGATTTTAAGCTCAGCTTTTGTAGATTGGCATTGGACTGAACCACTTCCAATTTAGCGAGAGTGAGCATGTCATTGACGAGATTGGACATACGCTCGGTGTTGCGTGTGATTATCCCCAGCCTCTCGCTTATATCTGCATCGTCTTTCACATCCTCTGCCAGATTTTCTGCGGTGATTTGAATCGTAGCGACAGGTGTCTTCAGCTCGTGCCCGGCGTCTTGTACAAACACCTTGAGAATACGATATGACTCCGCGACTGGTTCTACGGCTTTACCTGAGACCAGGTAACCGGCGAGCGCGAGCCCCAATAGAAAAACAGGACCAAGAAGCAGTTTACCCAGAACAAATTTGTCGACAGACAGGTCGCGCTGCTGGGTTGGAATTTGCACCTGTAAGTAGCCAAACAAATTTCCGTCCTGAATGAGCGGAACTGACATAGAGCGCAATTTACCGGAGAGGCTCGCCACTTCGCAAGTATTCAAAAAGAGTTTTGGGTTTCCCTTCTCACCGTGTTCTTCATCAAGATTTCCATGCGTATCAAACAACTGAATGGTGGTTTTATATCCATAGGGACTTTGGTGCAGCTGTTCCACCAAACCACGTGCTTGCAAGTCATTGCGCACAACAAAAACAAGCGGCGCAACTTGCTCGGTAAGTGCCTTCAACTCATCATCGAGCACGCGCGTCAGGGATGTTTGAAATAAATATGTGTTGCCGACAGCAAGAATAATGAAGGCTACGCTCGACAGAAGTACAAACCACAACGTCAGTCGAATGCGCAGCCCTTTGAACATTATTTGGCGTCCAACCTGTAGCCGACTCCATGAACGGTGGCAATCAGTGACGGCTCACCGTCAGTGTCGACTTTCTTGCGTATGCCTTTTATGTAAGTGCGAATAGCGTCGGTCGAAACCAGCGTGTCCGACTCCCAAACCCTGTCAATTAACGCTTCTGCACTAAACACCGTATTGGCGTTGCGCATGAGAAACTCAAGCAAATTGAACTCTTTCGGTTCTAGCTTCAGTTCTACTCCATCTTTCTCAACCTTACGCGCAACGGGATCGAGCATCAGTTTTCCTACATGCAAAACCGTGGTTGTTGTTTGCGATGCGCGACGGATAAGCGCTCTAAGACGAGCGTTCAACTCTTTAGCATGAAACGGTTTCGGCAAATAATCATCCGCACCGGAGTCGAGCCCTTCAGCGCGATCATCGATGCTTGATCTGGCAGTGAGCATAAGAATCGGCGTTTTTCCGCCCTTCTCACGGAATTTTCTCATCACGTCGAGCCCGGTCATACCGGGCAATCCCCAATCAAGCACGACAACGTCGTACCGATAGACGCGCAACATATTGAGCGCTGACTCGCCGTTGTCCACATGTTCGACAGTATAGTGCTCGCGCGTCAATGAGAGCTTAATCTGTGAAGCGAGATCAGCTTCGTCTTCCACCAGCAGTACTTTGCTCATAGTCTTCCCACGCGTCAGTTTCGATCGGTCGCGTTTTATCGCATTGCCGGCAGCGGGATCATTTGCATCCCGCTGCCGGCGCAATAATCCTAACCTTTTGTTTTCTCAGCCGGCTTCTCCGCCGGTTTTTCGCCTGGCTTGGACATCTCGATGTCTAAAGTGATCGGTACTTCTTCGCCGAGGGCGACACCGCCGCCGTCGAGAACGGAATTATACGTAATGCCGAAATCTTTTCTATTGATCGTTCCAGTCGCGGAAAAACCTACTTTGTGATTTCCCTGCTTATCCTTGATTTCTTGGCTCGGACCGTCGACATCTAGTGTCACAGGCTTCGTCACACCATGCATACTCAAGTCACCGCTCATCGCAAATTTGCCCTTGCCTTTCGGCTTGATGGTGGTCGATTTGAATGTGATGCTGGGAAACTTTTCGGTCTCGAAGAAATCTTTGCTGCGCAAATGTTCGTCGCGTTTGTCTTCGCCGGTATTAATCGTTTTGGCATCGATAGTCGCGTTTACTTTCGCCTTCGCCAAGTTTTTTCCATCGTAGTTGACCGAGCCTGTCACTTTGCCAAAGCCGCCTCGCACAGTTGAGATCATCATATGCTTGATGCTGAAATGTGCAGCCGTATGCATCGAGTCAATCGTCCATTCATCTGAAGCAGCATTAGCGGCGGGCATAACAAGCCCAAAAGCTACCAGGGCAAGTACAGCACTCTTTCGAATCATCATCTCTCTCCTATCGGACTTTCTACGTCACTAAATCAAAGACGTCCATACTGCGAACAAATGTTCCACATATCAAAAACCGGACCATTATTTTGACACACGGCGGTTGGCAATGGACAGCACTGATTAACAACGGCCGGCACTGTTCAAGAAATCAAATGGTCGCCATAATTGAGCCTTGTTCTTCTTATCTGGAGCACACCCGTTTTGCCAGTGCCAAAGTCCATAAAAGTCTCTGCTGTTGCGCTTTTGACCGTACTGTTTTCATCTAGGGCTGGCGCTCAAGAATTCGATGTCGGCATGCAGTACTACAAAGCGGGACATTACCAGCGAGCGGCGCAATTATTTGAAGCGGCGATGAGAAAGCGCCCTGACAATTCTGTGGCGCTTGTGAATGACGCAGTTTGCTACCACAAGCTCGGTGACATAGAGCGCGCACGAGCACTTTACATGCACGTTTTGGCTGTTTTTCCCAGCAGTCAGGCCGCTCAAATCGCCTGCGACGGGCTCAAAATATTACCGCCGAAGGGGCAGGCTCCAGCACCTGCAGCACAACCTTCTGCCGAATCGAGCAAACCAAGTTCAGCATCGAAAACTCAGACGGGGACGGCTTCCAATTCCAGAGCACAGACGGCTCAAGCGATTTCCGACGGGGTTTACGCAGCCCTCAGGAGGGCATCCACTCTGCATGAGCAGGGGAGGTTTGGAGAATGCCAGAATACATTCGTCGACGCTCTGCAATTGGCTGAAAAGTTGGGTCCGTCGACACTTCCTCTTGCAGACGTGCTTAAGGAGACGGCCTTTTATTACGCGGATCTTCGCGAATTCGACTCTGCATGCAGATATCACAAAAGAGAATATCCAATAAGAGAACTTTTGGTGGGTAAGCGCTCTCGCGCAATGATTGATGTAATGCAGAGAATGGCTCCCAATTATATGGAATCAGGCGATCTCGATACTGCTGAATCGTACTATCGAGAAGGCCTTCCCGTATTTCAAAAGGAATATCAGGATGCTACAAGAGCAAGAAAACGCTTGACTGGTGAGCGTGACCGCTATTTAGCGTGCGTCAATGGATTGTCGGCAGTTTTGAAAAAGCGTGCCATACCTCATCCAGCAGCAACAAGAGATGAATATGATGATCTGCAAACTCTGATCAAGCAGCTGCAGGACGAAGCAAAACAACCACAGCGCCTGTAAACGACGCTCTACGTTACCAAATTCATTTTTTTCACCAAAGTGGTTGCCGAGATCACTAGGCACGTACTAAAATCAAATAGTATTCAACCGCAGGTAGGAGCCAGTTTGTAGCGTAGTATCCATTTTGATACCAGGTGACCTTATGTACGCAAAGCTTGAATGTCCAATCATGGCAACAATGGCGATGATTTCCGACAAATGGAAAGTCCTCATCATATGCAAATTGAAGAAGGGCACCCTTCGTTTCAACGAACTAAGGCGAGAACTGAAAGGCGTCACCCAGCGGGTACTGACGCATCAGTTGCGAGAGCTTGAAGCGGACGGCTTGGTCAATCGAACCATTTTCGCTGAAGTGCCACCAAGGGTGGAATACAAGCTTACGCCATTAGGGACTACTCTCATTCCGGTTTTAGACCATTTGGAAAAATGGGCGCAAGAACACGCTGAAGAATTGATGGCGGCACGAGCCAAAGTGATTGCCGCGGCATCCGGTTGTTCAAATGGAGAAACTGAAAAGGTTCCAGAGAAAATCGGCGAAACTTCATAGAGGCAAAAAAACGGAAATAGTTACTGCGCAGGTGAGCGATTATGAAAGTCCAAGATCAACGCAGGAAATCCCGGACGCCCACGCTAAAGGCAAACTTCACATCGAAATTGCCAAAGAAGGAAAGGAAATGAATATCGTTTGGTTGGGACGAAAACGTACGACAATTACCGGTTTGTGAAAGTGGAGGATGGTGTACTCCAGGACAAGGAGAAGCACATGGGCAAAATCCACATGGGCACTGCCACTTTCAAAGGTCTGAAATTGCAGATGCGCATTCTCAAAGTGGAATTTTGCTACGACAGTTTCCTTCTGTTGCCGATTGAAGGGCAATCACGTTGGATAACTCACAAAGAGAAATAAACACGACGCTTACGGGCGCCAGTAGACACCCGATTCGCGTGCAAGTAGTTTTGCGCAGATCAACTCACGACGCAGAGTTGCGAAGTCTGGGTGATGCTTACCGATGATCGCGTTGACTTCTTTTTCCATGTAACGTCTGTCAAATTTGAAACGTTCCACCAGCCAGCGCAAAATCACTTCGCGCTTTTTGCGACTGGCAGGAATTTCCTTCAATCGCTGACCTTCGAAAAAGTCCCCGAGAATCTTCCTTTCCCACGCATCCGGGTGGACGTCCTCGGTGAACGTCTCGATAGTGTCGAGCGACAGAACTCGCCTGGTGAGCGCGCGCATTTCGGACAGGACAAGATGATAGATGTGGGTCGTCCCCTCAGAACGCATCTCTACAAGCCCTGCTTCCTTAAGTTTTGCAAGATGATGCGAAACCGTAGGTGCGCGCAACTCAAGCAGAGTCGCAAGCTCTTCGACGCTGCGTTCGTTCGACGCCAGCGCCCCAACAATCTTCAGCCGGCTCTCGTCCGAGAGCGCTTTGAAGAAAGAGAGGATTCTTGAAAATTCAACACTAGCCATGATTGCACCATATATAGATGATTGTCTATTGAGATAGTTATCTAATTAGATATATATCAAAATAATCTAAAAAAGGCAACTAGCGACACACCACCACATCGCCTAAAATTGGGGTGTAAGGTGCAATGGAACGAAAACACTCGCTAAGGTTCAGACGATAGTATGAATCGCATGGTCGGCACAAATCATTGCATATACGATGCGCAATTGTTTTGTTCTCAGAATTTCAAGATAATTCGTTCGACATGCGATATTGATCAATGAATTCGTGTCTGTGATTCTGTTGTCGTCGAACACAGAGATTTCGTAATGTGAGAACGATCAATGCCAGACCGAAC
>JADZFV010000058.1 GCA_020854255.1 Candidatus Melainabacteria bacterium | reverse complement strand
TCTGCATAAGGCTGAAGCGGCACTCTATTTCTCGGTATTGATGATACTAGAAGAGATAATAGAAAATGCCGAAAAAACGACTGCTCTTGGAGACGCCGATGAATGGCGGCTCTAAGGGCAGTCGTTTTAAAACTAGAACTTGAGGTGAGGCAAGTCGCCTGTGATGTCGAGAACAAGCACGCCGACTGCCCGAAAACGCGGCAGTCGATCGAACTCTTCTCCAGCACACTCGTGAGGCTCCGGTGAGCCCGCGCCCCAGAGCGATTGCACCAGGCACAGCTTGAGCTTCCAGTTCTCCTGCGAAGAGAATGAATCGATGCCGAGCCGGCGTTGCCGTTGCAGCCCGGTTGCATCGGAAAAGATAGGGTCAAGCTTGCCTTCGTCCATGCCCTCGGTATGCCAGACAAGGTCGATGTCGCCGGGCTTTGGTTTGCTGCTGGCAAAGCTGCCGCCAATCGTCACTTTCGTGCAACCGGCCGCCTTGAGCATGGTAAGCGCCTCGAAGAGGAGCTTCACTTGCGCCTGGCGATGCTTGTTGAAGGCGAGTGCTTCGACAAACTCTGAAACAGTGACGTGAAAGAAGCCAGCAGGCAAAGTGCCGTCTTGCGTGAAGGCTGGTAAGCCCTGCACATGAGGTCGAGGAACGTCGAGAATCTGATCGGTGTCGATGCCGCGGTGCCTTTCCAGATATTGCTTCACCGTCACCGAAAGCGCTTGCCGAGCTGCTTTTCCTTGCTCTGAGTGGCGCTCGTTTCTGCGAATCGCCCGGGCAGTATTCAGCACTTTGCGCAATTCGGCGTCCGGCCCTTTCACTGCGATGAGCAGCGAGCCGGCCACGGAAAGAAGGCGCCTGTAGCTGAGCCGGTCGAGCCAGACATCCTGTGCTGGAAGACTGCTCAGTGGAGAAAAACTCCGTGTTTTATCCATGTGATTGTCATCCATTTTCTGAACGTCTGAAGACGTTCTGGTCATGAGACGTAGCTGAGCGACCTGCCGCTAAGCTCGTGCTCGGTGTTTTGTTTGAATTCCAGTCAAGTTCGAACCGATGCCCGAGCTGATTTTTCCGTGGCAACATGCGTCCTACACCTTGTGAGGGGTTCGGCAAAAAGCTGGGAAAGCGCGTGTGCTTGTGCTTAGTGGGTTCTCGGGTTTATGAAAGGATGTAAAGGGTTGTCATAAACTTAGCAAAATCAGTAAGCCCGATAAAAGTGTTCAGCAGTTGACCCCTGAGACAAGCAGCAGTTCTTAAAAGCTCACAGACTCAGGGTTTTCCAAATAGTATTCAGAAAGCCTTCGAGTGCAACTACCTGATAAGCTATGAGATTTAGCTCAGGATGGCATTTGTTCCCACTCGCTTAGCTAGCGCCAGACTGGCAAAACCTCCAGACGGGCAGCGCACAGTTTTCGTTGGGGGTCGCACGAACCGCCGTGACTTTTCGGCTTCCCAACGTCAAGCACAGAAAGCGCAAGCAGTTAATGCCAGCAGCGCACCGGCTGGCTATATACTCCAGTCTGAAGTTCAGGAGTGGTAGGAATTCGACCGAAATTTGACCAAGCCCAAACGTACATGCGCGTACATTGCAGAGCCATACTTCCATCGACTCGACTGCTGCCATCGATATTGCCTCCAGAGTTAGATATCGTGTCCCAAAATCCACTGAGGCTGGCAAACACTTCCGGAAACGCTTCCGACAGCGGTAGATTAGTCTGCCCGAAATACGGATAGGCCTCATAAAGCACGTCAACAGAACTACCTCCATAAATGGAGTTTCCGTTTTCGCCAGTGACGCAACAGTTGTACAATAGAGGTCTTGATGCGGGTGTAGCTCAGTCGGTAGAGCGATAGCTTCCCAAGCTATAGGTCGCGAGTTCGAGACTCGTCACCCGCTCCATTTTCCACTACTTAGATATAGTTGCCTGAAAGGTTTCGATTGGCGGCAATAGTATTTGTCGCCCAGCAGAAGTCTCTAGTCAGTGGTCAATACATGTCCAGTCCAGGGGTATCTTGGCGATTCGGCGTATGGTAACAATACATGCGAAGTGCTTCCCGTCATTTGTTTCCGGCTGACCATAATTCAGGCGGCTTTGTCTCATGCACTGATCAGTTTGCTGCTTGCCCCTTAAACAAGCAATATGGCTTTCACCTATTTCCAACCTCTTCACAATCGTCAAAAGATTTCCAATCAGAATGTCCGCCGCGGCAGCGCCCGAAAAATAAGGATGCCCGCGGCAGTTGGGAATTATGGTAGAGCCGGGTGTTGTAAACAGCCAGTCTCGAGCCTAAACGGCTCATCGATATTGTTTTGGCAGGAATGAATAGACCATAGAATGTACACATATCGGCCGACACTCTTGCTATAACAGTTGCGCAAGAATCTTAGAATCCTGTGCGTGAATTATATGAAGATCAATCAAGCAGCTTTCGAAAAAACCACAAAAGATGCACCTGCCTGCCAGTCAAAGACCAAGACAGTCGATGGCAACGAGGCGACAGCATACGTCGCCTACAGGACCAATGAACTGATCGCCATATATCCAATTACGCCCTCCTCTCCGATGGCAGAACACGCGGACGCCTGGGCGTCGCAGAGGATAACCAATCTTTGGGGTTCAGTGCCTTTGATTCAAGAGATGCAATCAGAAGGCGGCGCTGCCGGCGCGGCGCATGGTGCGTTGCAAGCGGGAGCGCTGACAACATCTTTTACAGCGAGCCAGGGATTGCTTCTAATGATCCCCAACATGTTCAAAATTGCAGGGGAGCTGACCAGCGCCACTCTGCACATTACGGCAAGATCGATCGCCACGCATGGTCTGTCCATCTTCTGCGATCACGGCGATGTGATGGCAACGCGCTCTGCGGGCTGGGCTATGTTGTTCGCTAACTCCGTGCAGGAAGCGCATGATTTCGCTCTCATTTCTCAAGCCAGTACACTTGAGGCGAGGGTACCATTCCTGCACATCTTCGACGGCTTTCGCACCTCGCACGAGGTGTCGAAAATACAGCTTTTGAGCGAAGATGACATGCGCTGCCTGATAGACGACGAACTCGTCAGGGGACACCGTCTCAGAGCGCTGTCGCCCGACAATCCTGTGATAAGAGGCACAGCGCAAAATCCAGATGTCTTTTTCCAATCCAGGGAGCGGGCTAATTCCTACTACGATAAGACACCGTCTATAGTCGCAGAAGCAATGGAGAAATTCGCTGCTGTTACTGGGCGGCAGTATCGCCTCTTCGATTATGCTGGGGCTGCCGACGCGGAAAGGGTGATTGTTGCTATGGGCTCCGCAGCAGAGACGATTGAGCAAGTGACTAACGTGCTGGTCTCACAAGGCGAAAAAGTCGGACATCTAAAAGTTAGATTATTCCGTCCTTTCCATGTGGGATATTTTCTCGAAGCTCTGCCTTTCTCGGTAAAGTCTGTCGCAGTGCTCGACCGCACTAAAGAGCCCGGCGCTGCCGGAGAGCCACTTTTGCAAGATGTCATCACCGCAATATTCGAGAGCAAGCGCCCAATTGAAGTTATTGGCGGACGCTACGGGCTCGGCTCCAAGGAATTCACGCCCGGCATGTGCAAAGCTGTATTCGATGAGCTTGACAAAGCACATCCCAGGCGCCGATTTACGGTCGGAATAAAGGATGACGTAAGCCACATCAGCCTGGATTACGATGAGAATTTCGACATCGAGTCAGGCGACACGGTAAGAGCGATCTTCTGGGGATTGGGCTCTGATGGCACAGTTGGTGCAAACAAAAACTCAATAAAAATTATCGGAGAACAAACCGATAACCACGCCCAGGGTTATTTTGTTTACGATTCCAAGAAATCCGGCTCGGTGACCGTCTCGCACCTCCGCTTTGGACCCAGGCCGATCCATGCGCCGTATTTGATTTCCCGTGCCAGTTTTATCGCCGTGCACCAGTTTCAGTTTGTGGAACGCTTCCCAGTGCTTGCCCAGGCTGTGGAAGGAGCAACAGTGTTGCTCAATTCGCCTTATGGACCAGACGAGGTGATGAACCACCTGCCCACCGCATTCAAAGAGCAGCTGCTTGAAAAGAAATTGGCCCTTTACGTGCTCGATGCTGTCGCAGTGGCCAGAGAAACAGGCATGGGCACCCGTATCAATACGATTATGCAAGCAGGCTTCTTTGCTTTGTCCGGCGTGCTGCCGGCAGAAGAGGCGATCGCGCAAATAAAAGTGGCAATCAAAAAGACATATGGCAAATTCGGCGAACCAGTGGTGAGAAAGAATTTTGCCGCGGTAGACGCGGCCCTCGATCATCTGCACAAGGTGGATATAACAAAGCACAACTTTTTGCAAAAAACGCCGGCAGAAAGCCTAAGCCCGCGGGAGAAGACTGATACAGACTTTAAAGAATGCACAAATTGCGGGCATTCCTCTTGCTCTACCGACGCCGTGCCGGCGCAGTCCGCCTGTGGCCGTGTGTCTCAATTCACAACACTGGAGATGATTGCCGGGCGAGGCGATCTGTTGCCGGTAAGCGCTCTTCCACCCGATGGGACTTTTCCAACGAGCACAGCCAGGCTGGAGAAGCGGGACATTGCCCTGGAAGTTCCGGTTTGGGATCCATCAGTTTGCATACAGTGCGGCAAATGCGTAATGGTCTGCCCGCACTCGGTAATCCGAACAAAGGTTGCGACGCAAGAATACTTCTCCAGCTCTCCGGCCGGCTTCAAAACTCAGCCGGCGTCCTGGCGAGAGTTCCCCGACCAGTTGTTCACCCTGCAGGTATCCGCTGAAGACTGTACAGGCTGCGGGCTTTGCGTTGAGATCTGCCCGGCGAAAAACAAATCCGCAGTCGGTCGCAAAGCTATAAACATGGAAGAAAAATCCACCATCAACCTTAAGGAATCGCGCCAAAACTGGGAGTTTTTCGAACAACTGCCAGGACCGCTTGAAAATACCGTTAATTTCAACACGGTCAAAAACGTTCAGCTTCTCGAGCCTCTCTTCGAATTTTCCGGCGCATGCGCCGGATGCGGGGAGACACCATACGTGAAGCTGCTCAGTCAGCTGTTTGGCGATCACGCCATGATTGCCAACGCCACCGGATGCAGCAGCATTTACGGCGGCAATCTCCCGACCACGCCCTGGACTACCAACAGGCAGGGAAAAGGTCCGGCCTGGGCCAATTCGCTTTTCGAGGATAATGCTGAGTTCGGGCTCGGCATGCGTCTTGCCCTCAATGTTCAGGGCAAGCGGGCCAGACAATTACTCTTGGAGCTAAAAGATGAAATTGGAGCCGAGCTGACAGACGCGCTCCTTGCCGGCGAGCCTGATACCGGCTTGCCGGTCGCTGGCTTACAGCAGGGCAATCACAGAAGCAGCGTGGACACAACAAGAGAGAAGGTGGCTATGCTTAAAGAAAAGCTTTCGCATAGCGACAATATCAGAGCCGCCGATTTGCTAAATCTCGCCGACACTCTGGTGAAAAGAAGCGTCTGGATCGTTGGAGGCGACGGCTGGGCCTATGATATCGGATATGGTGGGCTCGATCATGTGCTTGCCAGCGGCGAGAATGTGAACATCCTGGTGCTCGACACCGAAGTTTATTCCAACACCGGCGGACAGATGTCCAAATCGACCGCGCGGGGCGCAGTAGCCAAGTTTGCGGCCGGAGGAAAGTCCAATGCGAAAAAAGACCTGGGCAGACTGGCGATCAGTTATGGCAATGTTTATGTGGCGCAGGTAGCGATGGGCGCAAATGACACTCATACTTTGAAAGCATTTACCGAAGCAGAGGTCTATCCCGGTACGTCATTGATCATCGCGTATAGTCATTGCATCGCCCATGGTATCAATATGACCAAAGGAATGAACCAGCAAAGACTGGCAGTTCAATCTGGCCACTGGCCTCTGTACCGCTTCGACCCACGCCTGGCAGAATCGGGACAGGTGCCCTTCCAAATCGATTGCGGCGCTCCGTCAATAGCGCTGGAGGATTACTACTATTCGGAAACACGCTACCGAATGCTCAAACAGAGCGATCCCGCCGCCGCCGCCCGGCTGTTGAAAGAGGCCAAGCTGGATATAGCACAACAGTGGCAAAACATGAAATTGATGGCGCAAGGCCAGTCTAAAGCCGGGCAAAACCCCTGAGGAGGTCGATGTCGAATGCCTGAATTGAGCACTACTTACCTGGGGTTGAAGCTCAGAAATCCAATCGTCGCCGCAGCATCACCTCTTTCCGACTCAATTGCCAGCATGCAGCGCCTGGAAGAAGCCGGTGCGGCAGCAATTGTCATGTCGAGCCTTTTCGAAGAACAGATTGAGTACGAATCTCACGCGCTCGATCACTATCTGAGTTATGGCAGCGAAAGCTACGGTGAATCGACGACTTACTTTCCTGAAATTGCTAATTTCAACATCGGGCCGCAGCAACACATCGACTTGATCGCAGAAGCCAAGAAAAAGATCTCAATTCCAATCATAGCCAGCCTGAATGGCTGCTCGCCAAGCGGGTGGACGGAATGGTCACGGCTGGTCGAGCAAGCGGGCGCTGATGCAATAGAGCTCAACGAATACTATCTGCCCACCGATATCAACATGACAGGCGTGCAAGTCGAAGAGCGTTACCTGGCTGTCCTGAAAATGGTAAAGCAGCAAGTGTCGATACCAGTTTCGGTAAAGCTCAATCCATACTTCAGCTCAACTGCCAATATGTGCAAACGTCTGGTGGAATGTGGAGCTGACGGACTGGTCCTTTTCAATCGTTTTTATCAGCCCGATATCGACCTGGAAAATCTCGAGGTGCTACCACATCTAGTGCTGAGCTCGCCGCAAGAGCTGAATTTGCCATTGCGCTGGGTGGCAGTCTTGTATGGTCGCCTCAAGGCCGACCTGGCAGTTACAAGCGGAGTGCAATCATCGGGGGAAGTTCTGAAAGCGATGATGGTTGGCGCATCGATTGCCATGATGGCGTCGGAGCTTCTGCGCCATGGTCCTGACAGAATCAAAGCCATTCTCGCCGACCTGGACTCCTGGATGGAAAAGCATGATTATCACTCAATCACACAAATGCGCGGAAGTATGAGCCAGATTAACCTGGCGGACCCTGCTGCCTTCGAGCGAGCGAATTACATGAAGGTTCTGAAGTCATGGCATCCGGTTCACCAGACGTATTGAGCATCTCGGAGCCAGGCGGCCAGACGATTGTTGTGGCTGATTGACTAACCCTCAGACCCTGCGCCCTTTACCACTGTCAAAATTTTTCGATTGCAGATAATGTAGAAATTCAGGCGATTTTGCAACAGCGCCCGAAATCGCCCGTCAGGATTGACGCAATGTAAAACGAGGAAACAGGGCGCTTAATTTGGCGTCGGTTGGCGCGTCAACAAGAAGATCCCGGGAGCCGTTGAGTTCAAAATCGTTGCAGCCCACAGCTCTGAACTCCTGAACGGCATAGTTCTGCACACCCATCTCCGCAAGCAGTCGAGCCAGTTTAAGCAATTGCCCTCGGTCGATTAGACGCGGGTGCACTGTCGTTCTAACTTCCAAGTCTATGTTTGACTTTAAGAGCGCTTTCAGCGCTTCAAATGGTTCAATGCCACTGCCGGCAATATTAGTCACTAAATGATAGTCCTCCGGAGGAGCCTTGATATCAAGCCCCACCCAGTCGAGCGCGTCAATAAAACCGGAGAGCACGGATGGGCGGTATCCGCTTGTGTGCATGCCCACCTTAAAGCCCATCGCTTTCAATGATCGGATTGCTGATCCTATGCCTTCCTGCCAGGTGGGCTCGCCACCACTAAATACAACGGCATCCAGAACTCCTACTCTGCGCCGGAAAAATTCCATGAAGTCGGAAAATCTATTGCCAGGGCCAGCGCCTGACTGTAAATGACTATTGTGGCAGTAACGGCAGCGCCATGGGCAGCCCTGGCAAAAAACGACCGCCGAAAGGCAACCGGGATAATCGTTGGCGGAAAAAGGAACCATTCCCCCAACAATGAGCTCATCGCCGCAATCATTGTTGATCGCTATACCGTTTTCACTCAAGACAGGCATCTTGCGAGCATATCTGTGATTCTCTAAAGTGCTTGCGCTCCTGGTGCTCGCTCTTTTTGCCGCGATTGAACGAGGCTACCGGGCGGTGATAACCCATTACGCGTGTCCAGACCTCGCAGCGCTGCCGCTCCGCATCATTGAGGATTTCCGGCGCGCATTCTATGTTCTCTTTCAAGTGCTCTTTCATTTGGTCGTCTCCTTCAGCGTATGGTTTGTTCTCTGGTGCTTGGCAGAAATCAGATCTTGATCGCAAATCGGGCAAAACTCATGCTCACCTGCCAGGTATCCATGCCTCGGACAGATAGAAAACGTGGGCGTGATGGTCAGGTAAGGAAGACGGAAACGTTCGAGAGCGCGGCGCACCAAGTTTTTGCATGCCTGGCTGCTGGAAATCTTTTCCGTCATGTAGAGGTGCAAAACAGTACCGCCGGTGTATTTACGTTGCAGCAAGTCTTGCCGTTCGAGGGCTTCAAAAGGATCATCGGTGAAACCCACCGGCAGCTGCGATGAATTCGTGTAAAAAGGAAACTCAGGCGTACCTGCTTGCAGAATGCATGGATAACGCTTCTTATCTTCCTTTGCGAACCTGTAAGTCGCCCCTTCGGCAGGTGTTGCTTCCAGATTGTACATGTGGCCGGTCTCTTCCTGAAATTCTCGAATTCGTCCGCGAATGTGATCTAACAACTCGACAGCAAATCGCTCTCCCACCTCCGTTGTTAAATCATGAACACCCGAGGTGAAATTGCGAATCATTTCGTTAATACCATTAACTCCGATCGTGGAGAAATGGTTTCTCAATGTGCCAAGATAGCGCTTGGTGTATGGAAAAAGACCGTTATCCATGTGGCGTTGAATTACCTTGCGTTTGATCTCCAGACTGTTCTTAGCAAGATCCAAAAGCCAATTGAGTTGTTTTATTAGCCCATTTTTGTCACCGCAGTGCAAGTACCCGAGGCGCGCGCAGTTGATAGTGACCACACCAATCGACCCGGTTTGCTCGGCAGAACCGAACAAACCGTTACCGCGTTTAAGCAGCTCGCGCAAATCCAACTGCAATCGGCAACACATGGAGCGAATCATATTTGGTTTGAGCTCAGAGTTGACGAAATTCTGGAAATAAGGCAATCCGTATTTGGCGGTCATGGCAAATAGTAAATCGGCATTTTCACTTTCCCACGGGAAATCCGCTGTTATGTTGTAGGTCGGAATTGGAAATGTGAAAACCCTACCTTTGGCATCGCCTTCGGTCATAACTTCGATGTAGGCGCGATTGATCATATCCATTTCATTTTGTAGATCGCCATAGCAGAAAGAAACCTCCTTGCCGCCGATTATGGCGACTTTGTCGCTAAGGTCGTCGGGACACACCCAGTCGAAGGTCAAATTGGTAAATGGTGTCTGCGTGCCCCAGCGCGAAGGGACGTTGAGATTGTATATGAGCTCCTGGATGTTCTGTTTGACTTCGGCGAAGCTCATAGAGTCAAGGCGAACAAATGGTGCCATGTAAGTGTCGAACGAGCTGAAGGCCTGCGCACCAGCCCACTCATTTTGTAATGTGCCGAGGAAGTTTACGATCTGTCCTACCGCGCTGGACATGTGCAGCGGCGGGCTGGACTCCACTTTGTTCGGCACACCGTTGAGACCTTCAACAAGCAATGTCCGCAAGGACCAGCCCGCACAATAACCAGACAGCATGTCCAGGTCGTGAATGTGGATGTGGGCATCTCTATGCGCTTCGCCTATTTCAGCAGGATAAACGTGACTCAACCAATAGTTGGCAGTCACCTTGCCACTGACATTAAGGATCAAACCGCCCAGAGAGTAGCCTTGATTTGCGTTTGCATTGACACGCCAATCTTTCTGGGTAAGGTATTCGTTGACAGAGTTGACAACATCAACCACCGTACGTTTGTCTTCTCTAAGAACGCGGTGCTGCTCTCGATAAATAATGTATGCGCGGGCGGTCTTCAAATAGCCAGCTTGCATAAGAGTGCATTCGACTTCGTCTTGTATGCGCTCGATATTTAGAGATGCCTGGGTGCACTTCTGCCCGAGTCGGTTGACGACCCATGCGGTAAGCAGGTCTGCAACTTCGCCACCAAATTCAGTGGTGGCTTGTCCTGCCCTGAATATAGATGCCCTGATCTTATCAGCATTAAATTCGACGGCTGCACCATTGCGTTTCAAGATTTTGAGCGGTGCTTTCAGCGCTGCTGTGCTTGTATTGACGGTAGAAAGACTGCTATCAGACAGATCAGAATCAAGGAGCGAACCATCTCCTTGCCAAGCCTCGTGTTCAGCAATTGTTTGCCTGCACTGCGTCAACTCAGCCGTTTGAAGACCATATCCGCCCTGTACATTAGTCGTATTCACGTGACTCATCCTTTTCTCCAGTAATTTCGAAAGGGAGGGACAAAAAATCCCCCTGGCCTGCCGCACCAAGAGGAACTGTCATATAAGCGAAGAGTGTTTCTCCCGCCTTGCTGACGTGTGCCTCCTAGCCTCGAAGAGGTGCGCCTGTTTTCTAGCATTCAGGTGGGTAGCCTGGCTCTCGATGGTTGCGTCCATGAGTCTAGTCACGAACTGAAATTACATCGATGTACAGTTGCGGGACAGCGGTGGATTTGCACCACACTTCCCCCACCAAATCTGGCGGCTCGTCTCATAAAACAGAAGCGAACAGCACTGATCTCGGGTGTTGCTGAATGCTCAGCAAAAAGTCTTGCTCTGATCTCCTTTCCAAAACACAACAAGCTGTAAGGTATCACTGGAGAAAACTTTAGACAAGCGTCAATCTTTGCCAATTCCAGGAAAGCCGCTTGGTGCGCACAATCATGAAATCGAATTCGAATTCGCCGGATTGCGCCAAATATACGGAAGACTGTTTTTGTATATAAGCAATCATAATTAGAATCTCCACGCGGCGCGCCTGTCACATAGCGCCACCACGAGGGCACGAGATTACTCTTTTCTTGTATGGGGCTGCGGCAAGGCACTTCACAAGCCTGGACGGTCTTTTCAGCGCCGTGGTCGGTTACTTTCAAGTTATGTTGAACTTGCTCGGACATAGGCGGGCCCGCCATCACAGCATAATTGCCCTTTTCAGACTGGCTGAAAACGAAGCACTAAGCTATCCTCGCACTCGACTCTAAGCCGTTTTCACGACTGCACGTCAGTGCGACCTCCTGCTTCTCGGCTTATGCTTTATGGTTTGCGAGGTTTTTGACTTGTTGGTCATGGCGCTCTTGATCTGCGCCCCAAAATAGTGCCAGATGCCGTATCCCAGTCCGATAATGCAAGCCCAAATCAGAGGGACTTTCAGAATCATATTGCGCATTTCCAGTCTGCGCATTCTTTTCTTGCCGCGTGACACCTTTTCGGGATCGGCTTTATCGAGTTGCGGTCTGTTGCCGCTTCTCAATTCTTCTGCGTCAATCTCGAAGCGCTGTTTCTGGTTGGGTGGAATTGTCTGTTCTTGCTTAAATTTGTCCGGTGCGGCGGCCGGCAGATTGGGCAACTGTTCGATAATCGTGTATATGTCGACGTTTAGACCTTCGCTCTCCAGAGCCATGGTGTGGTCGCCGCCGGTTTTGTAGACAAAATACGCTTGGCGGAGGGCCAGGAGTTTTCTCAGCGCCTGGTAGCCCTTCTCGACCTTTTCCTTTTCGCCTGACTCGACATAGGTCGCACCCTTGATGGCGCTGCCCTTGCTTACATAAATGGCGCCTGCTGCGGAGTGATCGGTGCTGGCTATGTTGATCGTGGAGGTTTCAAAAAAGCCCATGTCCAGTATTGACTGCAGTGCCTTGGCTGCAGAATTATCACTGTCTACGTGGGTTTCCATGATCGTGGCCATGCCAGGGGCGGGCCTCCCTGAAACTTAGACTGAAGTAGGACACTACTCAAACTTCTCATACCCACTTTTTTCAGTTCGGAAAGAAAAATCTGTAATCGTTTTCGTCATTGCCTGGACGAATCAGGACCAGTTTGCCTTCCTCGCGGCTGGGACGACCGCCACGGTTCAAGGTCATGTGCATTTTTGAGACGATTTCATCGGACACCACGCGGTCGCGCTTCTTATTTCGGGCGATGCAAACATTGAGTGGAGTATCCATAAGCCAGAGCTGGACATCTGCGTATTCGAACTTTTTGGCGCGGTCGAGAATTTCTTTACGATGCATTGGATTGGCATTGGTGTTGTCGATTATCAGATCCGTTCCATCTTGCATCAATTTTTCCATGCGCTCGAAAAAGACTTTGAAAACCTCGACCGGATCGCCCTGTTCAGCAGCATCTCCGTATAGCTCTCGACGAATCGAATCGGCGTTCATGATGGTAAAGCCCTTCTCGGCAATCTTGGCGGCCAGTGTCGTTTTGCCAGATCCAGGCACCCCGACCAGAAGTATGATTCTCTTCACCGTCATAGACCTCTACGAGACTTCCGGGGACTGAGACTTGCTTTTGTCTGTGCTTGCACCGGCTGCCCCCATCTGTTTGTTGCGTTTTTCCTTTGCTTCGTCATAAGCAACCTTAAGCCAGACTATGCCCAGCATAATGCTGACCGACATATAACTGACGAGCAGGCTTGTGCGCATCTGCAATTTGTCTTCACCGGCTACGGAGGCGCGGTCTACCAGCCAGGGGTTTTGATAAAAGACAAGCGCAACCGAGGCGAAGAACAGCCCGGTGGCGGCATAGGCAAATCGGGCCAATCGGGATAATTCTTTCCAGGAAAACACTGCCTGAATGAAATATCCCAGCGCAAAGAGAAAAATTGCCAGCGCATAGTGCTGAAAACGCCCGATTGAAATCATGTGCTGCACAGGAGTAAGCCACACGGCAATCGACAGCATTGCAAACAAAATCACCAGGTGATAGCGGCGTGTTTCTTTTAGATACTGGCTCATTCCGGTTTCAAAACGCCCATGATTGTATTTGGACTCTATTAGGATTCTGTGTGGATACTGTTCGGTCTGTTTGTGTTTTACGTTTTTATTCTATGTCGAAGTGGCGCACACTTCTTGAATGCGCCTTTGAGCTCGGTCTTTGTCAAAGTAAACGATCTTGCCGTTAAAGATCGTGATCAGATTTTTTCCTTTGAGCGCACGCCCTTTGAACGGCGAATTCTTGCTCTTCGAGAGACTCTCGCCAATTTCGAAGTGCCAGCGCATCTCAGGGTCGACGATAGCTATATTGGCGCGCGCGCCGACTGAAATTTGCGGTGCGGGAATGCCTAAAATCTTGGCTGGGTGCGTGGTTATTAGAGCCAGAAATTTGTTGGGCGGCATTTTGCCTGATAAGACCAGTTTTTCAAAACAAAGGGCAAAGGCTGTTTCTAATCCGATGATGCCGAATGGCGCATGATCGAACGGCTTATTCTTGTCCAATTTCGAGTGAGGGGCATGATCCGTGGCAATAGCGTCGATAACGCCTTCTACCAGCGCCTGTTCGATCGCCTCGACGTCTTTTGCTGAACGCAAAGGCGGATTCATTTTGAAAGACGTGTCATACGGCATCATTTCCGCGTCGCTCAAAACCAGGTGGTGCGGTGTTGCGTCGGCTGTTACGGAGAGCCCCTGCGCTTTGGCCTGGCGAATCAAATCCACCGATGCTTTGGCTGACGTGTGCGCGAAGTGCAGGCGTCCACCGGTATAGCGCAGCACCTCGATTTCGCGGGCCACACATGCAGCTTCACTGGCTGACGGTATGCCTTTCATGCCCAGGCAGGTAGACTGCATGCCTTCATTCATGGAGCCGCCGTGCGAGAGGTCATGGTCTTCCGGATGGCTGATAATCGGTCGGCCGTGCAATCGCGCGTACTCGAAGGCGCGCCGCAAAACACCGAGGTTTGAGATTGGCATTCCGTCATCGGAAAATGCAATGGCGCCCATGTCCGACATCTCCACCATATTGGTGAGCTCGACTCCCTTCAGTCCCTTGGTGACGGCGGCCACAGGCAAAACTTCGACGAGGGCTCGCTCATGAATGCGTTTGATTACACGGTCGAGGATCTCTGCGCAGTCAGTGGGCGGATCGGTGTTGGCCATGGCCACTACTGTGGTGTATCCGCCAGCTGCAGCCGCTTGCGTCCCTGAGCAAATGTCTTCCCGGTCTGCTTGAGCGAGGTCGCGCAGGTGTGTGTGCATGTCCACAAATCCGGGCATCACCCAGCATCCTTGTGCATCTATGATGGTCTCTCCGGCTTTGGTTTTGAGCTCGTTTTCCAGTTCGGAAATTTTTCCGTCTCGAATCCTGACGTCGAGACTTTGATTGCTGGCCACGCTGCTCAAAGGCTTTCCGCCGGCATCAGTCGGGTTTATTACTCGTCCGTTCTTGATTAGCATCGCGCTTTCCATTTGTTTGTCCGTTGAGTTTTTGGGTGCGGGTTGGCGCTTGCATTGGCGCTGAATTTGAAAATCGGGCGACGCATGGCGTCGCCCCTGCGGGGCTATATCTTATTTGGCTTCAGTGCCGTCATACATCAAAAGGTATAAAACCGCCATTCTCACTGCGATTCCATTGGCGACCTGCAAATTTACAAGGGAAACTTTCGCGTCGTCGACCAGGTCGTCGGTAATCTCGATTCCTCTGTTGACGGGGCCCGGGTGCAATACGCGCACATCCGGCTTACAGCATTTGATGCGTTCGTGATCGAGTCTGTAAAGCCGTTTATATTCACCGATGCTGGGGATCAGACCTTCATCCTGGCGCTCCATTTGCAGTCTGAGCGCAATCACGAAGTCGGCGTCTTTAATGGCGGGCTCGAGTTTTTCATGAACCGTAACGCCGAAGGCGTCGAGTTGTACAGGTACAAGCGTGGGCGGTCCGGCTACATGAATATCGGCTCCCAGCTTCTGCAATAGCCAGATGTTGGAGCGGGCCACGCGGCTGTGGGTGATATCGCCTATGATGGCAACTTTGCGCCCGTTGATGGTTTTTCCGGTCTCCTGCATGCTAAAAAGATCAAGCAATGCCTGGGTTGGGTGCGCGTTCCAGCCATCGCCGGCGTTTAAAACATGCACTTCGTCTTTGAGCAATTCGGCCAGTTTGTGCGCACTGCCTGAGGAACTGTGCCTCTGGACAACTGCATCTACGCCCATCGAAACCAGTGTGCGGGCCGTGTCCTCGATGGTTTCGCCTTTGGCCACCGACGACATGCGAATATCAAGGTTGAGAACTGAGGCGCCTAGTTTGCGGGCGGCCAGTTCAAAACTGCTGCGAGTTCTTGTGGAATTTTCGTAGAACAGATTGCCGACCACTTTGTGGCTCAGCACCGTCAGTGGTGCACGCCCTCTGGAGTGTATCTGCTTGCAGAGTTTGGCGACGGCAATCAGCGCTTCCACCTCCTCTACAGTCAAATCCTTGGTGTCCAAAAGGTGGCGGCGCTCTTTCCAGGCGGGCAACCCGGGCAGGTTATCCGGCAATATCAGGCTAGTATCTTGACCGTCTGGCATTCTTTTTTGCGAACTTGGCTCAACTGCAAGTGAAGATGCGTCTGACATTTAGCGAAACCGCTCCTGTAAGAACGTGCGAAAAACGTTAGCAGTACTAGATTTTAAAGGTACTGGAACAATTGATCTTTTGCAAAGAAGTAATTGCGCTGCATTGTGCTGGTTAAATGAAATTCAGGTAGATGAAATATCGCTTGTCATCTCGCTTTTCCGGGTTACACTCATGGAAACTGGTGGCTCCGTTTTGGCGGTTCTCTTAGTGAGATGCAGAGGGCAACACATGGAAAACGCGACTAGATCGCAAGTTTGCGACGATGTAGGTCGAGCGAATTACGCAAATCGACTTTTATCGCGCGCTATTACCGAGAGGCGCAAGCCGGACTCTGTTACCGGGCGGTTTTTCGGGATGTTTGCCAAAAACGAAAAGGCAATCGCGAAAATTGATGATGGTAGTAAGGTTCTGGCTGGCGCCGGAAAACGCTGAGCAATCCAGCTCGAAAACAACCCAATTAGTATTGACGGCATCTCCCCACCGGGGGGATTGGTTGAACTCGCCTCTTAGTTCTGCTTTCATTGCTTGATTGGCGATCCCATATAGATTTAGGCGGTAAATGCGTGGCTATCACAGGCGACACAAAGCGTCAGCTCAGGTCCCGTTTGGTTAAAGCACAGGGGCACCTGGCGGCGGTCATACGCATGATTGACGACGAAAAATATTGCATTGATGTCCTGACTCAGCTTAAAGCTGTGCAGGCAGCTCTGGATAAAACAGCGCATCTGATGCTCAAGCAGCATCTGGAGACATGCGTCGTGGAAGCCGTAAAAGCGGATGATTCTGCTCGTGTTATGGACGAGCTCTGGCAACTCTTGCGTCGTGGCGAATCTTCCTTTGGTGAGGACGAGGACGGCGAAGATCTGGAGGAGGAACCCAAAAAGCAGCCTAAAACCCACACTCAGTGTTGTCACTGAGTAAAAAACTCTCTTGAATTGGACTGATTCTTTGTAGGAGTCTAGCAGGTCCCCCCTCATGGAGGAATATCTATGCAGCCTTGTTGTTGCTGGACCGCATTTTTCAATTCCGTTGTGCAAATGCTTCCGTTTTTAGCCGTCTTTGGCATATTTGGAAAATTCGCAAAAGTCTTTTGCCGAACAGCAAAACCTCAGCCGGTAGAGGAAGTAGCTGCCCCATGCTGTGGGGATGTGCACTGAGTTTTGAGAAGTCCGGATGGACGACACCTCAATTTCGTAGTTCGGGTAGTTGCCGTTTTGTGCAGCTATTCGATTGCAATTAAGCCCGCCTTAGCTGGAACACTTTTGACCAGGCGGACCGGTAAAGAAGTTCCGGCAGGCGGGAGTGTGTCTCTTCGCGGTGACAAATTTCAAATCGTCGCTGGAGCGAATTGAATAAATTTCGAACCGGGCGTGCATATAGACGCTGAGCGGAATGATATAGAGCTTTTGGAAATGCCTTAGCCGCCCGGCATGATTAAAAACAGCTCGAGGGTGGCGAGGCGGTCTATCGTTGACGGTTTGAGTGGAGATTAAAGGGTCAAACTGTGCAGAACAATGCTGAGAATTCAAATTCCGGCGATCAGGTGGGCGACGCGGAGCGAGTCCCCTTGGCGGATAAACAAATCCTATATTCAATCAGCATTGGCAAATTGATTATTCTCAACAGCCTCTTTTTTGGCATGTATGCAATGTTTTGGATGTTCATGAATTGGAAATATTTGCATGAAAGAGAGCAGGTCAAATGTTTTCCAGCCGCCAGAGCATTATTTGCGCCTCTGTTTTTCTTTGCTCTAGCTCCGAAGATGATTGACCTGATAACGAAACACGGTGGAAAAGCACCACCAACGCCACCTGTAGTACTGGCGCTGATTTATTTCGCCGGAAACTTTATTGGTAGAATCGAGCACCCGGCCTGCATTTTACTTTCGCTTTTGAATGTGGTTCCACTGGCCATGCTGCAGAAAGCTATCAATGATGTAAATGGCGGTCCGGATGCAGTGCTCAACCAGAAGTTTTCAATCGTCAATTGGGTTTTTATGGTACTCGGCGGTCTATTGTGGGGGCTGGTGATCTTTTCAATGTTCGTCAAGACCTAGTTTTGGCAGCCGTATCACGAAGCCGTGTCCGTCTGGTTTTAGATTGAAAAAATGATATTGCCTCGTGAGCTTTGCTGTTGCCGGTCAGAGTGGTAGTATCATGGACGGTATCATCCTCGCCGGCGGTGTCCTGCATTCTAGATTATTTCTTTTCCTTAAGTGTGGCGAGATACTCAATTATGGAGTCGATTTGCACTTTGGCAAGCGGACCTCCGGAGTCTTCAAGGAATCCGGGCATCGAAGCATGGCGTTTGCTGCCGTGCGCGGTCACCTCCAACACGTAATTACGTACGGCCGGGTCCTTGTAGTCTCTGATCAAGGATGGACCTACTTTGCCCTGCGCATCTTCGCCATGACACATCCCGCAGTCGGCTTTATAGAGTTCTTCGCCAAATAGCCCAACTCCCTGAGCAACGTGACAATTGATGCATTTTTCGTCGGTAAGAAACTTCGCTTTGCTGTGTTCGGATAACGACTTGTGGCGGTTCTCCACATCCATGTGCATGGCGAGAATCACCTTTGGGCGGTCAGGATCATCGCTATCGACGTCTACGGTCTTTGTCACTTCTCCTTGTTTCATTGACGTGTCGAGCTCGACTGTCAGTCGCGTTGATGCGCCGGGATTCAATGTTGACTTGGGCAGCTTGGCAATGGTGCAACCACAGGTAGATGCTGCTTTGGTAATTTGTAATGTCTCTGTCCCGGTATTTGTGATTTTGAAGACGTGTTTCAGCTCGATACCTTCGGCGACTGGTCCGAAGTCAAACTCTTCTTGGTCAAAGGCTATGCGAGGACCAATTGCCGGCGTCTGTGATTCGGGTTGTGTGCTGCATCCGCATGCAAGGAGCATAGCAAAAACGAGGGCTGTGAATCGCTTCATTCAGCCATGTTAGCCCGTCGAAATTTGATCGGCAACCGGCGGGTGGGGATGCAGTACTCTTGTCTGAACTAATAGCCGCCGCCCGGTCCGCGAATGTGGCGAGTGTTGTCCATTCCCGCAGAACGCATTATGCCGCCTACGCCGCCATTGCTCACAAAGACTCCTAGCAAGGCTGCTGCTCCGGCAACTCCGATTGCGCGTTGCATCATTTTCGGATCGCTCATGATGCAATTGCCGATTGTTTGCACGATGCCGCCGCCGTTATTGTTCATGTTGCCGGACATGTCGTTTGAAAAACCGTTGTGCATCATGCCGTTGTTCATGCCATTATTCATGGCATTCATTCCATTCATCCCATTATTCATGCTGCTGTTCATGCCATTATTCATGGCGTTGTTGTTCATGCAGTTGTTCGTGCCGTTTCTGATGCCATTATTGGTCATGCAGCCCATTCCACTAGTGGCGCTGTTATTGAACATGCTCGCCTGGCCAAGCTGAGTATTCTGGCTGTTGAGCTGGGAAGACAAGCCGTTGTGCATCCAGCTGTTGTTGAGCGCATTCTGGTCGCCGGTCATGCCCTGGTTGAAGTGCTGCCCGGTGGGCATTCCGGCGTTGATGCCGCCGTTGAGTGATGTACCGAGCGAATCGGAGACAATGTCGATGCCATTGAAATTCTGTGCTGCAATTTGCTCCTCGGCCGTGAGCGATTGATTCTGCGCCGCTTGTGCGAAAACCGGCGTTTGAATCAGGCTTGATGCGATGAAAAGGGCGGCTGCTGCGGCTTGAATTCTGACTGACATGACTTTTCTCCACAGAGGCCATCACATCCTAGTCCTCGGGCGTGGAACAGTCACTGGTGTAAGTACGTATAGTTATATGCTTGAATTTCCGGAATTACTATACACTGCCAGAGAAGCATGACTTTTAAGTAAATGATCAGCGCCGGACGTTGTTTCAATGGCAACGGGAAGGTTGTGCAAAGCAAAGACTTGCCACGCATCTGTCTTTGCGGCGCATGATCTTCGTTGCCCACTTCTTAAAACTGGCAGTGTCTGCCAGTGAATACATACACTTTTAAAGTAATGGCACTGTGTATGGTGCCCGGCTGGCAGAATGCTTTTGTACCGGCTGCGAGTGCATGTAGTAGAGTGCCCTCAAGGAAAGAAACCGGCTTGTTAGTGCTAACAAGCCGGTTTCAGGTTTTAACCCTCAAAAACTGCGGCTGAAGAATCGGCCTGCCGTTTTGTCCGTATTGATCAGCGATTGCAGTGTAAATTGGCGGTGTCGCCAGGGATGTGCTGGTGCTGATGCGCAGGCTGGGACACCGGCGCGCAATGCTCTGAATGGTCAGTGTTGCTGCTTGTGTGATGCGAATGCCCGGGCATGAGTAATGCAGGCAGGAGCATCATCACAAGCATAACCACGCCCATCGAAAGGTGAGCCAGGTCTGAGGTGAACGATAGGCTCTTGCCGGCGCGGGCGTCGAGAACCGAGTCCTTGACGTAATAGCCGGAAAACCAAACCCAGAAAAGCAGCATCGCACCGTTGAAGACGTTGGTCAGGAGCGGGTTAAGCGGGAGCGGTTGGAACATGGTGAACATGCCCAGGTACATCGCCGAGTGGGTCCAATCCCACCACTGCTTGTTGAACGCCAGGCGCCTGCCCCAGGTGAGGGCGCGGAGGGCATAGTACAGGGTTCCAAAACCGAGTATCCACGACCACGCGATTGCGGGGACGGGAATCAGCCAGGATGCCAGATGGCTCGCCATTGCCAGCATGCAGATGAAATGCCCGATTTCACCTTCCCAGTCGAAGAAGCCAATGGCGTTCTTGACCATGGTGGGGCGAAACAGGCGGTAGAGATAGAAGCCGGCGAATCCCAGAAAGAGAATGCCGACGGATGCGATCATCCATTCGGGCGCGGCGAAGGCGCTGGCGTCCGGCATGTGATGCGTGTGGTCCATTTGTGGCTCCTTGGTTATATCTGGCGCTCGCATTGAATACGGGCGCACATCAGGAATTTCGTGAGCAGCGTCAGAAAGTACTCGAACTTCACGTGCAGCGGGCGCGCGAAGTTTGTTTGAAGAGTGAATTAGAGAAACGCTCGGAGTACTGTGCGGGCTGACTGCAGGAAAGGAAAGACGGAGGCTAAAAACTGACCTGCGCAAGCGGTTCTTTCCATGAAGGTTACGCAGCAGTCTCCGTCTCGCTTTCCAGCGGACGGCGGTACTTGTAGACGTGCACGGAATTGATCAAAATCGAGCCATCCTCTGGCAGGAAGGTGTCTTCCCAGGTCAAGCCGGGGATGCATGCTTCCATATCCTCCAGCAGCTCATCGGCCGGTTCGTAGAGCAAAGCGCGCATGTTGACGGGGTCAACACTGCGAACCAGGAATGTGATCTCCTTGCCGGGCTCGACCTGCGACATGATGTTGAGCATCACGCGCTCCTTTTCCGTCACCATGCTGGCAATGAAGAAGGTGTCGAAGCCGGGCGGCACGACAAGGTGCGCACCATCGGCTGCGGTGACCTGGACGTGGTCCTGCATGCCCAGCCTGGTGAGAGCCTTCACCGCTTGAGAAGCCGCTTCCGGTTCTTTCTCGACGGATAATACCTGGAAGGCGCTGGGCCAGTCACGCCAAAATTCGCGGTGGATGACTTTCTTCAGCTGGTCGTCGGCTTGATCGCCGTCGACCAGACAGCGCGTCAGTTCTGCGAGCATGTCCTGGGCGCGCGCGGACTGAACGATCGTCAGCACCAGGGGCGTCCACGGAAGCGGGCCACCACCGACGAAAACGACGCGGCTGTTGGCGTTGAGGTTGGCCAGTTCGCTTTCCTTGAGCGCCAGCTTCAGATAGTGATCGATGTACGGGAAGTCCAGAACCCGGTCGGGATGGCTGTAGAAGAGCTCCAGCTGGAATTCGGCGCGCTGGCAGAGAGCACGCAGGTCAGCCGTCACACCGGTTTGGTTCAGGAATTGTAGAGCGCGTTTGGCGACCGCCTGGTTGTGCGGTAGCGTCACGTAGCGAACGAGTGCGGTCAGCTTCTCATTGACGATGGTGTTGCGCGGCGACAGATCGCTTTGACGTGCAAGCACATCGCGCGTTTCAGTAACTTGCGACACCAGTTCAGAGAAGCGACGATTTTGCCATCGTTTCATGACTTTTCTCCTTATCATGAGTACCGATCGGGCACAGCAGTCGCCCGATGCGGAAATAGACGCAGTTGACAGGTCACTCAAAAACCGCGCGACTGCTGTCGACTGCGATTCCACGTGAACTCAGAATTTGGACTTAACTATGTGATATCGCTAAGCGGTGTTGGCGCAGAGCGGGGCGGTGGCCGATCTCGACAGGTGAAGTGCGGGTGCTACTTCTTCTTTTTCTTCGTGATCACCAGTTTTTCGACGGGACCTGTTCCTGCGCTGTGAGCCTTGACGATCTCGGCGCTGTCTTGAGGTCTTACGCGTCCATAGCGAACTTTGTCCGGCGTCACAATGAGACTCGGACCCTTCTTGCACGTGCCAAGGCATCCACAGCCATTGACCTCCAGCGAGCTAGCCTGGTTTGCTACTTCGGCTTGAAGTTCTGCCAACACCTTCTTGCTGCCGCGCTTTGGGCATTTCTTGCCCCGGATGCAAACATAGATTTTTGTGGGTTTCCCCATGGTAGTGCCTCCCTGCGACAGCATTTGCCGCACGTCAGGAGAAGACCAAACACAAGACTTATCGCAGCTGCGAAGAGCCATGCTAGGTTGTTTACCTCTTCCTTTTCGTGACTGAGCCAAAAGCATAGTTGTTTGCGTAAATGATCGCTCTCCGAATAGAGAGCAAACAAACAGCTGAAACATGACGATGATTTTGGGTTTCCTGAAAGGAGAGAAGTTTCTCCGGGCGAATTGAAGTAATGAAAATTACTCGTTGAGTCTAGAAGGCTCATAACTTCGGGATCAACCGTTAAACCTAAAGATATTTCTGGGTTCCAAGGTATATGTGGGGACGTTTTTCCGACCGGTTCAGGACCTTGCCGATCTTACCTTATTGAGAGTTCGTCTCAACAATCCCTGCGCTAGCTATGTCATCTTTGCAACTAGTTGCGAATCATTCCATTTTCTGAAAGGTCAAAAAGCACCCAAACTTCGTATTTGCACCCTGGTAAGAAAGCCCTGCAGGTGCGATTATCAAGCATGCGGTGGAGTATTTTCGGACCGCTCATTGGCAGAAAAATCAAATGGATCTCTGGACAGTATTACTTTTAGTTGCGTTGATGACCGGCATTATGGGCTGGTTCGTTACACCGTTCTGCAGCGGCATCATTTACGTCTGCATGATGCTCGACGGTGACCCGATCGACTGGGGTCTGGAGGTAGCCTTTACTCTGGCGGTTCCTTTCACCTGGGTGTTTGCGATTATGGAAATCATCCTTTTATATCGTCTGTAATCGCTTGTTGCGAAGACCAAATCCTTATTGAGAAAATTGTCAAAATTCATGGGGCGGTCCAGCGGGTAAGTAAGCGAGTATGCTTACTTAAATTTTCAAACAGGCCGGACGATGGTAGCCACTTTCACTGCAGAAGAAATCCTGGAAATAACCACTGGGCGTCTTGCCCAGGGAATGATGCCGGACGAATCAGCGGCTGCGGAACTTTGCATTGACACGCGAGAAATCAAAGAAGGCTCATGGTTTGTGGCTTTGCCCGGGGAGCGTTTTGACGGTCACGACTTTCTCGGCGACGCATTTTCGGCCGGAGCCATGGGTTGCATAGTCAGCGAACGTGGCAGTTATCCGATCGCCGGTTCGTCCTTCCCGCTTATAGCCGTGGACGATACGCTTAAGGCGTTGAAGAGTCTGGCACGCAACTGGCGTCGTCGCCTCAATCCCACAGTCGTAGCCATTACAGGACGGAAGCAACAGCCGTTTGGCATCGTTACCCAGCTTATGGCCAGAGTGATGAGTTCGAACTTCGGCGAGCAATTTCATTTTTTGCCACCAACGGCGGTGCTGCCGGCCGGAGAAGCTTTGATATGTTTGCTTTCGATGGACGAGACAGCGCGCTATTGCCTCTTTGAATTGACGCCGCGCTCGATGGACGAACTGTCTTTGTTTTGCTCGGCGCTTACTGCCAACATTCTCGTCATTACCGACGAAGGCTATCGCGACCTCAAAGCAGGCGCTGCTGGTGGTGATGCCATCGAAGCGCTGGGAGAGGTGCTCGCCAATATGGATACTCGCAGGAGATTGGCTATTGCTGAAGATCCTCCGGGCTCAGAACTGCAAAAGTTTGTTCCCTACTTTCCCGGTCGCCTGGAAGTTTTTTCCCGCTCTCAACCGATTCCTGTACCCAGCAGTGTTTTAATGGAAAACAGCGAATTAGAGCAGCACCTGTGGTGTGCTCTTACCGCAGCTCGCGAAATGGGATTGGAAGAAGCAGAGGTTTTGTCGCTGCTTTCCATGGAAAACGCATAGATACTGCAAGGGAGCTGCATGCGCCTGCCCTGTGAAAGTTTGTTTTCGTATTGCCTACGCGTTTTGCTGCGTGAGCAAGCGGCGATTGCGTGAGGCGAACAGATAACACTGTTTTGTTACCCACATCGTGCCCGGCAAGATGTAGAAAACAGCAGCCAATTTGCCCAGAGGCAAGTGTTTCAAAATCAGCGGAATTGCCTCAGGTCCTGACCAGCGATTACCTTCTTCATCGATCAGCATAAGGCTCCACGGCGAGCTGTCCAGTTCGTTGACGAGGCGCTGAGCGCCTGGATTTCTCGAATCGCGGTCGACAAAAGTGAATACGTGCTCGCGATCCCACCACTTGACCAGCGAGCTGAATCTGTACACCATTTGGCATCTTTCATCGCAGGCGATGGTGAAAGACAACAAAGATGTTGGGCTTTGAATGGCTACGCTTTCCATTGTTCGCTCGCCTTTCTTGAAATGGGTTTTGGACAGAATCTCGAAAAAAGACTCTTGATGACTAGATTTGAGTTGCTTAATTTTAGCAGAGGCTAATGCATATTTGATACTACTGTTTGGAAAAAGTTTTGTTGCTCGTCCTCTTGAATGGCTGATGAAAATGCCGATGACACGCGGGATTTCAAGTGATCCCCCAAAATAAACTGGCGTGATTGTCTTGACTACCCCGTACGATCAGCCACAAATCTTGAACTTTGCAAACCGATACTGTATTAACGCTTTCTATTTGATGTTTTTATGGCGCGTGATACTTTGTTGTCAGCGAACTTAAAGGCGCAATACGCGCCATACACATGGGAGTTCCCACCAATGGAGCAAGTGCTATGAAGTCCGCAAAAGACAGACTGAGCAAATTCGTAAGCTCCACTTCCGGTGATGGAAGCGCCGAATACGGCACGATCATGACCTATTCGGTAATCGCGATCGCTCTGGTGATAATGATTTTCAATGCGGCGCAATCTGGATTGATTGCCACTTTGACTGATGATGCAATCGCCCGTGCGCACTGGGTTGCAGCCAAACAAGCCGGTACCTGGAACTAGAGTTTTTGAATTTGAAACTTGAGTGGCGTGGAATGTCTGCGCTCTGGGGGGCTTCATTAGACTATTATATGCCGTAATAAAAATGTCTGCAAAAAATGAAGGGTCCTGCAGTCAGTGCGCATCTTTCGATATTCACTGAAAGCAGAACCCCTCGAAGCGCAGCTTTTGCCTGTGCAGTTGTCTCGGTTTTACCGATCGGCAACGGGCGGGCACTGACCGCCGGACATGGCGTCCAGCTCGGCGATGCGCTTTTCGACGGACGGGTGGTGTTCACCCAGTCCGCGCCACCAACGGCCAAGGCGAGCGCCCAGGCTGTTGTCGGCACCGCTCTCATCGTCGTCGTCAAACGCGTTGACGATAAAGAGGGGCTTCATGCCGCGGGTAAGCGTGATGAGCCTGAGGTCTCGACGTTGACGCATCATGAAGTTGCGGATCTTCTGCAGCGCCGATGAGAGAGCGCAGGGGTCATTTGTCCACTGAGCGGCCAGAACGTCGGCAGCGCTTTCGCGGCAGCGGCTGACGAACAGCGCCAGGAACTTGGTGAGAATGCTTACCACGTAGAACAAAAAGAGCATCATGATGAAGCCGGCAACGCCGCCATCAGGCATGAAGAACCGCTTCTTGTCCTTGTTCACCTTGTCCGACAGCTTGTCGAGCAAAGGCGCTTCACCGCCGGAGAACACACCCCGGAAGAGTCCAGGCAGTCCGGCGGACAGAACGATGGCGAACAGCGAGCCCATTACAGCCATAAAAGACCCGATAGAGACGTCGCGACACTTCACGTGCGCGAGTTCATGGGCGAGCACGGCTTTGAGCTCGGCGTCGGTGAGGTCGAGGTGCAGCAACCCTTCGGTTGCGGCAATGAAGCTGTGAGCCGGATCGCGACCCGTCGCAAAAGCGTTGGGCATCGGGATCGGCGAGATGTAGACGGGCGGCTTGACCTTGAGGCCGGTTACCGGATACAGCTCGTCCACCAAACGCACAAGGCGCTGGTGCTCGGGATTGTGCGCGTTTGGCTCGCGACACTTCATCAACTTCAGAACAAGCGAGCCGCTGTGATACCAGCTGAATACCGGTACCAGCGACCAGGCGCCGAGAAGCACAACTCCCCATGTGTAGCTCAGCCCGAAATACAACAGGGCGGAGACAGCAAGCACGGAAATCAGAGTTATGCCAAAGATAGTCTTGAACCAGGTCGACGCAAGGCGGCGCTTCGTAGCGGCGGCGTCGAACCCGTGAGGATGTTGGTGTGGCATCTCACGACTCCTTCAGTTTTTTTGCATTTCGAACCGCGCCGCTCTTGGTTAAGATGCAGCAACGGTGCGGGAGGTAGGTATTTCCAGTCAGAGAAAATCCGGCCTACAACTCCCGCACGCAGCTATGCATGTGAGATTCGAGAACTAAGCCGGGAAACGGAAGATATAGCTT